>JAFVRA010000027.1 GCA_017504545.1 Clostridia bacterium | reverse complement strand
GCGGCGCGAGGGTAGTGAATGACACCACGGTGTGGTGTCAGAGCCCGAGCGTGACCGAGCCGAAGCGAGACGGGGGACCGCTTGCGGTGGAAGGAGCCCGCGAAACTTTAAAGTTTTCTCTCGCCTCATTGCAACGACATGATTGAGGTTGCGCATTCTCCCTCAGTCTCGCATACGCTCGACAGCTCTCGATGTTTTGCTTGCAAAACTCGACCGTTGCTTTCAACACGACTCCCGGAGGGAGCCTTTGACACAAAAACATTCTTCACTAACCCTTTATTTGTTTTCTGCTTATCGGCATAGCCTATATTGAACCCCGCCACTATGGCGGGGTTTTCGTCTTAAAACAACACCGCTGATGCAGAACGCATCAGCGGTGTTTTCTTGATATTGGTCATATAAGCTCTGCGATAATCCCGATCAACGCCGCACGCTCGTCAGGGCAAAGCTTGGAGGGCGGTATAAAAGAAAACTCCGCGCCTCTGAAGACCGTCGCGCTCTCGGCGCTTGCCCTCATAGCCTCGTCTGCGCCCGCGAGTATCACTCTCTGCGGCTTTATCAGCCCGAGTGCGCTTCTCATCTCACTTGCAAGGAGCTCCGATATTCTTCCCGAAGCCACTATCCTTCCGTCAAGCAATAGATACGACGCTCGGTCTGCTCCGTCAATATAAAGCGTTGCTCCGCTATATTCCGACAGTCCGCTTGCAAGAAGCTCATCTCCCGAAATAAAGCTAAATCTTTTCGGCACGCTCCGCAAAGAAAGCTTGCCGTAGTATATAAAAGCACAATATATCTCGCGCCCGTCAAGCGAAAGCTCCGAAGCATATCTTTCTGCTATCCCGAGAAGTCTTGCGGCATTATCGGCGTAAGACATAGAGGGCACGAGGCTCATTTTATTTCTCCGCACTTCTCTGCCGCAAAGATCGACCGTTATTATTTCCGCGCTCTCGATCCCCATTTTTAGCAGGACGGCAACCGAGCCAGACAAAAGCGAGTACGAGCGCTCACCCTGCCTTGTCAGCACGCCTTTATCGACAAGCTCGTCAAGAAGGATAGATAGCGTGACCCGACTGACACCGACGGCTTCGGCAAGCTCGGAGGGAGACGCGCCTTCGCGCCCGATGAGATATTCAATTATCCTGCGTTTAGCCTCTTTTCTAAAGGCTTCTCCTCTTTGAGCCATTTATATCTCTCCTTTGATAATTTCAAAAAAGCTGTATCCGAATACAATTTTATCTCAAAAGCGCCGCTCTGTCAACAAAAAAGTTACAAATAGCTACCAAAAATTTCGCTTCCGCTCTTTACATAACCTGCTTTTCGTGATATACTATTGTAGATATAATAAATATAATATATCTTTTATTTCAGGGGGATAATATGAAGACCGATATACAGATCGCACAAGAAGCGAAAATGCTTCCCATAACCGATATTGCGACCCAGCTTGGAATCAAGGACGACGAGCTTGAGCTTTACGGCAAATATAAGGCTAAGATAAACGACGCGTTCCTTAAGAGAACCGCAAGCAGAAAGAACGGAAAGCTTATTCTCGTTACTGCCATCAACCCCACCCCCGCAGGTGAGGGCAAGACCACCACGACGGTCGGTCTCGGTATGGCTATGAGCAAGATAGGCAAGAACGCTATCATCGCTCTCCGCGAGCCCTCGCTCGGCCCCGTTTTCGGCATCAAGGGCGGTGCGGCAGGCGGCGGATATGCTCAGGTCGTTCCTATGGAGGACATCAACCTTCACTTCACGGGCGACTTCCACGCTATCACCGCGGCTAACAATCTTCTCTCTGCTATGATAGACAACCATCTCCAGCAGGGCAACGAGCTTTCTATCGACCCTCGCAGAATACTTTTCGCACGCGTTACCGACACTAACGACCGCGCTCTCCGCAACGTCATCGTCGGTCTTGGCACTAAGATGGACGGCGTTCCGAGACAGGACAAGTTTATGATAACCGTAGCCAGCGAGATAATGGCTATCCTCTGCCTTGCAGAGTCTATCTCCGATCTCAAGGAGAGACTCGGCAATATCCTTGTGGCTTACACCTACAGCGGCACTCCCGTATATTGCCGCGACCTTCAGGCTAACGGCGCTATGGCGGCGCTCCTTAAGGACGCCATCAAGCCTAACCTCGTTCAGACTCTTGAAAACACCCCCGCTCTTATCCACGGCGGCCCGTTCGCGAATATCGCTCACGGCTGTAACTCTGTAAGAGCTACGAAGCTTGCTCTCAAGCTTGCTGATTACACCATCACCGAGGCAGGCTTTGGCGCTGACCTCGGCGCTGAGAAGTTCCTTGACATCAAGTGCCGCAAGGCAGGTCTTGAGCCTGACGCCGTAGTTCTCGTTGCAACGGTACGCGCGCTCAAATATAACGGCGGCGTTGCAAAGGCCGAGCTCTCGACCGAAAATCTCGACGCTCTCGCAAAGGGTGCAGTCAACCTTGAGGCTCACATTGACAATCTCCGCAAGTACGGTCTGCCCGTAGTAGTTGCCATCAACCGCTTCGGCACGGACACCGATGCCGAGCTTGCGTATATCGAAAAGATATGCACCGAGAAGGGCGCGGATTTCGCACTCTCCGAGGTATTCGCAAAGGGCGGAGACGGCGGTATCGACCTCGCTAATAAGGTAGTAGCCGCTTGTGAAAAGGAAAAGAATTTTGAATTTATGTATGCGGACGAGCTTTCCATCAAGGAGAAGATAAGCGCGCTCGCAACCAAGATATACGGCGCGGCAGAGGTCAAGTACGACGCCGCCGCTCTCAAGAATATTGCAGAGATCGAGGCGCTCGACGAAAAGTACTCTCGCTTCCCTATCTGCGTTGCAAAAACTCAGTATTCTCTCTCTGACGATGCTGCTCTTCTCGGACGTCCCACAGGCTTTACGCTCACCGTCCGCGAGGTCAAGCTCTCGGCAGGTGCGGAGTTTATCGTAGTGCTCACGGGTGCTATCATGACTATGCCCGGTCTCCCGAAGAAGCCTGCCGCATTCAACATCGACGTTGACGACAACGGCAACATCACGGGACTTTTCTGATAAGCTATGACCTTTCCCGCAAATCTAGTCACGAATTCAGCCGAGCAGACCGAGGCGCTCGGTGCTACACTCGCAGAGGCGATAGCCGCCGACAGCTCTCTGCCCCGATTTATCGCGCTTTACGGCGATCTCGGAGTCGGCAAGACCGCATTCGTCCGCGGCTTTACCTCTCTATTCTCCCCTAACGCGCGTGTAAAATCCCCCACCTTTGCGCTCGTAAACGAATACAAGGGAGAAAAGATCTCGGTATTTCACTTTGATATGTACCGCATAAATGACGAGGACGAGCTCTACTCGATAGGCTTTTACGACTATCTTGACAGGAACGGAGTTTGCCTTACCGAATGGAGCGAGAACATTACCTTCGCGCTCCCGGACAGACACATCGCGGTCAATATTGAAAAATGCCCCGAGGAGCATCCCGACAGGCGAACAATAACCATCACTCTTTTACAGCCCGAGGCGCAATACAGGGCTCGAAAGGACTAATATGAAGATCTTGGCAGTAGATTCGTCGGCGCTCGTAGCGTCGGCGGCTCTGTGCGAGGACGGAAAGCTCCTCGCAGAATACACGCTTAACAACAAAAATACTCACAGTGAGACTCTGCTTCCTATGATAGAGTCGCTTCTCTCGTTTTTCTCGCTCGACGTAAAGGACATCGATCTCTTTGCGGTATCCTCGGGCCCCGGCTCGTTTACGGGAGTGAGAATAGGCGCGGCGACAGTCAAGGGGCTCGCCTTTGCCTCGGGCAAGGCGTGTGTCGGAGTATCCACGCTTGAAGCACTTGCATATAATCTCCGCTTCCATCGCGGACTTATATGCCCCGTAATGAACGCAAGACGCTCGCAGGTATATACCGCGCTCTTCCGCTCAGACGGCGAGACTCTCACGCGTCTGATGCCCGACAGCGCTATGGCTATAAGCGAGCTTGACGCTATTCTTTCGGAATACGGCGAAGAAGTGACTCTCGTGGGCGACGGATACGACGTAACCGAGAGCGGCTTTGAGAAGACTAAGCTTCGCTATCTCCCCGAGAGAGTGAGACACCAGTCTGCCTTTTCGGTAGCCGAGGTAGCACTCAAGGAATACCGCGAGGAAAAGACTTGTACTGACGCAGAGCTGTGCGTTGATTATCTCCGCCCCTCTCAAGCAGAACGTGAGCGCGCAGAGCGCGAGAAACAAGAAAATAAAAACTAATACCGAAAGGAAATTTACATAATGAAGATCGTTTTTGGATGCGACCATGCAGGATTTGAGATCAAGGATGCGGTTATCGCTCACATAAAGGAAAAGGGCCACGAGGTCATCGAGGTCGGAACCTTTTCTTCGGCAAGCTGCCACTACCCTATTTACGCCTCTGCGGCATGTGAGAAGATACTCTCGGGCGAGGCTGAGCTCGGCATCCTCATCTGCGGCACGGGTATAGGTATGTCTATCGCCGCAAACAAGCACGACGGCATCAGAGCCGCTTGCTGCTCCGATTGCTTCTCGGCAAGACTCACCAGAGAGCACAACGACGCTAACGTTCTCTGCCTCGGTCAGCGCGTGCTCGGCATAGGACTTGCTCTTGACCTCGTTGATGCCTTCCTTGACGCGACCTACGCTAACAGCGGCAATCACGTAACACGCGTTGCTATGCTCAAGGATATTGAAGAGGGCAAGCTCTGATAACGGCTTATTACGGCTCCCGCAAGCATAATACATCAACACCATTAAGGAGGATGCCATTTTGTGCATTAAGAATATAGTGGGTGTTCTCAGGGCGATCTCCGGCTCTCCCCACCCCAAGAATTTCACGTCTGCCATTATAGCAGCCGCAGGACTTTCCGAGCGCTTCGGCGGAACTGAGACCAAGCAGATGACCAAGCTTTGCGGCACTCCCGTGCTCATTCACACGCTCAAGGCGTTTGAGAACACCGAGTGCATCCACGAGATAATCATCGTGGCAAAAGAGGACGAGCGTCCCTATTGGGAAAAGGCTTGCAAGGATCATAATATCACCAAGCTTTCAAGGATCGTGATCGGCTCAGATACGCGTCAGAAATCCGTAATGAACGGCTTTGAGGCTATAGACGACCGCGCTAAATTCGTCGCTATCGCAGACGGCGCACGTTGCCTCATCACCCCCGAGCAGATAACCTCTGTCTGCCGCTCCGCTTACAAATATAAGGCGGCTACCGCGGCTCACCGCGCGACAGATACCGTAAAGATAGCAAACAGCAAGGGCTTTATTGACAACACCGCTGACAGAAACACCGTGTGGCTTGCTCAGACGCCTCAGGTGTTCAAGACTAATCTTTACCGCGCCGCAGCGGTCATGGCAGTTGAAAAGAAATTTGAGGGAACTGACGATAATTCGCTCGTTGAATTTATCGGACACCCGATACGTCTTGTGGAATGCGGCTTGCAAAACATCAAGCTTACCACCTACGACGATCTTGCCGCGGCAAGAGGAATACTGAAGGTACGCAAGACGGACACTCCTGAAATATACTACGGAACGGAAGAAGAATAATGATACGAATAGGACACGGATACGACGTTCACAGGCTCGTTGAGGGCAGAGATCTCATTCTCGGCGGTGTAAATATCCCCTACGAGAAGGGACTTCTCGGACATTCCGACGCCGACGTGCTTCTCCACGCCATCGCAGATTCACTTCTCGGCGCGGCGGCACTCGGAGACATCGGAAAAATGTTTCCCGACAACGACGAGCGATACAAGGGCGCAAACAGCCTTGAGCTCCTCAGAAAAGTCGGTGCTAAGCTTTGTGCTAACGGCTTCAAGCCCTCTAATATCGACGCTACCGTAATTGCTCAGCGCCCAAAGCTCGCGCCGTATATCCCCGAGATGCGTAAGAGGATCTCCTACGCTCTTGACATCGAGCTTGACGACATCAGCATCAAGGCTACTACCGAAGAAGGTCTCGGCTTTACGGGCGAGGGCGAGGGCATCGCCGCGCACGCGGTATGCCTTATTGAAAAAATAAAATAAAAAGCTCAAATTCCCGAGGGACTCGGGAATTTGAGAAAATCAAGTGATGCCTCACGCGGACTTTTTTGCCTATCGTCCTTATCTTTACCGTCTGTTCCGCGCGAGCGTAAGGTGGTGCATCACGCGCCTTCCTTAGTTATTCTATGAAGAACACGCCTATTTTGACAAAGCAAAAGGAGATTTCTATGATCATCATCTCACCCTCGGTTCTTGCCGCAAACTTCGCCGCACTCGGCAAAGACGTAAAAAAGGTCGAAGACGCAGGCGCGGAATATCTGCACCTTGACGTTATGGACGGACTTTTCGTTCCTAACATAAGCTTTGGCGCATCTGTGATAGGCGCGCTCAGAAAAGACTCCAAAATGTTTTTCGACGTTCACCTTATGATTATTGATCCCGACAGATACGTTGAGGATTTCGTCAAGGCAGGCGCGGATCTCATAACCATCCACTACGAGAGCTGCGAGGATCCCGTTTCGGTGCTTCGCCACATTCGTTCTCTCGGAGTAAAGGCGGCTGTTGCCATCAAGCCCGCAACAGACGTCTCGGTGCTCTACCCTATCCTTTCCGAGATAGATATGGCACTTATTATGACAGTTGAGCCCGGCTTTGGCGGTCAGAAGCTTATTCCCCACACTATTGAGAAGGTGGCGTCCCTTCGCGCTTACGCCAAGGAAAACGGATACGATATTGACATTGAGGTTGACGGCGGCATAGGCGTTGACAATCTCGGACTTCTGACGAGTGCAGGCGCTAACGTTATAGTTGCAGGCTCGTCTATCTTCAAGGCAGAGGATGCTTCTTCCGCTATCGCTCAGATGCGTGAGCAGGAAAGACTCTTCCCCTGCGATAAATAGTCATCAACGGTGATATTTACGATGTAAGGCTGTAGCAAATGCAGCCTTACGCTTTTTCACCTATTTTTCATATTTCTTCACACAATCTTATGATATTCTTGACCTTAACTTAAAGAAGGGGTCTTAAAATATATATTGTTTATTTTCATATTATTTTATAGAATGGGCAAGAGTGCCCACGGCAGAAAGGAAAAAATAAATGCTTGAACTAAAAAATATCGTCAAGACATATCAGACGGGCGATACGACGGTTGCCGCACTTAACGGTGTGAGTCTCTGCTTCCGCGAAAACGAGTTCGTATCTATTCTCGGACCTTCAGGCTGCGGAAAAACGACGATGCTCAATATCGTCGGTGGACTTGACCGCTACACAGACGGCGATCTTATCATCAACGGTAAATCAACAAAGCTTTTCAAGGACGGCGACTGGGACGCTTACAGAAATCACTCTATAGGCTTTGTTTTCCAGAGCTATAATCTTATCCCCCACCAGAGCGTTCTCTCTAACGTAGAGCTCGCGCTCACCCTCTCAGGCGTATCAAAGAGCGAGCGCCGCGCAAGAGCCGTCGAGGCACTCACTAAGGTCGGACTTGGCGATCAACTTCATAAGAAGCCCAATCAGATGTCGGGCGGTCAGATGCAGAGAGTCGCTATCGCGCGTGCGCTGGTAAACAACCCCGATATTCTTCTTGCAGACGAGCCCACGGGTGCGCTTGATACGCACACGAGCGTTCAGATAATGGAGCTTCTCAAGGAAGTAGCTGACGACCGTCTCGTAATTATGGTAACTCATAACCCCGAGCTTGCAGAGCAATATTCGACGCGTATCGTAAAGCTCTCCGACGGTCAGGTGATCGATGACTCCGATCCCATAAGCGCGGAGGAATATGAGGCGCTTGCCGCTAAGGATGCTGAGAAGAGACTTCAGATAAAGAAGGACAAAAAGGCTCGCAAGGCAGAGGGCAAAAAGACCTCTATGTCATTTGCTACGGCTATCTCTCTTTCAATGAAAAACCTTCTTACCAAGAAAGGAAGAACAGTTCTTACATCCTTTGCGGGAAGTATAGGAATTATCGGCATCGCCCTTATCCTCTCACTTTCCAACGGTATTCAGCTCTTTATCGATCAGGTACAGGAGGACACACTCTCGACCTATCCGCTCTCTATCTTTGAGCAGACTCAGGATATGACCGCAATGATGGAGGCGATGACCTCTACCTCCAATAGCGACGAGGAGCACGACGACGATAAGATCTACGTTGATAACTCGCTTGACTCTATGGTAAGTGCGATGACCTCTACCCGCCCCAACAATCTTGAGGCGTTCAGAGATTATATCGAAGAGAACCGCGAGGAGATAGACAAGTACGTAAGTGACATTCAGTACACCTACAATCTCGATCTTCAGGTTTACACCAACGACGGCACTCTCAAGCTCGGTCTTGAAAATATGTTCAAGAACATGGGCGACAGCTTCTCAAGCCTTGGCACTCTTATGGAGGCATCGGGCTCTGCCGGCATAAACGTTTTCAGCGAGATGATCAACAATCAGGAGCTTCTCGATCAGCAGTATGACATTGTTGACGGACATTGGCCCGAGAATGAAAACGAGGTCGTTCTCGTAGTAGGAAAGAACAACTCCATAAGCAAGATGGCGCTCTATATGCTCGGAGTTCTCGATCAGGGCGAGCTTGAGGGCATAATGAATTCTATTATGTCGGGCGAGAAGTACGAGTCCGAGGACATCGAGCCCTACCCCATCGATTACTTCCTTGATATGAAGTTCACGCTTCTCAATACCGAGGATTTCTTTATTCCCACCGACAAGACCTACACACACAACGGCGAGACCTATAAGGTTTGGAGCGACGTAAGAGAATACTACACCGAGGATCAGCTTGCAAAGTTCATCAAGGAGCACGGCACCGAGCTTAAGATCTCGGGCGTTGTTCGTCCTAAGGTGGACGCATCCACGACCTCTATCTCGGGTGTTATCGGATACACCAAGGATCTCACCGATTATATCCTTGAAGAAAACAAGAACAGCGACGTTATCGCTCAGCAGATGAAGACCCCCGACATCAACGTTCTCACGGGTCTCGGATTTGAGCGAACCACCTACACCCCCGACACTATCGGCGAGCTTATAGCTAAGATAGACGCTACCACTATGGAGCAGTTCTACGCTTATATGACTCAGATGATAAAGACCGAAGAGGAATTTGCAAAGCAGCTTGACATCAAGGATGCGGCAGGCTTTAAGAACGTATTCTTCCTGCTTCCCAACGAAAACAAGATAGAGCTTCTCAATACTATGATCTCTGCAGCATCGGCTAACCCCGCAAACACTATGGAGCTTATGGGACTTACGGGCGCTATCAACGAAATGATGAAGGAATACGGAGTATTCGGAGAGATCACTCCCGCAAATATCGCCTCCTTCCTTCCCTATATGGACGTCTCGCACTATTACGTTCTCGTAAACGGATTTGAGACTACCATCCCCGGAACAGATACGCCCATGGTCGTCCACGGACTCGTTGATCTTGCAGGCGAGGAGGTAATGAGCCAGATATACGTGGAGGTCTCTGAAGCTCTCAAAACTATGACGGTAAATGAGGAGATCTTTCTTGCTATCCTCCACGGCTTCCCCGCAGACAGCGAGGAGTTCATTCAGATAGAAGAGGCGCTTTACGGCTTCGCACCTCAGACCGATGCGACCTATAAGTCCGTGCTTACCTCGCTTGGCAATGCCGAGAAGAATAAGCCCGCTTCTATCAACTTCTACGCTAAGGACTTCCACCAGAAAGAGAACGTTGAGCAGTTTATCGCTGATTACAACGCGAGCGTTGAGGAAAAGGATCAGCTTGAGTACACCGATATCATCGGTATCATGATGTCCTCTGTAACTATCATCATCGACGTTATATCCTACGTTCTTATAGCATTCGTTGCTATCTCTCTCGTGGTATCCTCCATCATGATAGGAATCATCACTAACATCTCGGTTCTTGAGAGAACCAAGGAGATCGGTATTCTCCGCGCTATCGGTGCATCCAAGCGTGATATTTCCCGCGTATTCAACGCCGAGACATTTATTATCGGACTTGCGGCAGGAATCATAGGTATTCTTATGACAATAGTTCTCTGCCTGCCCACGAATGCAATTATTCAGGGACTTACAGGATTCTCGAACATCCGCGCAACACTTCCCGCCCTTGCGGCAGTTGTCCTCGTTCTTATCAGCATGGGACTTACCATGCTCGCAGGACTTATCCCCGCAAAGAAGGCTTCCAGGAAGGATCCTGTTATCGCGCTTCGCACAGAGTAATAACTGTGAAAGGATCGTTTTAAATAATGGGTAAGTTCAAAAATAAGCTTTATCGTTTTATGTACGGAAGATACGGAACCGATACGCTTTCAACGGTACTGCTTTACGTTTATTTCGCCTTCGTGCTGATCTGCACGGTAGTTTCTATCTTCGTGCGCTCTCTCTGGTTCTCGATCTTCTACTACGTAGTAGCCACCGCTCTCGTGGTGTGGATGCTCTCGAGAATGTTCTCAAGGAACATCGCGGCGCGCAAGCGTGAAAACGACAAATTCTGCGGCTTCTTCAAACTCCGCAAAAACAAATTCCGCGACAGAAAGACTCACGTTTACCGCAAATGCCCCTCCTGCAAGGCAGTCCTCAGACTCCCCAAGGCAAAGGGCAAGCATTTCGTGGTTTGTCCCCGTTGTAAAAATCGTTTTGAGGTAAAAGGATAATGTCACTGAGTATTGTTCTCACCGACTGCAGCACCGTGAGCGCGAACGATCTCGATCTGACCTCGCTTGAGCGCTTCGGAAAGGTCACCTACTACTCCGAGACCGCTCCCGAGCAGATCGCAGAGCGCATCAAGGACGCTGACGTCGTCATTCTCAACAAGACCGTGCTTGGTAAAAATGAGCTTGACGCCGCAAAGAATCTCAAGCTTATCGCGCTCTTCGCGACGGGCTATAACAATATAGATACCGTCTATGCGCGAGAAAAAGGAATAACCGTATGCAACGCGGGCTCGTACTCGACCTCTGCCGTTGCACAGCAGGTGTTTGCCTACATTCTCAACCACGCGTCAAAGGTTGCTGATTACGACCGAGACGTCAAGGACGGCGCGTGGATACGCTCGAGACTCTTCTGCTTCTTCTCGCGTCCTACCGAAGAGCTTGCGGGCAAAACGCTCGGAATATTCGGCTACGGTGCTATCGGCAAGAGAGTTGCGGAAATAGCCAAAGCCTTTGAGATGCGCGTGATAGTTACCACTCGTACGCCGCAGATAGATGCAAGCGTTGAGTTCGTTGATTTTGAAACTCTTCTTTGCGAGAGCGACTATCTCTCGGTCAACTGCCCTCTGAACGAGAGCACTAAAGAAAAGTTCAATTCCGATGCATTTGCAAAGATGAAAAAGGGCGCGTATTTCATCAATACTGCGCGAGGCGGCGTTATCAACGAGCAGGCTCTTGCAGACGCTCTTGCGAGCGGACGTCTCGCAGGTGCGGGAATCGACGTGCTGACGAGCGAGCCTATGAGAGAGGATTGCCCTCTTTGCTCGGCTCCCAATACCACGATCACCCCTCACGTTGCCTGGGCTCCTCTGCAGACGAGAGAAAGGCTTCTCTCGATAGTTGAGGACAACATCGAGCATTTCCTTATCGGTTCACCAAAGAATGTTGTAAACTAATAAAAATCCACCCGCAATAGGGCGATACTCTTAAGGACAGTTTTCAGAAATACGGTATATCTCGAAAGAGGTATGCCGTATTTTGCTTTTGTGTCCACAAATGCAGTGCTTGTCAGGAAAATTGACGAGGCATAGATGAACAAAAAAAGGCTCCCTTGTGTAAAGGGAGCTGTCAGCGCAGCTGACTGAGGGATTGTTTTACAAGATGGTCAATATATTCGCAAACACCCCTAAAATTCTTATGTATTTCCGTATTAAGTATTCTGATAACTGTCAAGCCGTATTCCTCAAGAAAAGCAGTTTTTTCTTCATCGTATTGCTTTCCTTCTTCGGTATAATGTCCCGAGCCGTCAAGCTCTATAACGAGCTTTGCCTCTGCACAGTAAAAATCTGCAATGTACTTTCCGAGAACCTTTTGACGAGAAAAGCGAACAGGATAGGCGCGAAGAAAATCATACCAAAGGTGTTTTTCTTCTTTTGTCATATTCTTTCGCAACATTTTGGCAGTTGGAACAATATCTTTATTATGCTTTCTCTGCATTACAATCCCTCCGTCACGCTTCGCGTGCCACCTCCCTTTACACAAGGGAGGCTTTTAATATGCGCCAATACTTATTCATAAATTGGAGTTTGATGGTGTATATCACAAATAGTGACCGAATATTTTTCGAAAATCTGATGCAGCATTATACTTTTTTGCTCGAACTTTCTTGTTGGTTTGAGGCTCGTCAATTATTTTCATATGTAAAACCAGACGCGATGTTTTTAAAAACTCAATCTCTATTGAAAAAGAAGGATTAATGTGAAACATAAAAAACATATCTTTTTCGTTTGCTGTAGAGAGCAAATAGTAATTACCGTTTTCGTCAATAATTCTGTATTTTTTCTTTCCGACTGCCGCTCCACCTCGGTTTTTAAATCCGAATGTATCATCTTGCTCAATTTTAAAGTTTTTAATTGTTATATGTTCAATATTTCTATCTTTTATATCCTTTTTCACTTTGCAATAAAGCACTAATAATTGAAGTGAACAGCAATAAATAACAAGGAATAGAATGGGAATAATCCAAATGAAACCTTGCGCCTTGCCAAAAGCAATAGCCAAAACGCAACTAACAACAAATAAAGAAGATACGATTAGAAGCCAAGCAAGATAATCTGAAAAGAAAATGTGAATTACGTTATTGTATTTTTTGTTCATAGATTAATTACCCTCCATTCGTAAAATTCTTATT
>JAFVRA010000026.1 GCA_017504545.1 Clostridia bacterium | reverse complement strand
GAGCCCACCGCGACCGACGCTCCCGCTGAAAGCGGATGTGGCGGCGTTATCGGTGCTACCGCAGTAGTTATCACCGCAGTTCTCGGACTCGGAGTAGCTACTCTCAGAAGAAAAGACAACTGATAACATTCTGAAATAAAAGCAGCGCCGCAGGCAAAGCCTGCGGCGCTGCTTTTTATGCTCTGCTTTTCAAGTTTCATTGCCTCTTTTACACACATTTCCAAGAAGATTTTTGGATACATTTAACAAAAATTATATTTCATAAAAAATATATTTGACAATTCACGCCAACCGTGTTACAATGAAGCTAACGAAAAACTTAATTTTTTAAGTGATTTGTGCAAATATTTAAACAAGGAGAACTCCTATGAAGAAGATTATTTCTACTCTGATCTTAACAGCACTTCTACTCTCCTCCATTCTCGCTATAGTTCCTGTTGCGGCTGAAGAGGCGGGAGATGCAAAGGTGAACGTGCTTCTTTCCGGCGGCGCTGCCGATCACGAGGGCGGAACGGCGAATGCACTGTTCTACAACTATCCCCTCTACAATTTCGTAGTTGGTACCTATCCGATTTCCGGATCTGATATGGGCAATACAGCCTACACTCTCCGTTCGGTCAACAACGCGACCGGCGGCTCGAGAATAAACGACGGTAAGCTTGACAACTACTCCGGCGCTTACAACGCTTTCAGCGCAGATGGTGTTGACATTACTGATAACGAAGGAACTACTCATCATTTTGACGGTTGGGTAGGCATATCCCTCAGAGAGACCAAGAAGATAGACAGCTTCTCTCTCTACACGCTTAACGACGTCTCCAAGGGAGATCTTCAGCGCGTTGACGAGCTTGCACTCTTTGGCGCAGTAGTAAACCCCGAAACTCATACGTTCGACGCGAACAGCTGGTTTATGATGACCGATCTTATCACAGACGTTCAGAGCACAAGCACCGAGGACGGCAATCTTGCATTTATTACCGGTGCGCTCAAGATGCCCTTTGAGGTTGACTATATCTTTATGGCAGTTAACTGCGAGGGTGAAGCAGGCGTTGGCGGAAAGTTCAACATCGTTGAGATCGAAGCTTACGAATTCGTTCCCGCTCCCGTTGATCTCGTAGCACTTAATGCGGCTATCGAGGCGGCAGAGTCTGAGCTCGCTAAGACAAACACATATACGACCGACACCTACAACGCTCTTAACAAGGCTTACGAGTCCGCAAAGACAGTACGCGAGACCGCTCCCGGTCAGGCAGCTATCGACTACGCGGCTGAGGCTATAACCAAGGCTATCGCTGCTCTCGCTACTCTCGCTGACTACTCGGATCTCTCCGCAGAGCTTGCTAAGCACGCAGACAAGCTTGAAGCAGACTACACTTCTTCTACTTGGGCAGTATTCGCCGCAGCTCGCGACGCAGCTAACACTCTTATTGAAACCGGCAACACCTCCGAGCAGGCTGTTGCTGAACACCTTATGGCTCTTATGAATGCAGCAGATGCACTCACTCCCAAGGCTTCCGCTGATTCTCTTGCCGCTCTTAAGGCTAAGCTTGAGGAGGCTAAGGCGCTTGATAGCTCCATCTACACCTCCCAGACGGTATCCGCTCTTAACGTTGCTATGCGTGACGCTAACGCTCTGACAAGAGAAGACGTTAAGGACGACGTTTCGCTATCTCAGTGTGAGGTAGCTATGAAGGCTCTTGTTGACGCACTTGATGCACTTAAGGTGAAGGCTGACCTCTCGGCTCTTCAGGCTATCCTTGACGATGCGCTCAAAGCAGAATCAACAAAATACACCGAGGAATCCTTTAGCAAGCTCGCAGCTGCTATCACCGCCGCTCAGGTATTCCTTACCGGCAACACCAGCAATGTTACCGCTGAGGAAGCGACCGCTCTCGGTGACGCTATCACCGCCGCAAAGGCTGCCCTCGTAGAGCTTGCTGACTTCACCGCACTCAACGCGAAGATCGCTGAGGCTGAGGCACTCAAGGAAGCTGACTACTCCGCTGAGACCTGGAAGGCTCTCAAGGACGCTGTAGCTGCGGCTAAGGCTCTCACTGCTGAAGCAACACAGAAGCAGGCTGACGACGCTCTTGCGGCTGTCGAGGCTGCGATCAAGGCTCTCGCCGCTCCCGCAGCAACCGAGCCCGCAACCGAAAAGCCCGCTGACAATTCCTCCGAAGGCGGATGTGGCGGAGTTATCGGTGCTACCGCAGTAGTTATCACCGCAGTTCTCGGACTCGGAGTAGCTACTCTCAGAAGAAAAGATAACTAATATATCTTAACGGTTTACAACGCCGCAGACATTCGTCTGCGGCGTTCTTCGTTTTTTGCACATAAGGGTAAGATGAATTTTGTATATATTAAACGAAATATTAAAAAGGCACAAAGATGTATTTGACAAAAAATACAAAGTGTGCTAAAATATCCTTAACGAAGCCATTAAGACTTCAAAAATTTCAACTGAGGAGATCAACAATGAAGAAGATTATTTCTGCTTTGATTATTACCGCTCTTCTGCTCTCTTCCATTCTCGCAATAATTCCCGTTGCGGCGGAAGAGGCTTCCGAACAAAGAGTAAATATGGCGGCAGGTAGCTCCGCCGATCAGAACGCCGGCATAGCTCCCTCGTTCTACTACGACTATCATCTTTACAAGCACGGCGTGGATATATTTCCTGTAAAGGGCGCGCATGCAAAGAAGCCCTACGTGCTCAGCGCAGTAAATGCCGCACAAGGCAGTGCTACTATCAACGACGGCTCTCTTGAGACCTACAAGGATGCATACAAGGGCTTCCAGGACTCTCCCAACAACCGCGTTGTTGATAACAAGGGCACCGAGTATATCTTTGACGCTTGGGTAGGTATCTGCCTTAAGGAGACTACCACGATCGACGCGTTCAAATACTACACCCTTTCCAAGAACACTCAGGGTAGCAAGACTCTCGTTGAAGAGGTAACCATCTTCGGCGCAAAGTTGAATCCCGAGACTCACACCTACGATCCTAATTCTTGGTTCAGAATGGCTGACACCTTTAAAGGCGTTCAGGAAAATCTTACCGAGGACGAGAGATTTGCAGTTGTCAGCGGCAATCTCTATATGCCCTTTGATGTTGACTACGTATTCCTTGGATTTATGATGGAAGGCGATTCCGGCGGAGAATACGTTAACGTTGAGCTTGAGCTTTACGAGTACGTAGGCGGCGATCAGGCTGATCTCGACCTCACCGCTATCAACGAAGCTATCGCATTCGCTGAGGCTGAGCTTGCTAAGGAAAATACCTACACCACCAACTCCTACAATATGCTCAACAATGCATACGAGGAGGCTAAGGCGGCTCTCTCCGCTACCAACCAGATGGCAGTTGACTACGCAGCAACCAACCTCTACGACGCTATCGCGGCTCTCGCACTTCGCGGAGACACCACGGCTCTTGAGGCTGAGCTTGCTAAGTATGCAGATGCTGTTGAGGCAAAATACACCACTTCCTCTTGGGCGGCATTCGTAGCTGCTCGCGACGCTGCTTCCGCTCTTATTACAGAGGGCAACGCTTCCGATGATGCGGCTGCTACACATCTCGAGGCGCTCGCGGCTGCAGGCGCAGGTCTTGCCGAGAAGGCTACCGCTGAAAACATCGCGGCTCTTAAGGCTAAGTACGAAGAGGCTAAGGCTCTTGACAAGGATCTCTACACCCCCCAGACCATGTCCGCTCTCAACGTTGCTATGCGTGACGCTAACGCTCTGACTAAGGAAGAGGTTAAGGATGACGTTTCTGTAGCTCAGTACGAGACTGCTATGAAGGCTATGACCGATGCATTTGCGGCTCTTAAGGAGAAGGCAGATATGTCCGCACTTCAGGCGGCACTTGACGAGGTTCTCTCGCTGAGCGCAAGCAATTACACAAAGGACTCCTTCTCCGCTCTTGCTTCCGCTATTACCGCAGCTCAGCAGTTCCTTTCCGACAACGCCAAGAACGCTACCGCTGAAGAGGCAAACGCTCTTATCGCGGCTATTTCCTCTGCTAAGGAAGCTCTCGTAGAGCTTGCTGACCTCACCGCTCTCAACGCTAAGATCGCTGAGGCTGAGGCACTCAAGGAAGCTGAGTACTCCGCAGATACCTGGAAGGCACTCCAGACTGCTCTTACCGCTGCTAAGGCTATCACCGCTGACGCAACTCAGGCACAGGCTGACGAGACTCTCGCAGCACTTGAGGCAGCAGTGAAGGCACTTGCAGCAGCTCCTAAGGCAACCGAG
This sequence comes from Clostridia bacterium, assembly GCA_017504545.1. Classification (GTDB taxonomy): domain Bacteria; phylum Bacillota; class Clostridia; order Oscillospirales; family CAG-272; genus HGM12713. Next base: position 14,793 of record JAFVRA010000026.1, on the reverse strand, counting down.
CCCACCTCTACCGAAGCTCCTGCCGAGGACGGTTGTGGCGGAGTTATCGGTGCTACCGCAGTAGTTATCGCCGCAGTTCTCGGACTCGGCGTAGCTACTCTCAGAAGAAAAGACAACTAATAACATTCTGAAATAAAAACAGCGCCGCAGGCTTTGCCTGCGGCGCTGTTTTCTGTATTTAAAGCTCCTCTACCGTGTTGACTCCGTCAAGGTTAGTCAGAACAGTTATAAGCTCCTGATGCGATTGTCTCTTGGGCATCTGCAACGAGAATATCGCGCAAGCCTGCTTGTCGCTATTCTCGTTTTTGGTTATCTCGATATCCTTGATATATATGCCGTTTTTCTTTATCGTATCTACTATCGAGCCGAGATTTTGCGCTCCCGTGTACTCAACGTAAAGATTAAACGCGCGCGAGTTTGTAAACACCGAATACTCAAGCTTTACGAATGCAAGCTCCGCTATGAGTATTATAACGGTTGCGATCACCGCGCCCTCAAAGAACGCCGCGCCGCAGCACAGTCCTACGATAGCCGCCGTCCAAAGGCCCGCCGCCGTAGTAAGTCCCTTTACCTGCTTACGCTTAGTCACGATTATAGTTCCCGCGCCGATGAAGCCGACGCCCGCAATGACCTGTGCGCCGAGACGCGCCACGTCGGTGTTGGCGCCAAGCTCAAGAGCAAGATACTGGCTCGTCAGAGTAGTCATAGCCGCTCCCAAGCAGATAAGTATATGTGTTCTGAATCCCGCAGGGCGTCTCTTACGCTCGCGTTCAAGTCCGATAAAGCCTCCGCAGATCACCGCAAGCACGAGTCTTACGACGACCGTCAGCCAGCCTATATCGTCAGTTCTTAAAAAATTCAAGCATTCAAGCATTTCATTCCTCCTCCCTGCTCATCAAAGCTCTTCGATCTTCTTCACTGCCTCTATGGTGGCGATCTCTGTTACCACCGAGGAGTGAGAGGTCTTTTTGGGGAGCTGAAGCGAAAAGATAGCACTGGGGTACTTGTTCTCCGTCTGCTTTGCCTTAACGAACTCAACGTCGTAGATCCTTACGTTCTTAGTGCGAAGGCGGTCGGTTATTCTCGTCAGATCGTCAGGTCTTTCAAACTCAACGTAGAGGTTGACGTTCCTTGAGTGCAGAAGAATAAACGCCTCAAGCTTGGAGAAAATAGCGGTAGTCAGAATAATGAGCGTACAGCCGATGATCGCGCCCGAATAGAAGCCTGCACCTATCGCAAGTCCCATACACGCCGATGCCCAGAGGCCCGCGGCGGTAGTCATACCCTTTACCTGCTGATTACCCGTGATCATTATAGTTCCTGCGCCGAGGAAACCGATCCCGTTGATGACCTGCGCGCCGATACGTGCAATATCCGAATTAAGCAACGTGCTCACCTGCTCGCTCCAGAGAGAATACATGCAAGCAAGATATTCGCCGAGTATCATAGTAAGGCTTGCACCTACGCAAACCAATATGTAAGTGCGGAAGCCTGCGGGGCGGTTTTTCTTTCCTCTTTCAATGCCGATTATACCACCGCAGAAGGTCGCCACCAGGAGTCTTATAAGCACTTCCCAGATAAGCATATTCTCTCCTTTCCCATAAAAGCAAAAAACGCCCTTATGATTTAATAGTGTCTTATCAATATATTATACACCATAAGAGCGTAATTTGCAAGTATATTTTTATTTTTCAATTGATTTTTGCAAGAAAACCTGAAATTTTCTCAACTCCCGTGAAATAATTCAGATCTCCCGCTACGGAAACGCCCACTAATTTTCCCTTTTTGTCAAAAAGCGGCGCTCCGCATCCGTCGTCTCCGAGCGAGACGTCCACTTGAATAAGTTCGTCAAAGCGCAGGCTTCCCTCCCCCTGCTCTATTCTCACCGAGCGGTCGGTATGCGACGTAATTCCCGAGAGAAGCGCGCAAGCGTAGTCGGGCGGTCCACAGGAGCTGAGAGATATAAGCTCCTCACCTTGAATCAGAGCGCTCTCTCTCAGTTCTGCTACAGTCAGTTCGTCCTTTGATATTCTGTACAAGGTCAATCTTCCCTCTCCGTCGTATCTTACCTCCTCTACCGGAACATCTCTGCCATTGCAGAGCCTCGCGTATATCCGTCCTCGCTCGCCCTTAAAGGCGGGCGCGCCCGATAGTATCCAACCGTCCTCGCTGACTATCACGCCGCTGACACTCTCGCCACCAAGCTCGTCGGGTGCGCCAAGACGGAGACTTACGCTTGACTCTATACACCGCCTTGCTATCTCCTCGCTCTCGAAAATACCGCTGTAGGAGGTCTCGTCCGCGCTCGGCAGATTCTGCGGCACCATGCTCCTTGGAGAGAGCAACAGATAAAGCGCCACACCTGTTGTAACGAGCAAGAGAAAAAGTGTCAGCACTCCCCACAGCCGCTTATTTTCTCGTTCTGGGGCGTTTTCCTTATTATCCCGACCGTAGAGAAACACAAGCTCCTTCGCGTCTTTTACGGGGCATATCGCGCTGCTCTCGTCCTCGCTCTCCTCACGCCTTTCGTTTTTATATTCATCCATATCAATCACCTCAAAAAAAGCGTGCCTCGGGAAGAATGGCGAAGTGTCCAAACTCTCCGAAGCACGCTCTGCTGCATCTGTCCGATACTGCAATTATTTTTGGCTAAGAATATAATATTTTATTCGCTCTCAAGGCTGAAGGTGAAGCAACAGTTTTTGCCATACTCACTCTCTACCCAGATCTGCTCGTTGTGAGATTCGATTATCGTTTTAGATATAAACAATCCAAGTCCGGTTCCGTTCTTGTTAAGTCCGCGGCTCTTATCGCTCTTGTAGAAGCGCTCGAAAACGTAATTTATATCGGCGGGAGCGATTCCCTGTCCCTCGTTATAAATGCTTACGTGTACCTTTCTTCCCTTTGCGCGCCTTACCGATATTCTGAATTTCTTTCCGTCCTCGGCAAATTTTACCGCATTGTCGCAAACGTTGTAGAACACCTGATATATCGCGTCAAGGTCGGCAAGCACGTTTATTCGCTCGTCCGGGCAGTCAAACTCAACGTCAAGGCTCTTCGCGTTGATCTTCTGCTCAAACGAGATGAGTATCTGCCTTGCCATTTCGCATATATCAAAGGATACGGGCGTGAATTTTCGGTCTCCCGCCTGAATACGCGAGAGATCGAGAAGCGTGTTCACAAGCCTTGAGAGGCGCTTTATTTCGCTTGAAACTATCTGCAGATAATACGTATGCTGCTCGGGCGGAATGACACCGTCAAGTATTCCGTCTATAAATCCCGAGATCGAGGTCATCGGGCTTCGCAGATCGTGCGAGACGTTTGACATAAAGCTGTTTCGCATATTGTCGTAATTGTCAAGCGACTCAGCCATATTGTTGAAGGTCGCCGCAAGCTCTGAGACCTCGTCGTTTCCTCGCACGGGAACTCGCACGTCAAACTTGCCCGAGGCAAAGCGCTTTGCCGCCGAGCTTATCTCGTGCAGAGGCGCTATCACTCTCTCGCTGATGAAATAAACGGCTATCAGCGCCGCAAGAAGCACCCAGAGTATCGAGGTCATTATCATTCTAATAATCACACCAACGAGCTCCTTTATCATAACAGAGTCCGAGCATACGACCACGGCACCTACGTACTCTCCGTCGCTGTTTTCAAGCGCGATCGCCTGAAGCATCCGCACCTCTTCAAACATTCCGCTATTGTCACCCGCACGAGCGTATTTGCCCTCGCTTCTCAGGTCCTCAAGCAGCTCTGGCGGCGCCTCTCGCTCTCCAAGCAGCACGGTATCCTCGCTTCCCGCTCTGAGAAGCATCCTTCCCTGCCCGTCAAGAAGAACCACAGTCATATCATTGGTGCTAAGCGATATCCAATCAAGCGTCTCTGAAAGCTTCTCGCCCTCAAGCGCCTTCAATGTCTCGAGGTCCTCGCAGCCGCTGCTGTGGAGCATCGAGCTTATATAGGCGCGCGAAGCCTCGGCGCAGTTGTTCATTACAGTTTTCTTGTTTTCGGCGGAAAATCTTCCGACCACCGACACGGTTATGACCACGACTATCGCGAAGCTCAGTATTATTATCGTCATAAACGCCGAAACGTATTTTGAAAATACACTTTTAAACATAGCCTCTCCTAAAGAAAAAAGGCTGTTTGGCATCCGTGCAAAACAGCCTTATTTACGTATGCGGCTGTGAAATATCAGCCTAAAACCTCAAATTTGTAGCCTACGCCCCAGACCGTCTTGAGCGACCACTTGTCAGAAACGCCGTCAAGCTTTTCGCGCAGACGCTTTACGTGCACGTCAACGGTTCTGGAGTCTCCGAGGTAATCGAAGCCCCACACCTTGTCAAGCAGCTGATCGCGAGTGAAAACGCGATTGGAGTTGGAAGCGAGGAAGTAGAGCAGCTCAAGCTCCTTGGGCGGAACGTCCACGGGCTTGCCGCAAAGCTTCAGCTCGTACTTCTGATGGCTTATCTCAATATTTTCAAACTTGATAACGTCCTCGTCGCTCTGAACGCTGTGCGACTGATAACGGCGAAGCACCGCCTTGACTCTCGCGCTGAGCTCCTTCATATCAAAGGGCTTTACCACGAAATCGTCAGCTCCCAGCTCAAGTCCGAGCACCTTGTCAAACACCTCGCCCTTAGCGGTTATCATAATGATAGGCTTAGAGGAGATCTCTCTGATCTCGCGGCAGACCTGCCAGCCGTCCTTCTTGGGAAGCATAATATCGAGAAGCACGATATCGGGATCGTATATCTTAAAGAAATTCAAGCCCTCCGCGCCGTCGTTTGCACTCTTTACGGCGTAGCCCTCGTTTTCAAAATAGAGCTTGAGCAGATCGCATATATTGGTATCATCGTCAACAATAAGGATTTTAGTGTCGAGCATTTTTTACCTCCGTGATAAACAAAACAACCGCCTGCGGTTTTTCATCATCTAATTATAACACACATTTCTCTTATTTGCAAATACTTTTTTACTTTTTTTACAGAAATGTCTCACTTTTCTTCAAAACTATGCAGTTTTTTCACATAAACGCCATTTTTTAGCCGCAAAGCGCAAAAAATCTCTCAAATTTTGAAGAAGTCTCTTGCAAAAAGAGAGCGCTTATAGTATAATAATATGGTAAATTGATATTGCTATGCTTTTATAGGACGGTACAAAAATGAAACTTGGTATTGTTGGACTTCCCAACGTTGGAAAAAGTACACTCTTTAACGCTCTGACTAATGCAGGCGCTGAGTCGGCAAACTATCCCTTCTGCACAATCGAGCCTAACGTAGGCGTGGTTGCTGTGCCCGATTCCCGCCTTGATTATCTTGCAAAGATGCACAATCCCGAGAAATATACACCCGCTGTCATCGAGTTCGTTGACATCGCGGGACTCGTTAAGGGCGCTTCTCGCGGCGAGGGCCTTGGAAACAAGTTCCTCTCTCACATCCGCGAGGTCGACGCTATCCTTCACGTCGTCCGTTGCTTTGAGGACGACAACATCATTCACGTTGACGGCTCTATCAACTCGCTTCGCGACCTTGAGACAATAAATCTTGAGCTTATCTTCTCGGATATCGAGATGGTCGAGCGCCGCATTGACCGCACCAAGAAGGCTATGAAGGGCGACAAGACGCTCGCAGGCGAGCTTGCGGTATTTGAGAAGCTCCACGCGGCTCTCTCCGAGGGCAAATGCGCGCGTGAGGTAGAGCTTGACGAGACCGAGCTTGCGTGCCTCTACGACACTCCCCTGCTCTCTATGAAGCCGGTCATCTACGTTGCAAACGTAAGCGAGGACGAGGCAGGAAGCGAGCCCGTAGGCAACCGCAACTACGATGCGCTCAAGGCTCAGGCAGAGAGAGAGCACTCGCAGATAATCGCTATCTGTGCTCAGCTCGAGGCTGAGATCGCAGAGCTTGACGCCGAGGAAAAGGCGCTCTTCCTTGAGGATCTCGGAATTGCAGAGAGCGGTCTTGACAGACTTATCAAGGCAAGCTACGCGCTCCTCGGACTTATCAGCTATCTTACCGCAGGTCCTCAGGAGGTACGCGCTTGGACTATCACCAAGGGCACCAAGGCTCCCGGAGCGGCAGGAAAAATACACAGCGACTTTGAGCGCGGATTTATCCGTGCAGAGATAGTTTCCTTTGACGATCTCGTAAAGTACGGCTCTATGGCGGCTGTCAAGGAGGCAGGACTCTATCGCAGTGAGGGTAAGGAATACGTTATGAAGGACGGAGACATCGTTCTCTTCCGCTTCAACGTCTGAGGTCGTATATGAGAATGAGAAAGAAAAAGCACGGTGCTGAGCGGATAGAAGCCTGCTCCGAGCTTAGAATAGCCGACGCTTCTCTTATGAAGGACGGCTTTGAGGGCATATTTGAGAATAACGCCCCCGTACATATAGAAATAGGCTGTGGCAAGGGAAATTTCGCTTGCGGAATGGCAAAGAAGCACCCTGATGTGAACTTCATCGCCGTTGAGCGCGTTTCTGACGTGTGCTGTATCGCGCTTGAGAAGGCGAAGGCGTCGGCAGACGAGCGCGAGCGCGACAATCTGCGCTTTCTTATCGGAGACGCAAAGATCCTCGGCGAGAACATCAAGCCTCACTCGCTTGACTGCGTTTATCTCAATTTCAGCGACCCTTGGCCCAAAAAGGGACACGCCAAGAGACGACTTACTCACCGCACCTTCCTTGAGCTTTACAAAAATCTTCTTAAGGAGGACGGACTTCTCCGCCTCAAGACCGACAATGTCGGACTTTTCGACTTCAGCCTTGAGGAATTTGAGGCAGTCGGCGCGACTGTCATCTGGCAGACACGCGATCTGCACAACAGCGAGAAAAATGACGACAACGTTATGACCGAGTATGAAAAGAACTTCTCCGAGAAGGGCTTTAGCATCTGCTCGGCTTGGGTAAAATTCAACTGATAACTCTAAAACACAGAAATGGAGCGCAAATGGAGCTTTCGGGCGTACTTATAGTCAATAAGAGCGAGGGAATGACCTCGCACGACGTGGTAAACAGAATACGCCGACTCTACGGCACTCGCCGCGTGGGACACACGGGCACGCTTGATCCGCTCGCTACGGGCGTTCTGGTCGTGCTTGTGGGCAGAGCGGCTAAGGCGGCTGAATACCTCACCGCTGACAGTAAGGAATATATCGCGACTCTCCGCCTCGGCATTACGACAGACACCGAGGATATTACGGGTACAGTGCTTACGAAAAACGAAGCTCTTCCCTCTTCTGACGAGGTGAGGGCGGCGTGCGACAGCTTCGTAGGAGACATAATGCAGACTCCGCCGATGTACAGCGCGCTCACGGTTGACGGTCAGAAGCTCTGCGATCTTGCAAGACGTGGCGTTGAGGTCGAGCGCGAGGCTCGCCCGATAACCGTGTTCTCGATAGACTGCGAGCCTACCGAGAGCGAGAGCGACTATAGACTCCGCGTTTCCTGCTCGTCGGGAACTTATATAAGAACGCTCTGCGCCGATATAGGCAAGAGCCTTGGCTGTGGCGGCGCGATGGCTACCCTCTGCCGCTCACGCGCGGGAGATTTCAGGCTTGAGGAGAGCTACACTCTCGATCAGCTTGAGCAAATGACTGCTGACGAAAGGGGCGCTCTGCTGTTGCCTATCGACTCTCTCTTTAAGGAGTACCCGCGCGTATTTTTGCCCGAGTTTTATGAAAAGCTCTCGCGGAACGGCTGTGAGATCTATCAGAAGAAGATCAAAACGCCCTTCCCCGTAGGCGCACGCGTGCGCCTCTGCTCCGCATCAAGCGGAAGCTTCTACGCGCTCGGCGAGGTCCGCGAGTACGAAAACGGCAGCGCAATAAAAGCAATAAAATTATTTGACGTATAAAAAAGATCCGCAGAAAGGGCGTGCAAAATTAGCGGGAAAATCGCAAAATCTTTCACTAATACACGGTAGGGGCGAACTGCGTTCGCCCGCGGGAGACCGCAGGTCTCCCCTACGGATAAAAAAAGCTCCGCAGTAAACAAATAATTAGCCCCGACAGATTTTAAGGTCTGTCGGGGTTAGTTTTATTCTGTTCGACAAATTGAAATTTTACTGTGCATCTTTGTTGAATGAATTGCAATGGAAACTTCCATTGCTGTAGGTCAGTTCTTCGCCATCAATGTATATCGCTCCGTTTTTACATTCAAAGGAAAATCTTGGTTCGTTCAATATCATCCTTGATATAACTTGAATTTGTTCAAAAGAAGTCAAGTCAAAAATATCGACACTCATATAAGACAGACCAGAACCCGATGTGTTATAGGACACAAGGTCTTTTGTGCCGTTGTTGTCATAATCCCACAAGCATAATTGATGGTGATATCCACCAATAGTATCATATCTGTAAATCGTATGATTTACCATCAAAAAGCAATGTGCGTCACTCACCCAAAATACTTCAATATCGGATGTTTCATCAGAAATGCTTTTTGGGGTAATGTTCACAGTTCGGGTAATGTTATCCGTGTTGTAGTTATAATCCTTTTCACCGCCACGGATGTATCCATCGCTTTTCAAATTTTTCAGAAATTCATCACAGTGAAGATTGTTCGTCGTATTATAATCCGGAATAAAATAGCCTGTTTCGCTCTGTGTGTTTTTGCTTGGGTTGTTGGTTTCATTTGAAGTACTTGCCTCTGTTCTTCTATCCGAAGAGCAACCCGCCAATGCCAGCATGAATGTCATCGATAAAATAAATGCTATAAGTTTTTTCACTTTGAAAGCCTCCTTTATCAAATCCTTATTTATCGTTCTGTTTTATCGCCGGTTTCGCCTTTGTATTACAAAGGCATAGGGCAAAGCCCATACCCCTTTGTAGGGCGGGGGTTTACTCCCGCCGCCTTGTTGGCTTAGATCCTATGTTACGGCGGGAGCAAGCCCCCGCCCTACGATATACCCCATTATAACACAAATCGGCAGAGAAAACAAGGCTCTGCCGAAATTTGTTTGTAGGGGCGTTCATCGAACGCCCGCGGGCGAACACAGTTCGCCCCTACCATGTTCCGAAAACATCCTTGTGAGAAGTAGCGGAAGCACTCTTTGCTGATATTTACATGTGTATCCGTAGGGGAGACCTGCGGTCTCCCGCGGGCGAACACAGTTCGCCCCTACCGTGTTTCGAAAACATCCTTATGAGAACGAGCCTAACTGCGGATCTTTTGTTTTTATTCTTCTTTTTGATTTTCTTCCTTTTGCTTTTCCTCGGCGGCGATGCGGCGCTTATCGAGGTATTTATTAAATCTGTACGCGGCGTAGAAAACGGCAACTATAAATATCGTCCAGCCGCCTATGTAAAGAACCCACTGCCACGGAGACGTGAATTCGTTGGAGATAACGCTTGCCGTGCCGAAGATTATCGTAGCAACGCCTATTCCTCTGCCCACGATTATCGACGGGATAAACCACTTGAGCGACATGCGGAGCGTTCCCGCAACCATAACGAGCGCGTCGTCGGGGAACATAGGAAAGAGCATCATCAGCGGAAAGAAGACCGTTCCCCTGTGATTAAGCAGGTCGGACGCTTTCTGACAGTCCTTCTCGCCAAGCACCTTCTCGCAAAGCTTGTAGCCGCCCGTGCGGCCTGCCAGATACATTATCAGGCTTGAGAGCATAACTCCGATAAACGCTACCGCAAACGCCTGCCACGGATTTGAAAAGAGCGCCTGCATCATAAGTATAAACGCCATCGAAAGTCCGGGCACGAAGCAGAGCAACGTAGTGACGACCACCTGCACGAGTATCAGTATGCACCAGCCGTACCAGGAATCGCGGAACTCGCGGAAGAGCTCGATATTAAGCTTGACCCCGTCATCAAAGTATATTACCCCGAAGGCGAGAAGTATCAATGCAGAAACAAAGGAAATAAGCGCAAGTATAAGCAATATAAACGCTACGCCTGCTATTCTTCCCTTATTCTTCTCCCAAAATTTCTTCATCGTTCCTGTCCGTCCTCATTAATAGTGAAAGACGGACAGCACAACGTCTGTCCGTCCACATAGGCTTTCGCCGTTTCGGAAATATCCGAAATGAATTTGCGTCTTAAAGAACCATAACCGTAATTGCGATAACGGTAGCAAATACAAGAAGGCAGAATACTACTGCAAGAACGGTAGTAATTCTCGAAAGCATCTTGTCCTTAGTCTGACCCTTTCCCTTAGAGAAGAAGGTATCAGCAGAACCTGTGATAGTGCTCGAGAGCTTCTTTTCCTTACCGGACTGCAAAAGCACACAAGCGGTGAGCGCTACTGCCAAAACCATAAGTACAATACCGAGTGCGATTTCCATACAACACACCTCCAAAATAATCTTATTAACTGCTCCTCTACGAGAGCCAAATAGTCGTTAGCCTTAACATTGTACCACAAACGAAAGAAAAAATCAATAGCATTTTCACATTTTTTTAAACTTTTTCATCTTTTTTATGTAAAAATGCGGATTTCTCTGCTTTTTTGAGCTTTCTATTGACAAAATGCAGGAATAAATCTATAATAGATATGGTACTTTTTCGCGTTACACTAAAAATTTTAAAATTTTTTGCGCTTTTTTTAAAAAAACGTGTAACCTTTTGCGAAAAATTACGACATATAGGGTGAGGACGAAAATTGCACCCAAGAAAAAAGGGGGGATCAGATGGAGGACTTCAAGATCGTGGATCTTTACTGGGAGCGCTCGGAGCGCGCCATAAGTGAGACACGAACGAAATACGAAAGAATGCTATCGGGAATATCCTATTCTCTTCTGCGCTCAGATGAGGATGCCGAGGAATGTGTCAACGACACCTACCTGTCCGCTTGGAACAGTATGCCAAGCGACAGACCGATATACCTCGGCGCGTATCTTTCAAAGATAATACGCGCGCTCTCGATAGACAAGTTCAGATCCAAGCATTCCAAGCGCCGCGGCGGCTTTGAGGAGCTGTGCGAGGAGCTTGACGAGTGTATCCCCGATCCTTCAAGCATACAGGCGCAATACGAAAACGGTCAGCTTGCGAAGGCAATCAACCGCTTTATCGCGGAGCTCCCCGAGGAAAAGCGAGTTATCTTCATAAGAAGATACTTCTATTCCGACTCGGTCGAGCAGATAGCCGCGCGAATGGGCTTTACGTCCTCTAAGGTCAAGACCTCTCTCTTCCGCATGCGCGAGGAGCTGAGGCAAATCTTAGAAAAGGAGGATATGCTCGTATGAGGGATCAAAAGTACAATAAGGACTCAGAGCTTCTGCTCGAGGCTATCGGCGAGATAGACGACAGATTTATCTTTGAAGCCGAGAGCTACGAGAGAAAGAAAAGCTCGCTTCCCTTGCGTAAGCTCATCATCGCAGCGGTGGCGCTCTCGCTCGTCTTTACCTTCACCCTCTCGCTCGGTATAGGTCTTATGCTCGGTTCAAACAGAGACAAGGTTGACAATGATTTCAACAACGCGCCAAACGAGGATTACGACGGTGCTGACGGTAACGTCAAGCCCGGAGTTCAGCCGATCGTCACGCTAAGCGATACGCTACACAGCGTGAAATTCTCATCTGAGGACTTTAGCACCGAGTTTGATAGAGATATGCTCTTTGACGGAAAAACCAAGCTCATCTGGAAATACTCGGACGAGGAGAGCTACAGAGTTTGCACCATCTCAAGCAATTCTGACGCAAAGCAGTTAAGGACACAGCTTGAGAGCAAAAGCGGCTTCAAGAACGTCAGCGAGCCCGCGGGGGACTCTATCGACGGCTTCTGGGTATGCTTTGGCGACGGTCTCGTTTACACTCCCTACCTCAGATCCTCTGACGGAAACGTAGGCTACGGCGAGCTCTTCGACTACGAGCAGGAGCTTGAGCCTTCAAAATCCTTCGCGACATTCATTCGCGAGATAATCAACGAAGAATCAAACTGAAAACTTTTTAACTTAAAAGGAGAACTGTTATGAAAAAAGCGCAAAGAATCATTGTTTCAGTAATCGCATTTATTTTGGTAATATCTATGGCAGCCTGCGCGGCAGCTCCAAAGAACGAGGACGGTATGTTTGACATAACGGGAGACGCCGGCATGAACAACGCGCCAAACTCGCCCTCTTACGGCTATCCCAACGCCAATAAAGGCGAAAGCGCGCTTGAGGGTGGCGTCACCCTCGAGGGAGACGCAGACGCCAGTCCCGAAGACGCGCCCGCTGAAGATATCGGCGACAAGGACGAGGCGGTTGACCAGAACATTTACGAAAACCCCTTTATAAAGGTCGAGGAAATGGACACGTCCACCTTCTCGGCTGACGTTGATACCGCATCCTACACCTTCCTTCGCAAGATGATAAATCAGGGCTACAGCCTCTCCGAGCTTCAGAACACCGCAAAGTACAACGTGCTTCGCACCGAGGAGATGGTAAACTACTTCAAGTATGATTACGCTTCTCCCGCCGAGAATGAAGCATTCGGAGTCAACGCGACTATCTCCAAGTCCCCTTGGAACGACGAGACCTATCTTATGATGCTCGGCATCAAGGCGACCGAGATCGAGGAAAAGACCGCAAACAACCTCGTATTCCTCATTGACGCGTCGGGCTCTATGTCCTCTGCCGACAAGCTTCCCTTGCTTCAGGAGGCATTCGTATTCCTTACCGAGCAGCTTGACGAGAACGACACAGTTTCTATTGTTACCTACGCAGGCTCTGAGAGAGTAGTTCTCGAGGGCGCGTCGGGCAACAAGAAGCAGACAATAATCGACGCTATCAATGATCTTAAGGCAGGCGGCTCCACCAACGGTGAGGCAGGCATAAACAAGGCTTACGAGATCGCTGAGGTGAACTTCAAGCCGGGCGGAAACAACCGCATCATCCTTGCATCCGACGGTGACCTTAACGTAGGCATCCGCGATCCCGAGCAGCTCGAAAAGCTCGTTGAGGAAAAGAGAAACTCGGGCATATTCCTCTCGGTTCTCGGCTTTGGCACGGGCAATTTCCGTGACTCTAATATGAGCGCTATCGCTCAGACGGGCAACGGCGTTTATCACTATATCGACTGCTCGGCAGAGGCAGAGCGCATCTTCACCGATTCCCTGCTCTCCACCATCTACACTGTCGCAAAGGACGTAAAGTTCCAGCTCACCTTCGACAAGGAGTACGTTTCGGAGTACCGCCTTATCGGCTACGAGAACCGTATGCTCGCAAACGAGGACTTTGACGACGATACCAAGGACGCGGGCGAGGTCGGCTCGGGACACACTCTGACGGTCTGCTACGAGCTTAAGCTCAAGAATCGTGAAACCGAGGAAATAAGACCTGATTGGGTCAAGCTGGCTATCCGCTACAAGCAGCCCGATGCAGACATCAGCAAGCTCTCCGAGTACTATTTCGGCGACGAGCAGATAGCAGGCGAGCCTGACGAGGATTTCGTATTCGCAACTACCGTTATTGAATTCTCTATGCTGCTTCGCAACAGTAAGTACGCGAAGAACGAGATCACTCTCGAGTCTCTTATCGAGCGTCTTGACGGACTTACTCTTGACACCTACAAGGCAGAGTTCAAGTCGCTGCTTAACACGCTTGCTAACAAGCAAAGCTAAAGGAGTTATTTATGAAAATATTTTTCAAAGCCCTATCTTTAATGATCGCACTGTTGCTTGCGCTTTCCCTTTTAGGCACTTTCGCGTCCTGCAATGCCGCCGAGTCCCAAGAAGATGCTGCGGACAAAGACACAGAAGTCCCCACCGAAGCGCCCACAAAAGCACCGCCTGCAGATCCGCCCGTGGAGATCTCGGCTGAAATGCAAAGCGAGATCAAAAACAAATATTTTGAGAAGACCTACGAAGAGAAGGAGCATGAGTATTACAATTCACCCGAACAGGTCATAATAGAGGCTTGCTACGGTATATTTGACGACGCTTATTGCATTATGATAACCTGCTCCAGATTTATGTACTTGGACGCTATGACCGAAGTTCAAGTTGGCGAATACACCTTTGTCTTTGGTAGTAGCAACACGATGAAAGTTTACTGCAACGGCGAGTTTTACGGCTTGAAGCAAGCTTACGAGAGCGGCATCCTTGACGACGCCGAGCTCGAGTCGCTTCACTACTATTACACAAAGTCGAGAATGGAACACAATTTAAAGACTACTTGTTTTCTGAGCACCTACGATGAGAAGTATAAGGATCATTACAATTCACCCGATCAGGTCACAATAGAGGCTTGCTACGGTATATTTGACGATGCTTATTGTGCTATTATCACCTATCCCTTGGTAGAATATACTTGCGAGGAGACCAAAGTCGAGGTCGGCGGATATACCTTTGTCTTTGGTAGTAGCAACACGATGATAGTTTACTGCGACGGTAAAATTTATAGTCTGGAGAAGGCTTACGAAAAGGGCATCCTTGACGACGCCGAGCTCGAGTCGCTTTACAACAATTACATGAAAACAAGAGGGTGGTAATATCCCAAAATCAAAAGTCTAAAGAAGCCTTCTCCCACGGGAGAAGGCTTCTTGGTGTTCTCGGTTGATAATTTGACGTTGCCTTTCTTGTTTGTAGGGGCGATCATCAAGAATCGCCCTTTAGGACAGTCGGGGACGCCTGTCCCTACAGAATTTGGTGAAAATTTTATCTTTGGTTCGCGGACGACCACTTGGCAAGCCGCAAGTTTTCTTTGAAAACATCGTAAATCGCCCCTACAGATTTTTAATGAATGATAAATGATGAATATTTTTGTCTGTAGGGGAGAATAATATCCTCCCGCCTTGCCTAACGAAATGTTACAAAAAGCCTTCCCTTGTGAGGGAAGGGGGACCGCTTGCGGTGGATGAGTAG
>JAFVRA010000025.1 GCA_017504545.1 Clostridia bacterium | reverse complement strand
TGAAGCTCAGCGCAAAACTTTTCTTTTTCTTCCTCGGTAACTCCAAGCAACGCATCTACCGACATTTCAAAAAACGATGCGATCATTGGCAGCATTTCAATATCTGGATATGTCGCGCCTATTTCCCACCGAGAAATAGCCTGTGGGGACGTTCCGAATTTTTCCGCCAATTGTTCTTGAGTAAGATTCATACGTCGGCGGTTTAAACGTATTTGATTTCCTAAATTCAATTTCATACTATATCTCCATTCTGTCAGCATCTGCGCAGAGCCATTGTTTTACCGGTGATAATAGTATACCATATTATGTAGCTATAATCAAGCGCACAGTTTGTGAGATTTTTTCTCAATTTATGAGAAAAAGCAAATTCAGCCTCGGCAGGGAGGATTCCCAGCCGAGGCTTTTAACTATTCAAAACTGTCCTTTAGAACCCGATACATATTCATAAGCGTTTTTTGTTTATAGACGCTTTACAAATCTGATATAAAACTCAACGGCTTTAGATATAGCATCAAGCGTTATACATTCGTTATTACCGTGAATGGTCGCTCTTTCCTCTGAGGTAAGCGCCATCGCCGAGAAACGATATACCTTATCCGAGATAGCGCCGTAATGACGGCTGTCAGAGCATTGAACCATAAGATATGGCGAGACTATCGCGCCCTGCCAGGTATCCTCAACAGCCGCGACCAGCTTGCGCCATCCGTCGCAATCCGTAGTAGATATTCGGCTCGGCTCAGTACCGTTGATCACCTCTACCCTGACCTTCTCGTCGTTTATTACTCTTCTGATATACTCAGTCGCGCTCTCGATGCTATCCTTGGGATTGAGTCGCACGTTAGATACCATACTTGCCTCGGTCGGTATAACGTTAGGAGCAGAGCTTCCGCTCATCTGAGTGAATGCTACGGTAGTTCTGAGTAAAGCGTTCATCTCGCCACCGCTCCTTTTAGCCATAGCGTCAAGAAATGGCGAGAAGCACCATCTGTTAGCGAAAATAATGCGATAAACAAAGCTTGAGTGTCTGCCGAGAGTATCAAACATCTGTGCGACAGGCTCGGTAATATGGCACTTGAAGGGCGAGGCTTCAACTCTCGTACAAGCGCGCGAAAGCACTCCCACGGGCGTGTGAGGCTTAGGAGCGGACGCATGTCCGCCGTTTGAGCTTACCTCATATCGAAGATTGAGTATTCCCTTCTCGGCAATGCCTATGAGAGCGCAGGGTGCGCTGACCCCAGGAAATACCTTTTCAACGACCGCACCGCCCTCGTCAAGCACGACAGATGGCTCTATTCCGTTTTCCTTAAAATACTCAACTATATTGGCAGCCCCCGGGCCGTTGACCTCTTCTCCGCCCGAGAATGCAAGGTATATATCATTTTCGGGAACGAAGCCCTGCGAGATAAGATGATCTGCGGCAAAGAGTATCGCGTTGACTGTAACCTTAGTGTCAAGTGTACCTCTCCCCCACATCAAGCCGTCCTCGATTATCGCTTCAAAGGGTGGCTTATCCCATTTGTCCTCGTCTGCGGGAACTACGTCGTAGTGCGCCATAAGAACTGCAGGCTTACCCTCTCCCTTGCCCTGCCACTTGAATAGAAGTCCTCTGCCCTCTGTTCTCGTCAGCGTACAATTTTTAAAAACGTTTGGGTAAAGACTCGGAAGAAGCGAGACGAGCTTTTCAAACTCTGCGTCATCCTCTTCGTTTTCGTCAAATCGCGATACCGTCTTGCATCTGACAAGCTCGGCAAGAGCGCGCACGGCGCCCTCGCTATCAAACGACTCTTCCGCTATCGACCTGCTCACAGCCGTAGGCGGCTTGAAGCATATTGCTCTTATAGTGATAACCGCAAGAAAAATGATGATCGCCACTGCAAGCGCAATCAATATATACATAATTCTCTCCTGAATTCAGGGCATCCGAAGCTTTATCAGTCTGCATTTTAAAGGAGATAATGCCCGTATAGATCTTATTTTTTTCCAAAGAGCTTTGCAAAGAATCCTCCGCTCTGCGCCTTTGCCTTAGCTGAAGCGTTAGCGAAGCAAGACGCGAAGCACTCTGGACGATTTTGCATATTCTGCTCTATAAAACGCTCTGCGCCCTTACCGTAATCCCCGATAAATCTGCTGATCGCGCTCTCAAGGCTCGTTGTTGCGGCGGAAAGTCTGTCGGATGCCTCCTTGCTTTGCGCTGCTATCGCAACGAGATGTTTCCAAAGCAGACCGATCGAGCGACCTGCACCCTCTGTGTCTGCCTTTCTCGGATCCGCCTTTGAGCCGTGATCTATAAGATACTGCTGGGTATATATCTGCTTGTACGCCGAGTAAACCTCATCAAGCGCAAGATCGTTTGATATAAATCTCGCGGAAAGCTCGCAGAGCATATTCTTCTCGGCATCCGATGAGCTTCCGTCGTAAACAAACGCCCTCAGATAAGCAGCTACCGCCTTTGCTGAAGCGCCGAGTCTCTCCATATCACAGACAAGCTCTATAGCCTTATCTGCCGTCTTAGCTTCTATTGCGCCGACAAGCTCCTCAAAAGTGCAAATAGCTCTGTAACCATCGGTATCGACAAGCGCTCTGCTCTCCTTGCAGTATTCTTTGACTCTCTGCATTCCCTCCTTGCCGTACTCCGTCTTGAACACGTCAAAAAGTCTGCCCTTAACTGCGGGATATATTATCTTCTCACGTACGGCTCCAAGATATTCATCGCCAAGCTTCTGTGCAAACACTCCGTCTGCATCAAGCCATCCGTAAAGCGATACCTTTTCCACGTTTGTGCTGTAAACGCTCGGTAATATGCCGATAAGCTTTTCGCAGCTCGCATTATCAAAGTGCTCCGCACTTAGAATATACGCAACCTCTTCGGTCTTTTCAACTATTTTTTTAGCCCCGAGATGCTCGATATACTCAGAGTATATCTTTCTCGCGCTCCACTCTCCTAAGGCAAGACCGATAACGCGATCTCTGCAATAGCCCTTTCCCGATGCGAGAACAGGCATAAGCAGATGCTCTTTTTTGCGGTAGTCTGCCTCGAGTGCAGCTGCAATGCGAGAATTTACGCTTTGTCTGAGCGCGTCGCCCTCGGTCTCTATATGGGCATCAACGAGAGCACAAAGCGACACTGACAGCGCATCACACTCCGGAAGCATTTCAAAAAAGGTGTCGTAAATACGCGCCCTCTCAGTCTCGTTCATATTGTTATAATGCTTATAGAGAAAATCAATTATCTTGTTTTGAACAGAGGTGGTCCTTATGGTCAGAAGCACCTTGTCAAGTATCATATCCTTAGTCTCGTCGGGGGCGCCTTCAAAGTTTGCCGAGAAGAACTCAAGTATCTGCGGCTGCAAAAATCCGCCGTAGAATACGCGGCAAAGATCGGCGTTGACGACTGCCTTTATATCCTCATCCTCACTTGCATAGTTCGCGCGGATAAATACAAACAGCTTTTCGCGCATTATGTCGGTGTGGATAAGCTCGAGCACGGAGTTCATCGCAACGCGCTTAGCACTCCTGCATTCTGCCGAATAAAGCTTGGTAAGCTTTGCGAATATATTCTTCGGGATGGCCTCGTGCGCTCTCGGATATCTTTCAAGACACTTGTAGGCAGTCCTACGGTATTCCTCAGAGAGAACCTCTCTGTATTTCTCATAAATACAGAAGAATTCGTAAACTCTTGCATCATTAGGGAGAATCGCATCCTCTGCAAAGCTTCCGCAAACGGCGCAAAAAAGGAATACGAGCTCGGAAAGCACCTTAAGCGTGGGAGATGCAAGCGCAGGCATTACCCTTGCGGCATTCTCCATGTAAGCGAGGAACTCGTCGCGTATCTCCTTACTCTCAAGAAGCATATAGAAGAAATTGACGAGAGTTCTATTTGAGGATATCTCATCCTCGCTTATTCCCGAGACCATATTGGTCTGCAGGTCAATATACACGTTACGCGATCCAGTAGCCTCTCCGCAAGCGTCGCTTATGCATTTCAGCTTACAGTTAGGATACTGCGACAGATCGGTAACGTAGGTAACAAACGAGAGATCCTGCCGCATATCGTATGGGATCACGGCGGCGATCCTGTTAATAAAGTCAAGCGCCGCATCAGAGAGTACGGCATCCGGGTACGGCAATCTGAAATATACGTTCTTGCCCTTTCCCTTAAGTACGCTGAGAGTGGCAAATATAAACGCTTTGAGAGTTTCCTCAGAGTATTTCTTTACGATATCCTCTGTGCTGCCGCCGCACGAGACGTATTCAAGTGCGGGATAATTACTATCGGGCGATGCGGTGGGTGAGGTGATATTGAAGGAAGAGATATCCTTAACGAACATTTCGGAATTGAAGATAAAGGCGTCCTTATCAAAGAAGAGCCTTTTTCTCTCGTCGTCCTCAAGTATCAGCGTATGAGTAAGATAAGAGCTTCTCTCCCCCGTATAGTCAAGCGGAAGGTATGTCGTGCAGCTCTGCGCCGTTCTGCCCGAGCGAAGCGCGCATTGCGAATACACACACGGAAGCTCCCCGCGGCGCACTGCTCCAAGATCGCCTTTATTCAATTTGTTCTGATAAACAGCCGAAAGCTCACGCTCGATAAAGTCTCTCTCAAGTCCTGAGGTGTGTGCAAAGGTGTCAAATCCGTCGGAACGGTTATACATACTTACTCGCGCGGGAACTCTGGAATAAAAGTGCTGGTAAGCCATTACGCCTCCTTTTCTTCAATGCCCGTATTGATCGGGCGCTATCATCTGAAATTATTCTTCGTTGAGCGACATAAGCTCCTGAATACTCGTGATTCCCTTGGTAACGAGGTTTCTGCAGGAATTCCAAAGAGGAACCATACCGTTTTCAATAGCGAGCTTGCGAAGAACGTCAAGGTTCTTCTCGGTAAGCACCGCATTCTTCATTGCGTCGTTCATATACATAAGCTCGTGGACAGCTATTCGTCCCTTGTAGCCTGTATTGTTACAGAACTGACAGCCCTGAGGTCTTGCTATTGTTACGGGCTCCTTGATGCCAAGTATCTCCATCTCCTTGGCGTTAGTCCTTCCCTTTTTCTTGCAGGCAGGACACAAACGCTTTACAAGACGCTGAGCGATGACTCCTACGAGCGCGTCGGCAACGAGGTAGTCCTCAACGCCCATATCCTCAAGACGAAGTATTGCACCGGGCGCGTCGTTGGTATGCAGAGTACTGAACACGATGTGTCCCGTGATCGCGGAACGTACTGCGATCTCAGCTGTCTCTTCGTCTCGGATCTCTCCTATCATTATGATATCAGGGTCCTGACGGAGAATAGAACGCAAGGCTGCCGCAAAGGTCATATTTGCCTTGGGGTTGACCTGCGTCTGATTGATACCGTGCATGGTAAACTCTACAGGGTCCTCTACGGTAACGATATTTACCTTAGGATCGTTAACTTCCTTAAGGAAGGAATAAAGCGTAGTCGATTTACCGCATCCCGTAGGTCCTGTAAGCAGGATGATTCCGTGGGGGCGGGCGAGCATCTTGTCTACGAAAACGTTCTCAGTATCCGTAAATCCGAGGTCTGCTCTCGTAAAGTGGAAGGAGGTCTTGTCAAGAATTCTTATAACGAATTTCTCGCCGAAAACCGTAGGAAGCGTGGATACACGAAAGTCGTATTCCTTGCCTCCTATAGTAAGATTTATACGTCCGTCCTGAGGCGTACGGCGCTCCGCGATATTAAGTCCCGACATGATCTTAAGTCTGGCGCAGATAGCCGAGTATGCTTCGATCGGGAACTCCGCTCTGTTCTGCAGGTCGCCGTCGATACGGTATCTTACCTTAACCTCTTTCTCAAAGGGCTCGATATGTATATCGCTGGCTCTGTAAGGAATAGCCTCCTTGATAATAGAGTCAACGAGTCTTACCGCAGGGTTGTTGATAACGTCGTTTTCGTTTGACGCGGCAAGATTATTTCCCTTCTGCATTGCCGCGAGCATCATCTCGGACTTCTCTGTATTGAGGTCGTCAAGCGCGAGAGATGTAGATATTACCGCCGCTACCGAGTCAACGTATCTGTCGATCTGCACGGGCGGCACGAGAATATAGTCGTACTTTGCCGATATCTGCGTGGAAAGCGCGGATATGGCGTGGCAGTCAAGCGGCTTACCCGTAGCAACGAGAAGCACTCCGTTCTTGTCAAAGCTTACGGGCACTATCTTATGCTTCTTCATAAAATCAAAGGCAAACAGCTCGAACAGGGATTTATCAATGTCAAGCATGTCTATCTCGACGTAAGGCATACAATAGTATTCCGCAAGTGCCTCAAGCTCGGTCGTCTCAGTGATATACTCCTTGGCGAGAAGATAATCGCGCACGCTTGTATTAAGGCGCTTACACTCCTCGAGTATCTCCTCGGCGTCCTTTTTTCTTATCAGCTTTTTATATATGTAAAACTGTAAAAGCTCGTAATTCGTATTCATTAAAGTTTAATCTCCTTATTATGCACCGAGACCGTTCATGATAGAAAGCATCGGTGAATATACGCCAATGAACATTGTTCCTATTACCGCACCTATGATGACAAGCATTACAGGCTGTATCTTCGAGGTCAAAGAGTTAAGAGAGGTCTCAACCTGAGAATCAAAGAATGAGCAGGAACGAGAGAGCACCTCGTCGAGCGAGTTGGTCTTCTCACCAACAGTTATCATCTGGTTCATCATTGAGGGAAATAGCTTATAGGTCTCAAATGCGTTTGTAAGCGACATTCCCTGTCGGACGCTTTCTGCTGCCGCATGGAAGCGGCGCTTTACATATCTGTTACCGATGACTACCTCGATAGAATCCATTGCCTCGGTAAGATCCATTCCGCTCGAGAGAAGAAGTGCAAAGCCTCTTGCAAAGCGGGCGGTTATCATATTTATCTGAACGGTCTTTAGGAAGGGTATCTTTACCTTGAGGAAATCAAAGGCGTATTTGCCCTTTTCGGTTTGAAGCACGGCGAAAATGATCAAGCCAATGACCACTACACCGGCAAGCATATAGAGCCAATTTGCGAGCAGGAAGTCAGACATGCCGTATATGACGGCAGTAATTCCCGTGATCTCGACCTCAAGCTTTGAAAGCGTGTCACGGAAGGTAGGAATAACGAATGCGAGCATTATTATCACTATACCTACCGCCATTCCCATAAGCATAATGGGATACGACATCGCGCCCTTCATCTTTTTCTTGATATTCGAGTCTGTCTCATAGTAATCCGCAAGGGCAACGAAGACAGCCTCAAGCTTTCCGCTCTGCTCTCCTACGTACACCATGCTACGAAAGAAGTCGGGAAATACCTTCTTGTGCTTATTCAACGCCTCAGACATTACTATTCCGCTCTTTACGTCCTCGTATATGACCTCAAGTATTCCTCTGAAATATGCTGAATACTGCTGATTCTTGAGTATATCAAGACAGTCAAGTATCGGAATGTGCGTATTAAGCATTATAGCAAACTGACGGCAAAAGCTCGTCAGCTCCTTAAGGCTTACCTTTCCCGTACCGAGCGTAAAGAATGCAGAAGGTGTGTTTCCTGAATAGTTCTTTGCGGAAACGAGATAAAGGCTTTGCTTTGCGAGCTGAGCGGCGAGGTCCTTCTCATCCTTGGCTATAAACGTTCCCTTTATCTTCTGCTTTTGCAAATTGACCGCCACGTATTTATATTTTTGCATAAAGCGTTAAATCTCCTTTCGATATGGCTATGCGAGCCTTGCTCGCGGATATTTACGGTTCTTATCCGAAGATCAGGCCGAGATACCAGTTTATTACGGGTGAACCGAAGAAAAGCGCAAAGAGGACACCTGCCGAAATAAAGGGACCGAAGGGATACTCCTTGTTCTTTTCATCTTTCCTTATAAGCTTCAGAAGAAGCAACACTATGCTTCCGACTACGGATGCAAGAAGAATAGCAAGCGTCAGCTTTTGCCAACCGAGCATAAAGCCAGCCGCTGCGGCAAGCTTGACGTCTCCGAAGCCGAGTCCCTCTCTCTTGAGGATAAGTATAGCGCCGAAGTATATTACCAAGAAGACCGCTCCGCCAACGAGTCCACCGATGATATGATCGTACCACTCGGTAAAGCTGTCGGTAAACATGGTGGAAAGTCCGCTGACTGCAATTATTATGGTAAATCTGTTGAAAATGAGCATATGCTCAAGATCTATAAAGAACACGCAAATGAGGACCGAGGAAAGCACAGCCGCCGTGATCGCGTATATTATTCCCTCTGCTGTACTGTCCCAGAACATAAGCACCGAAAGCGTCCAGAGAAGCGCGTTGAATATTTCAACGAGCATATACCTTGGAGAGATACGCTGCTTGCAGCTTCTGCACTTACCGCCAAGCATCAGATATGACAGCACGGGAATGTTGTCGTACCATTTGAGAGTATAATCGCAGGTCGTACAGTGCGATGCGGGAAATGCAAGATTCATCTTGTTCGGCACGCGGTATATCACAACGTTCAGAAAGCTGCCGACGCAGAGTCCCACTATTGCGAACATCACGTACGCCACGATCTCTATATATTTATCCACGAGAAGTCTCCTTAAAATCAGAAATTATTGATCTTGTTATACTGCTTTACGTAAAATCCGCCAAAGAGGTCGAGATTATCGGTTATTATCTCCTGATTGCGAGCGTCGAGAAGCGGCATAAACTTAAGCTTGTTCTCCTCTGCCTCGGCATTTATCATCGGATAAAGGAAAGCGTTGTCTGCGGGCATATTGACGTAAACTGTGTCAACCGTACCGAGATTCATAAGAGAGGCGTTGTTATTGTAAAGATCAAGCGTCCACTTCAGGAAGATGCGGAAGTTCTCGTAAACGTATGCCTCCTTGTTCGTAGGAGTTTCGCGAATCATAAACTTGGGAAGCTTGCGCGCCGCCTTCTTGTTAAGACCTGCGGAATATCTCGTCTCGAAATCGTCATCGTCGATCTCAAACGACTTCTCGGACTCGGGATTATCCTCCTCAAGATCCGCGTCAAGAAGATCCATCGCCGCTACCTCCTCGCCTACGGTAAGCTGCTTTGCCTTTGCCTTTTCCTTGGCGTTAAGCACGAGAAGCTCTGCGGGGGCGTGATCAAACAGCAGATCCTCCGCGGCAAGTCTTGTCCTTGAAAGTATGCTGTATCCAAACGGCAAGGAATAATATCCTACCGTTTTTCCCTTTATAACGATCGAGAAGCGCGCAGTCTTTTCCTTGATATCAAGAAGAATGAAAGATCCGTTCTTAAGCTTGGGGTTGAGCACGAAGGCGGCGTTTGCTGCAGCGTTTGCAGAAAAGGTGATGTTACCAATGCTTATCTGGTGGCTCGAGCATACTGCCTTGAGCTTGGTGATAAGCTCCTTTCTTATACCCACAAGACCGTATGTAGTAAACTGCTTGTTCTGCGCCGCGCTGAAGGTCTTGTACTCAAGCGCGTCGGCGTTCTTGTATATATTTCTGATCGCAACGCCGAGCGAGGTCTGCATAGCGCTCTTCTGTATGGTGGGGATATTGACGGTATCCATAAGGAACATCTGATCGGGCAATATCAGCGACACCTTCTGAAGCTGCTCGCTGGGGTTCTGCTCGCAATGAAGCTTCAGAATATGACCGAGCTTTTCAAAAAACTCGTCATCAAAGGGACGGGCGCGATAGCTCTGCGCGTCGTGGTGGATATTCTTCTGATTTCCCTTCTCGGCAGAGTAGAAATGTATCGTCTCGCCGTCTATATCTATTGCAATAACGTTTGCCAAAGTTGATTCAAACAAAATGCTTTCCTCCTATTTGATTTCCCATTTAACTATCTCGTAAGTGTTGTCCTTAACGTCTATATCGATCGTCATAGCTACATCGCCGCTATCCTTTTTCTTTGCGACAAGGACAAGATTTTCTGCATCAATACTGACGTCGTATTCAGACGAAAGTATTTCGGCATTCAGCTCTCCTTCTTCTACCTGTCTACAGAAATCCTCGCCTATCTGCTCAAGCTCTACTTTTTCATTAAAGTCTCTTTCTATCGCAGATACGCTGTTGTTCTGCATAAGCGCAACGGTTACCATCAGGGTTCCGAGCGCAAAGGTCACGACCATAACGAGCATCGCCATTTCCATGGCCATTCCACGCCTGTCGCGGCATATCTTCTTTAAAAAGGTCATCTTATTTCCCCTTATTGAATTCGTATTTATATATCTCTTTTTCGTCGCTGTCGGTAGCACTGAAGGTCAGCTTCGTGTTCGTATAGTTAACTGTTATAGTGTAAGACTTTTCGGTCAGAACGAAAACACCATCACTATCTTTATAATCTCCCGTCTTTTGGAGGAGATCAGCGAAATCCTCCCCACTTTCCGCAAATCTGTAGCATTCGAGCACGTTCTCTGCTGCCATCATGACTTGGGTACTTCGGAGCGAATTTGCATCGACTCTTGCGGAAGAGATCACGAGCGACAGAGCTGCCGCGCTGATGATTGCGATCACGGTAAGAGCCACGACTACCTCAACGAGCGAGATTCCTCTCCTTGAGCGATTTCTTTTAACGTTTATTCGCCTACTCATCCCGTCGTTACCTCCCCAAAGCTCTCTCCAATGCGAGAATTCACGCAGAAGGTATACTGCTCTTGCTTGTCCTCACCGTTTACCTGCGGCAGAAGCGCAGTCGCGGTGCAGAAGAATATAGTGTCTCCGTTTTTGCTTTCAACCTCAAATATCACCGAGTCTATTCTCGTGGTGCTGAAGGTCATCCCGTTCTCACCCGAGGGGACTGCTCCGTTGAAAACGCCCTCGCTGAAGGTAGCCTCGTAATCAACGCCCTCAAGCGTAGCGGTCAGCGTTCCGTCCTCTGCGATGCTGAAGGTTGCACCCTTCTCGGACATCTTGTCCACCCATCTCTCAACGTAGGTCTCAACTACGTTTATCTCGTTCACGATATCAAGCCTTGCACGGCTGATAACGCTTCTCCTATGTATAACGAGACAGAACGAGGTCACTATAGTTCCCACTATTGCCACCAGCGCCAGAACTATACAAAGCTCGGAGAGAGTAAATCCCCTTCTGCGCTTAACGTTTATCCTTCTCACAGCAAGACCTCCTTTCGCGAGAACACTCAAAATAAATTGCCTATTTCGCCTTATACTTGATTCTATATACTATAATATGTAACATTATAGCATTTTTAAGTGTACTTGTCAACAATTATTGCGAAAAAACAGCATTTACCAAGGCGAAAAAAGGCAAAAAACACCATTTTGCAAGTTTAGCAACAAACTGTTCTAAAAATCTTGACAGTTTATATTTTTTGTGTTAATATAAGATATACAGTCAGTTCACAAAACGAATTTGAAAGGAGATGATAGCGTGAAAAAGATATATATATTGCTCTCTCGAACAGAAACAGCACCCGCAAGAGTTATCCGCGCGGTAACAAAAGGCTATTTTTCTCACGTTTCTCTCTCTCTCTATCCCCGTACAGATCATTTCTACAGCTACGCGAGACGCCACGTTGATCTCCCGATGTTCGCAGGATTCGTTTCGGAGAATATACATACCAAGGTATTTGCGAGATACCCCGATGCACCCTGTGCCGTGTATGCGTTTAACGTATCAGATGAAAGCTATGAAAAGGCAAAAAAGCTTATCCGTTATTTCAGACTTAACAGACAGCGCGCTACGTACAGCTTTCTCGGCGCTCCCGCAATGAAGCTCGGAATTCCCGTAAAGAGAAAATACAAATATACCTGCTCGCAATTTGCGGCTTTCGTTTTGCACTATTCGGGCGCACTTAAGCTGCCTAAGGATCCCTACCTTATGTTCCCCGACGATTTTCCGAAGCTTGACGGCGCGTGTCTCGTTTACGAGGGCAAGCTGAAGAATTGCCGTATACCCTTGAAGTGACCCCCCGGCTTCTTGAAACATTTTTTTAAAAAGTAAAAAAAGCTATTGACTTTTGTATCACTTTTTGTTATAATATCGTTTGTGATATTACGCCGGTGTGATGGAATTGGCAGACGTGCTGGACTCAAAATCCAGTGGTAGCGATACCGTGTCGGTTCGACCCCGACCACCGGCACCATGAAAAAATCTCTTTTGTCGTTAGACAAAAGAGATTTTTTCAATAATATCCGTTCCTTACGGAACGGGTGATATATCTTCGATATGATATCCACCTTCAGTGGATGATATATGCCTGCGGCATATTGAGGAACGGATATTATATCACATTTGCGCAGCAAATATATTATGCGGCGCAAGCCGTATATCATATCGCGCAAGCGATATATCATATAGCAACAAAATATTTTGCAATACATTGGCGACTAAAAAATAATATCCGTTCCTGACGGAACGGGTGATATATCTTCGATATGATATCCACCTTCAGTGGATGATATATGCCTGCGGCATATTAAGGAACGGATATTATATCACATTTGCGCAGCAAATATATCATGCGGCGCAAGCCGTATATCATATCGCGCAAGCGATATATCATATAGCAACAAAATATTTTGAAATATACTACCAACTAAAGAAGGTGAATTTATGTCTGAAAACAAATTACTTGACTTATCTTTTGAATTTGCTGTTGCCATTGTGAACCTTGTTGATGGAGTGACAGTGCCCAAAAGCTCCTATATGACCGATCAGCTTGCAAGAGCAGGTACATCCGTTGGTGCAAACATTCATGAAGCTCAATATGCACAGAGCAAGAAAGACTTTGTATCAAAGCTTGAAATCGCATTGAAAGAATCAAATGAAACCAGTTATTGGTTAAAATTGTTGTATGAAACCAAGAGAATAGACATCGCCTCATATCAGCATACCGAGAAGCTTTGTGGCAATATTCGCAGGTTGTTGATCGCCTCTTGCAAAACTGTAAAAGAAAACGCAAAATAAAAATAAAAGAAATCTTTTCACTATATATTGAAAAAACTTTTTAAAAAACTATTGACAAATCAAATCCTTAGTGGTATAATTGTAAAGCATTTTGCTTTACATCTCATCTTTTGCTTTGGAAGGTGATAAAATGTTTGAAAAGAACCTCAATCTCGGATATCTGCTCGACTTCTACGGCGAGCTTCTCTCGGAGCGCAAGCGCTCGGTTATGGATATGTACTATAACGAGGATTTCTCTCTTGCGGAGATCGCGGCGGAAATAGGTATATCGAGGCAAGGCGCAAGAGATATAATCAAGAAAAGCGAGGAGGAGCTTCTCTTCTACGAGGAAAAGCTGGGACTTGCAAAAAAGCTTAAGCGTGTTGAGGCTTCGGCTTCACAGCTTCAGCAAATGGCAAAGGAGCACTCGCTTCCAAAGACGATCGAGGATAAGATCGCAGAGCTCGTTGAGGCAGTTGAGCTCTAAAGCAAAGCAAAAATTTAAAGGAAGGTGAACTTATGTTTCAAAGCTTGAGTGAAAAACTCGAAAATGCTTTCAGAAAATTCAAAAACAAGGGCAAGCTCACCGAATCCGACGTTAAGGCAGGAATGCGCGAGATAAAATTAGCGCTTCTTGAGGCCGACGTAAACTTCAAGGTTGTTAAAGACTTCGTAAATAGCGTATCTGCGCGCGCGGTAGGCACTGAGGTGCTTGAATCTCTTCTCCCCGCTCAGCAGATAGTTAAGATAGTAAACGAGGAGCTGACCGCTCTTATGGGCGGAACGCAATCAAAGCTTACCATTTCTTCAAAGCCGCCCACGGTGGTTATGATGGTTGGTCTGCAGGGTGCAGGTAAAACGACACATGCAGGAAAGCTTGCCGGTATGTATAAAAAGCAAGGCAAGCATCCCCTTCTCGTTGCCTGCGACGTTTACCGTCCCGCCGCTATCAAGCAGCTTGAGATCGTCGGTGAAAAGCTCGGAATTCCGGTATTCACCTTAGGCGACAAGGTATCCCCTGTTAAGATCGCCGAAGAGGGTCTTAAATACGCTAAGCAAAAGGGATACGACATGGTATTCATCGATACCGCAGGCCGTCTCCACATTGACGAGGCGTTGATGCAGGAGCTTCAGAACATCAAATCTAAGGTAGAGCCTACAGAGATACTTCTCACGGTGGATGCTATGATCGGTCAGGACGCGGTCAACGTGGCTAAGACCTTTGACGAGCTTCTTGACGTTACGGGCGTGATCCTTACCAAGCTCGACGGTGATACCCGAGGCGGTGCGGCGCTCTCTATCCGTCAGGTCACGGGCAAGCCTATTAAATTTATCGGTGTTGGAGAAAAGCTTGACGCTATCGAGCCCTTTCACCCCGACAGAATGGCATCGAGAATTCTCGGCATGGGCGACGTGCTCTCTCTTATTGAAAAGGCTGAGCAGGCTTACGACGAGAAGAAGGCAATGGAGCTTGAGAAAAAGATCAGAGAATCGACCTTTACTCTTGACGACTATCTCGATCAGTTCGCTCAGATAAAGGGTATGGGAAGTCTTGAGTCTCTCGCGGCTATGATGCCCGGTGTGAAGCCCGGCGCGCTCAAGGACGCGAAGATAGACGAAAAGGCTATCGCAAGAACCGAGGCTATCATCAAGTCGATGACCAAGCGCGAGCGCGAAAAGCCCGATATTCTTAACGCTTCCCGTAAGAAGCGTATCGCCGCAGGAAGTGGAACAACAGTTGAAGAGGTCAACAAGCTTCTTAAACAATTCGAGCAGACGAGAGCGCTGATGAAGCAGTTTGCAGATCCCAAGAAGATGGCAAAGCTCGGACGCAGAGGAATGAAAATGCCGTTTTAAATAAAAAAACGGATTTTTATATAAACTTTGATAAATAAAAAATATTTAAACTTTATTTTGGAGGAAAATCAAAATGGCAGTAAAAATCAGACTCAGAAGAATGGGCGCTAAGAAGGCTCCCACATATCGTGTTATCGTTGCAGACAGCCGCTCTCCCAGAGACGGTCGTTTCATCGAAGAGATCGGTTATTTCAACCCCCGCTCCGATGAACTCAAGATCGACGGCGACAAGGCTAAGACCTGGCTCAAGAACGGTGCTCAGCCCACTGACACAGTTCGCGCACTTCTCAAGAAATCCAGCATCATTGACTGATAAAGCAATAGGTGACGCTGATGACAGATTTGAAGCAAACCTTATGCGATATCGCAAAAGCTATCGTTGACTCTCCCGATGAGGTCGTCGTTTGCGAAAACGTTGACGGAAAAAGAGTCAATTTGATTTTGAGTGTTGCCGAGGACGATATGGGTATGGTGATCGGTAAGCACGGCAAAATTGCTAAAGCGATCCGCACGGTGATGAGAGCCGCTGCAAATGCAGACGGTAAGGACGTCAACGTTGAAATCAAATAAGCGATATTTACCCGTACAAAAGCCGAACCGCCTTCTTTGATGCGGTTCGCTTTTGTTTATTACGAAAAATAAAGGATCTTGACGCTTTATGGAAAATTGTGATATCTACGAAAGCCAACGCCTGACTTCACTTGCCCTATCCGTACACTTAAAGGAGCTTTGCGCGCTGACAGACGAATATCTGAACAAGTTTGACCGCAAGGACTTTTTCGTTTTGTCCGAGTCCGAGGAGCAGAACAAGCTTTTTCGCAAGGAATACTACGCCTTCGTCTCAAGGCTTCCCAAGGTAATGAAAGAAGCAGACGGTAGCGCCGCCGAGCTCTCTCGCCTGCTCTCTTTGGCTGATGCCGAGGGCAATATCAGCCTTATCGCACTCATAGGCAATAAAACCGAGGCGTATATGCACTTTCTTTCCGCGCTTGACGAATATTCGCGCGAGAGCAAAGCTATCGTTTCCTCAGAAAGCATCTCGCCCTCGCGCCTGATAAGCGGCGCGCGAAAGCTGAAGGCTTCGGCAGAGACGCTTATAGAAATTATTACGACAGATTAAAAAACGGCTTTTCAGCCGTTTTTTATTATCCAAAAACTAAAATAATACTGTATAAATTAAAGCGTTGATTGAATTGTATTGGTAAAATACTTGGTGTAAATGTTATAATAGTAGGTGTATAATTAAGCTACAAAAGCGCTTTTGAATCATCATAAAGGAGAAAAATTATGTCTATTGGAACTACGATCAAAAACCTGCGCCGCAGCAGAAATATCACACAAGAGCAGCTTGCAGAAATGCTGGGAGTTTCTACAAACGCCGTCTCTCAATGGGAGTGTGATAAGACCGCGCCCGATATTTCACACCTTCCTGTTTTGGCAAATATTTTTGAGGTCAGCGCCGACGTTCTGCTTGAGATCGATATTGCCAAGAGCAAAAAGCAAGCCGAGATCAAGGAATTTACCGCCAAGTACGCCGAGCTTCACAATCAGGGCAAGACCGAAGAGAGACTAAAGCTCTCGCGTGCTATGCAAAAGAAATATCCAAACGACGAGACCGTGCGCTACTACTTGATGCGCGCTTTGCAAACCGGATATATCGACGAATACTTTGACGAGATAGTTATGCTCGGCGAGCAGCTTTTAGACTCCTCAAATTCGGAATACAGAACGGGGGCTATTCGCGGTCTGTGCTTTACCTATTTGCACAAGGGCGACAGAGCAAAAGCGTTGCAATACGCTGATATGATGCCCCCTGCAGAAGACCTGCACTTACACGTATTGGAGGGCGAGGCGCTTGTAGAGCATTGCCAGAATTATTTTTGGAAGGTCTGCGACAAGATGCATCTTTATATGACTTATCTGCTCAATCACGCGGCGTCCGACTACACGCACGAAGAAAAGCACACGATGTGGCGTTCACTTTACGATACTTTCCACTTGATTTTTGCGGACAAGGATTTTGGATTCTATCACGACCGTCTTGCGCGGATAAGCTTCTTTATGGCGCTTGAAAGCGGCAAGGCTGAAAAGTTTGAAACAGCTATTGAGGATCTTGAGAGAATGCTTGTACATCTTGAAAATTACAACAAATTTACAAAGATCGCTCATTCTTCCCTGCTTGTGAATAAGATCAAGATCGATCATAGCAATATTTTCAAAAGCAGTACAGAAACACTCGGGCACGCTTATTTGAGATACCTCAACAACGACGATAACGTTTTTATCGCAATTAAAGACGACAGCCGCTACACCGCCCTCAAGGATCGCCTTGCGGTGCTATAAATTATGCCCCGCTTTAGCGGGGCTTTTAGTTTTAAAGCGGACGACCAATGGTCGCCCCTACCGTAATTATATGCTCCGTTTTTCTTTTGCTCGGTACAGCTGTCTGTAAAACTCCGCTGTTTCTGATGCCATGCGCTCGGCGTTGAGCTCGCGTTCAAAGCGCTCAAGGCTGTTCTTTGAGAACTTTGTATAAAGCTTTTTATCAGACAATCTGATTATTGCGTCAGCAAGTGCGATCCAGTCTCGCTGAGGGTAGACAAAACCGTTTACGCCGTCCTTAACCATATAGCAGTTGCCGCCGAAATCGCTTACCACCGCAGGCACACCAAGGCTCATTCCCTCCGAGAGTGCGAGTGACGAGGTCTCAGTTCCGACCGAGCAATTTACGTTGATATCGGTGATACTCATAAGCGGCGAAATATCCTCAACAAAGCCTGTAAATACTACCTTTTTCTCAAGCCCGAGGTCTTTGCAAAATCGCTTCAGATGAGCCTCGGTACTTCCGGTACCCACTATCAAAAATCGGTACTCGCCTCCTTTGTCGCACAGTACCCGCGCGGATTTGAGGAAGGTCTCGTGGTCCTTACATTTTTCAAGACGCGCAAAAATCCCCACGACCGTCGCGCCCTCGGGTACCGCCAATTCCCTTCTCTTTGCCGCTCTTTCTTCGGAATTTAAGAGGCGCAAGGGCTCTGCGCCGTTCACGATGACCTTCACCATTGAGCGCGGCACTCCCATAAGTGCAAGGTCGCGCTTGACCGCAGGCGAAACCGCGATGACTGCGTCGCACGTAAGCTTTGACGTAAAGGCAGTAAGTGAACGGGTCAGCTTCTGTTCGTATATCCTCTTTATCGGAAAGCAGCAATGGCGCGTATACACCGACACGCGCGCGCCCGAAAGTCTTGCGGCAACGCGAGCCGAGGCACAGCCGTGGGAGTTGACTATATCAGGCTTCAGAGACTTCAGAATAGCGATCAGCTCAGGGATAGCAAGCGGATCAAGCGAGCGGTCGCGGCATCGCCTCATTTGGACGGCAGGTACGCCAAGCTCACTCAGCCTCGGCAAAAGTCTGCTTCCCCTCGGAAGCACCACCACCGTCTCTATATCCTCGCTTTTGTGCCTTAAGCGATTGCAGAGCAAAACACCCGCGCCGCCGATATTCGTATCACTTATCACCTCAACTACTCGCATTTTCCACTCTCCTTTTTTCTTTATTTTCCCCAAAAAGTAAAAAAATACACTCCCTGTCGGGAGTGTATTTTGATTTTATTATTTTCTCTTGAGTTTGCCAACGACTCGTCCGCAGCAGACCGCCTCAGCGTAGTCGCGAAGAAGTATATCGCCGTAATCGGAATTAAGCGAGATAAGTCGATCTCCGCCGTATTTCTTGAAGTAACCGTTGCCGTCGAGCACGAAAATTCCAAGCTCGCCGATCTCAACGCTGTCGGTATCCTCAACCAGCACGATGTCTCCGTCGTGATACTTTGGCTCCATACTGTTTCCGCTTATGCGGAGAGCAAAGTCGGTGCTTGCCGTTCTTTCATTGCTCGGAATACTGATCTCCTCTGCAATAGAATCGTCAAGATACACACCGGGACCTGCCGAAACGGGAAGATCGTACAACGGCACGGGGCGGCGCGCAAAATCTGCCGCTGCGCTCGCAACGGGAGCAGGTGTAAAGACAGGCAGGATCTTCGCACTCTGAGTAGCCTTCTGCACGCTTCTCGTTCTTCTTGCGCTTGTCGATGCCTGCTCTGCCACCATACCGACTCGGTCGAGCTCCTTATGCGCAACCATAGACACAAGCTCTCTGCCGTGTCCGTCGAGCTGACGGTAGTCCTCAATAAACGCGATCTCATCTGCGCTGAGGGTATAGTTGTTCGTATTTTCGGGCGTGCCGCTTACAATATAATCAAGCGTGCAGCCGAGGGCGTCCGCGATAAGCACCATATTTGAAAGCTTAGGCGAGTCGCTGATACCCGCAAGGATCTTGCTGAGCGTTCCGAGCGGAATGCCCGTAAGATCCGAAAGCTTTTCGTTGGTTATCTTTCTTTCACTTTTGATCTTTTTAATTCTTGCTATATAATCCATGTTCAGCGCTCCTTATTCCGTTTCTGGAATAATTGTAACATATTTTTTTCGATTTGTAAAGGGGTTTTTGAAAATTTCTTTCCGTTTTTGATGATTTTTTGAAAAATTTTCTCCTTTTGGAATTTTTATCGCTTTTATCGCGATTTTTCGCGTTTTTCGGACAATGATCGCAGGTTGTAAGCGAGGTATATGTTAAATATATAATTATATAGGTAAATTATACAATACTGTACCCACTTTATTGTGCAAGTAAACAAAACTGAAAATCTTGTTCCAATATACATTGATTTTATCGCAAAAAAATGGTATAATATACGATGTGTAGTACCGTCCTTTGCGGTATGCAGTTAAAACCATAGGAGGTTCATAGTAATCATGAAGAAACTCATTGCTTTCGCACTTTGCCTGGTTATGCTTCTTGGCGTTTTTGCAGGCTGTGCGTCGGAAAATGAAGAAACAGAAGAGGATCTCGGCGCGTATATCCAGATGTACCTGACCGAGCCGGTTTATAATTTTGACCCTGCCCTCGCATTCGGCAACGAATCCGCGCTTCGCATCGTCAGCCTTTTGTACGACAACCTTTTCGTACTCGGTGAGAACGGAAAGCCTGAGAAGTCGCTGGTAAAGAAGTGCGAGATCGACGAGGATGAATACACAATTACTCTTACTCTCCGTAACGATACATACTGGTCCGACGGTTCTCCCATCTCCGCAAACGACGTTTTCTTTGCTTGGGAAAGACTTCTCGACTCCACTAAGTCCTTCGAGGCTGCTTCTCTTCTCTACGACGTACAGAATGCAAGAGCCGCTAAGGAAGGCAACGCGTCCATCGAGGACGTTGGAATCGAGCTCTTCGACGAGTCGACCTTTATGATCAGACTCAACAAGGGTACAAACATCGACGAATTCCTTCTGAAGCTTACGAGCTACGCTCTCGCTCCTCTCCGCAGCGACGTCGTAAGACGTACTGACAAGGAGATCGACTGGGCAAAGAGCCCCACGAATATCGTAACGAGCGGCCCCTTCCGTCTCCGCACGGTCTCCTATGCCGCTGAGGATGCAGGCATTACCCTTGAGAGAAACTCTTACTACCACAGAGACTTTATGAACGACAAGCCCGATAAGGCTGTTACTCCCTTCAGAATTATCATTGATTACACCATGAGCGGCGAGGAGATCCTTGCAGCTTACGATGAAGGCAAGATCTTCTATGTTGGCGATCTTCCCCTTGACGTGCGCTCTCAGCACACTCTCGAGGAATGGGCTGACATCGGCGAGATCAACGATGCTCTCAGCACTCACAGCTACGTTGTCAACAGAAAGGCTGTAGTAAGATACTACAACGCAAACGAATTCAAGAAGCTCTCCGCTTACACCGAGGGACTCGTTGAGGGTCAGGACGGCGACAAGATCTTCGCAAAGAGAGAGGTTCGTCAGGCGCTCTCGCTCGCTATCGACCGCGAGGAGATTGCAAAGGCTATCGTATTTGCAGAGGCTGCTGACGGTCTCGTTCCCGGTGGCGTTTTCGAGGCAGGTTCCAAGAAGGATATGTTTGCTGACAACAGAACCAACGGTATCGCTACCACCGCTGATATAGATGCGGCAAAAGCTGCTCTCAATGACGCAGGCGTTGATCCCTCTAAGTACATGTTCGCTATCTCTGTTCCCGCTTATGACGATGTTCATATGAAGATCGCAGAGATGGTCCAGGCAGCTTGGACAGAGCTTGGCTTCCATGTTGCTATCTCTGCTATAGAGACGGTCGATAACAAGGATAAAGCAGTAAGCACAGGTGCAGTAGTTACAGGCGTAAAGGACGACATCTTCGCTGAGAACTATGCCGCAGGCAAGTTCGAGATCGCAGCTATCGACTACACAGCATTCTCCCCCTCCACATTCTCTCTCCTCGCTCCCTTTGCAAAGGGCTACTCGGGCAATGCAAGCATCGCTTATCAGGGCGCTGACTTCAAGGTAGCAACTCACATCTCGGGTTACAACAGCTCTACTTACAACGATCTTATCAATGATGCGTTCTACAAGAAATACGACCTCGAGGCTCGCGCAGAGATACTCCACGAGGCTGAGGGCGTTCTCCTTAGCGACCTTCCCATCATTCCTATCGTATTCAACAAGAGCTTCACAATGGAAAGCAAGGAGCTTTCGAACGTAGATTATACCTACTATCACACTCCCATCTTCACCAAGACCAAGCTCAAGAATTACGAGGACTACATTCCCGCTGAGGATGCAGAATAATTAAAAACAGCAACGGCTGTCGGATTTCCGACAGCCGTTATTTTTTGTCCCTATTGCGCTCGTCTATCTGAGCCTTGTGCTTTTTGCCAACGTCAACCGAGCTTTTGTAGGTCACGCCGCGCATGATAGTGTTCGAGCCGAATTTGTTTCTTATGGAGTCCACGGTTTTGTCTATCGCCCTTGCCTTGTCTCTCTTCTCGTTGTCAAACAAGGACATCTGCTCCTCGTCCTCGTAGGTTACGTTTGTCAGCGAAACGCCGAGAAGGCGCAGGGGCGTTTTTCTGTCCCACAGCTCCGAGAAGAGCGAGCGGCAGACCGAGAATATCTCGGTGGTAATGTCGGTCGCCTCGTCAAGCTTGCGCTGATGTGAGCGATCTCTGAAGTCGTTGCCGCGTATGGTAACGCCTATGCAATAGGCTCTTGCGCCGTCTGCACGCATTCTGGACGCGGTGGAGTCAGCCAGCGCTAAAAGTATCTTATAAGCCTCTTCAACGCCCGTAACGTCGTTTTCAAGCGTTGTGGAGTTGCTGTACCCCTTTGCCTTTTCGGGATGCTCAAGCACGGGAGAATCGTCAATTCCGTTGGCAAAGCGGTGGAGGTGATCTCCCATCTTGTTTCCGACAAGACCGTGCAAAATGTGTATATCAAGCCGCGCGAGGTCGCCTACCGTCGTGATACAAGCTCGCTCAAGCTTGTCGGCGGTAGAAGCACCGACCGTGAACAGCTCGCGCACGGGGAGCCGCCAGAGCTTATCGGGAACCTCTGAGGCAAGGAGCGTATGCACCTTGTCGGGCTTTTCAAAATCACTTGCCATCTTGGCAAGAAGCTTGTTTGAGCCGATACCAACGTTAACGGTAAAGCCAAGGTCGCGCTTTATTCTGCCCTTTATTTCACAAGCAGTTGCCACGGGATCAGGATATATGTTCCCCATTCCGCTCATATCAAGAAAGCACTCGTCTATCGAGAACTTCTCAAGCGAGGGGGTATATTCCCTGCATATATCCATAAAGGCGTGCGAGCATTTCTCATAAAGCCTGAAGTCAGGTCTTGCGAGATAGAGCTGAGGGCATTTTTTGAGAGCCATTCCCACGGGCTCGCCGGTTTTGACACCGTATTTCTTTGCGGGAATAGATTTGGCGAGGATAACTCCCGTTCTCTTATCGCGATCTCCGCCTATGGCAGACGGAATAAGCCTTATGTCCTCCTGTCCCGCAGAAACTCTCCGCGCCGCCTCCCAAGAAAGAAAGGCGCTGTTTACGTCTATATGAAATACAAGTCTCTCGCTCATAAGCACCCTCCTTTTGTCAGATGGTCTCTTTATTTTATTATACCACATTATCTCGCCTTTTTCAAGACGGTATGAGGATCAGTTTGTGGAATTATAAAAATATCCTATATCTTTCTCCTGCAAAAAACTCCGCACCCGTTGCCAAGTGCGGAGAATAAAACTAAGATTTGAGCTTAGGTGGACTCTTCCATATTCAAATATTTGTTTATCAAAGCCTCAAACTCGCTTTCATCACTACTCATCCAAGAATTATAGGCGAGAATTTTCCCATCCTCTTCGCTATACCTGAAGCGCTTTGATTCTTTAGCGGATATTAAATCAAATTCACCGTTTGAGTATCCAATCAAAAAGCATTTTCCGTACGGAGATGCTAAATTAGGTCCATAACCGTGCATCTCGAAATTTTCTATATCGTAGCATAGATCTTCAATAAGGGCTATATCCAATTCTTTTATCACAACATAATTCTCATGGTCATAATAATTTTCAGCCGTATCTAGATCTACTATTTTTATCTCTGTTACTTCTGAACAGTCCTTGTAAAACTCCCAATGTTTTGTTTCCGAAGCGGCAAAAAACGTTATTAAAGAAATCAATAAAATATATAGCAACGTTAGCGACACGCTAACAGATACTATTATCAACGCTATTTTAGAGCTCTTTTTCATGGTTTGCACTCCTCTCAAAATATCGGTAAGTTTACTTTATTATATCAGCTATACCCCACCATGTCAAGCGGTTTTGCACATTTGCTCAGCAAATCTGCTCATTCGTCGCAGAAGCAATAACA
This sequence comes from Clostridia bacterium, assembly GCA_017504545.1. Lineage (GTDB taxonomy): Bacteria > Bacillota > Clostridia > Oscillospirales > CAG-272 > HGM12713. The sequence continues at coordinate 134 of JAFVRA010000025.1, read as the reverse complement.
ATCCACCTGAATTGATACTCGCAGTTCGAAATTTTATCATACCTGTAGGGACCGGCGTCCTCGACGGTCCATTTAGATATTTTTACGTAATCTCAAGAGAATCAATACAGTTTGAATAAATCAAAAAATGTCTT
>JAFVRA010000024.1 GCA_017504545.1 Clostridia bacterium | reverse complement strand
TCCATTTTGTTTCCTCCAAAATTTTATTCGGAGGGTTAGGAAGCGTGAACCCTCCATACACGACTCATTTTCATAAAAAACCACCCTTTCTGTTTCGTATTTGTATTCAAAACACTTGTTGAAGTGTTGATACCAAGTTATTTTGTTAATCTAAAGGTCAACCCATCGTATTTCTGTCCGTCAACCTCTCGTGTACCTACGTTACGGTTGCACTCCACAAAGCCGAGCTTTTCGGCGCAGCGTAGCATACGGACGTTACCCGACCAAGTTTGTGTGTAAAGCTCGTCCACGCCGTTCTCAAAATAATAATTTATAAAGGCACGGAGAGCGTTTGTGCCGACACCTTTGCCCCAAACGTCGTGCTCGCAAATATCAATACCGATGGCACGATATACGGTCTGACCGTCCTTGATCTCGCCAATCCATTCGTAGTTCTCGTCAATGGGGTAGGAGCTTACCCAGCCAATGTGTCTGCCGTTCCATTCGATCTCAAACTTCCAACGGCGAATATCATCGGGAAGTTCTTTCACGGACTCATAGTATTCACGCCAAGACGTGCGCTCGGTTTCCTCGTCTGATTCGATAGGCTCCCACGGGGCATCGGTATTCGACCACTCGGTCTCACGAGTAAACCAACGCACATAGTCCTCAATGTCGGACTCTACCATATCCCGAAGGATAACGTTTTCGTAATTTAAATTCATCTTGACTTTCTCCATATTTCAGTTCACCAAAACATCCCTATCGGCAGGGTGTGTAGTATGGTGTGGGTTGATCTTACAAAGTCCTGCTCGGTGGTGTCAGGTAGGAGTCTGATGCGGATGCTTTGCGGATATTCTGCGGCAATTGCGGCGATCTCGCACTGAACGTGGCAATCAAGCCGCCTTGGCTCTATGCAGAGCGTGAGCGGTCTCTCGATCTTAAGCCGCGTGAGCAGGTCGAGGGTTATTTTCAGTCCCTCGCTGTTCTTTATATAAATGCAGGGCGAAAGCTCGCTTTTCATCATTGCGCGGCAAAGCAGCCACACGCCGAGCGTCAGCATTTCGTTGTCATTCGTATTTTTGTAAATTTCATCACTTGCAAAGCTATTATATATCTGCTCGGCGTGATAGGCGTCGGGGCGGATATATTCCCTATCGCAAAAGTCCACGGACAGAAGATCAGCGCCGCTATTTTTACATCTCTCAACGATCGTTTCAGCCATTTTCTCGGTATCCTCGGTGAAGGCTGTTTTATCGGTTTTCATAGAGAGAAGCACATCCTCAATGCTCAATACGTTCAGCGGTTTTTCGTTTGACCGGCGGTAAAGCTCTCTGCACTTTTCTTCAAGCAATTCCTCGTATTTTGGGGAGATTTCAAGCTTGTTCTCTTTCGCGTTTTCAGACAAAAATATCCTGCGCCAAATTTCTTTTGTACGCTCTCGGTCAATCGGAAGATCGCGACAAATATCTATGCGCTCGCCCGTATCGTAAAGGAGTGCGGAAAGCAAGAGATCAAGCGCTCGGTTACCTATAAAAAGCTCGGCATTCTCGCATACAAACGCGAAGCGCTCAAAATGGGACAAGCTGTCAAATTTGCATTTTTCATCACTCCACGCAAGCGACGTAGTTCTTTTAAAATTCTCGTCGTTTAAGACTTTCAAGCAACGGCTCATTTGCTTCCCTCCTCTCTTTTTTCGTGCTTTTCACCATAATTATAACACACTTCCCGCGATTTTTCAACTCCGCTACCGAAAATAAGGCTTTGATATGAGGATTTTCTTTCAAAAATATTCCTCATAACCGCTAAATTTTTTGAAAATTCTATAGACTTTTACGGCGTTCTGTGGTATAATATAATGAAGTTTTATTGTTATAAGGAGAGTTCTCTTGAAAATATTTCTTCTTTGTCCGCGCTCCTTTGGGGCAAACACCTATCTCTTAGTCTCAGGCAAGCACGCCATCGCGGTAGATCCTTGCGTTACGGTAGGCGCTATCTCCAAGGCGCTTGACGAGGCAGAGGCACGCCTTGAGGGTAACTTCTCACCCACGGGCACTTTGACCACACCGTATCGGTGGACAAGCTCAGGGAGACCTTCCCCGTACCGCTGACAGTTCACGCCGAAGATGCAATTATGCTGACCGACGGGCGCACAAACGGATATTTTGATTTCTTTGGCAGAGAACAAACTCACCGTCCTGCCGAGAAAGTGGTGCTTGACGGCGATATCATCACGCTTGGCGACGAGGAGATCAAGGTCATCCACACTCCAGGGCACTCTCGCGGCTCCTGCTGTTTTCTTGCGAAGGACGAGGACGGCAAGGACTTTCTTATCAGCGGAGACACGCTCTTCTCTGACAATATCGGGCGCTGTGATCTCTACGGCGGCGACGAGGCAGAAATGGCGCGCTCCTTAAAGCGCCTCTCCGCACTTGACGGCAGTATGACTATCTACCCCGGTCACGGTGGCTCAGACACGCTCGGACGAGCACTCATGAGCGCCGCTTACTTTATTGACTTAAATTGACTTACATCCAGCAGAAAGGAAAAATAATATGTTAGACTATCAAAAGCTTGCAGAGCTTCTTTTTCCCCACGTTACCGCTCTTCCCGAGGATATGGAGGCGGCTTTCCCCAAGAGAGAGCTCCCCGAGGGCGCAAAGGTAACGAGATTTGCTCCCAGCCCCACGGGATTCGTTCACTTCGGCGGACTTTTCCCCACCACAGTTGCAGAGCGCCTTGCTCATCAGAGCGGCGGCGTGCTTTACCTGAGAATTGAGGACACCGACGCTAAGCGCGAGGTGCCGGGTGCCGCTGAGGGACTTATAAAGACTCTTGCTACCTACGGAATTGAATTTGACGAGGGCGCGGTCATCGGCGAGGACGGCTGTATTTGCGACAAGGGCATTTACGGTCCTTACAAGCAGAGCCTGAGAGCAAATATATATCAGACCTACGCAAAGCAGCTCGTCCGCGAGGGCAAGGCTTATCCCTGCTTTACTACCGAGGAGGAGCTCGAGGAGCTTCACAGCATTGACAAGAAGGCTGAGATAAAGAACACCGACTGGCAGGCTGAGGCTGAGGCAAGACGCGCAGAAATGCTCGCGCGCAGACAGATAACCATGGAAGAGGTCGAGGAAAATCTCGCAAAGGGTAACCCCTTCGTGCTCCGCATACTTGCAGACGGCGATCCCGAGAAGAAGATCAAGTTCACAGATCTCGTCAAGGGCAATATGGAGATCCCCGAGAACGACGAGGACTTCGTTCTTCTCAAGTCTGACGGAATCCCCACCTACCACTTCGCTCACGCGGTTGACGATCACCTTATGGGCACTACCCACGTAATTCGTGGCGAGGAGTGGCTCCCGAGCCTTGCAAAGCATCTTCAGCTTTTCAGATACCTCGGCTTTAAAACGCCCAAGTATATGCACATCGCTCAGATAATGCGACTTGACGAGAACGGCAACAAGAAGAAGCTCTCCAAGCGCGATATGGGCGCAAATATGGACGATTACACACGTCTCGGTTACTGCCCCGAGGCAGTTTGCGAGTACGTTATGACGCTTCTCAACTCCAACTACGAGGAGTGGAGAATGCAGAACCCCGACAAGAGCTACAAGGACTTCCCCTTCAACATCAAGAAGATGTCCTCCTCTGGCTGTCTGTTTGATTTCAACAAGCTCAACGACGTTTCAAAGAACGTTATCTCGACTATGTCTGCCGACGACGTTACCGACAAGGTCACCTCTTGGGCACTTAAGTTTGACGAGGACTTCGGCAAGCTTCTCGCTTCTGACAGAGAGTTTGCAAAGCAGATATTCGCTATCGGCAGAGGCGGCAAGAAGCCGAGAAAGGACCTTGCTACCTGGGCAGATGCAAAGAGCTATATGGGCTTCTTCTACGACGAGATCTTCGCACTTGAGGATTCCTACGATGAGAAGTACGACAGAGCCGACATCAAGGCAACTCTTGAGGGCTTCCTTAAGAGCTTTGACGTATCCGACGATTCGAACGTATGGTTTGATAAGATCAAGGCTGTCGGTGAAGCGCTCGGCTACACCCCCAATATGAAGGAATACAAGGCTGATCCTACCGCGTTCAAGGGCAACATTGCAGACATCAGTATGTTCATCCGCGTAGCCGTTACCGGCAAGCTCAATTCCCCCGATATGTACTCTGTAATGCAGATACTCGGCAGAGACAGAGTTGTTGCAAGAATTGAAAATATGATTAACTCTCTTTAAAGAGGAGGATTTGAAAAATGGAAGAAATCGCAAATAATTTTATACACGACATAATTGACGCTGATCTTAAGGAAAGACCCGACACTAAGATCCACACGCGTTTCCCTCCCGAGCCTAACGGTTATCTCCATATCGGCTCGGCAAAGGCTATCCTTATAAACTACGAGACCGCAAAGAAGTACGGCGGACTTTTCAATCTCCGCTACGACGATACCAACCCCGCCAAAGAGGACACCGAGTACGTTGATTCTATACTTGAGGACCTCACCTGGCTCGGCGCTACGCCCAGCGGCGGTATCTTCTACGGCTCGGAATACTTTGACAAGTGCTATGAGTACGCTGAAAAGCTCATTATGGACGGCAAGGCATACGTGTGCGACCTCTCTGCAGACGAGATGAAGGAATACAGAGGCACTCTCACCGAGCCCGGCAAGGAGAGCCCCTACCGCAACAGAAGCGTTGAGGAGAACCTTGACCTTTTCCGCAGAATGAGAGCGGGCGAGTTTGCAGACGGAACGAGAACGCTCCGCGCAAAGATAGATATGGCGAGCCCCAACATCAATATGAGAGACCCTGCCATATACAGAATAGTTCACACCTCTCATCACCGTCAGGGCGACAAGTGGTGCATTTATCCATTGTACGACTACGCTCATCCCATTCAGGATGCACTTGAGGGCATCACATATTCACTCTGCTCTCTTGAGTTTGAAAACCACAGACCTCTCTACGAGTGGGTAATAAACAACATCGGTATCTTTAATCCCGAGCCCAAGCAGAGAGAGTTCGCTCGTCTTAACGTTACCAACACGGTAATGTCCAAGAGATATCTCCGTTACCTCGTTGAGAATAATATGGTTGACGGCTGGGATGACCCGAGACTTCCCACGATCTGCGCTCTCCGCAGACGCGGCTACACCCCCGAGTCTATCTTCAATTTCGTCCGCGCGGCAGGTATCTCCAAGGCGAACAGCCTTGTTGATATAAGCATGCTTGAGCATTCTATCCGCGAGGAGCTCAACGAGACAGCTCCCAGAAGGATCGCTATCGAGCATCCTATCAAGGTAGTCATCGACAACTATCCTGCAGACAAAGAGGAGACCTTTGATCTCCCCAACCATCCGCAGAAGCCCGAGCTTGGCACACGTCCCCTGCCCTTTACTCGCGAGATCTATATAGACGCCTCTGACTTTGCAGAGGTACCGCCTCCCAAGTTCTTCCGCCTCAAGCCCGAGGGCGAGGTAAGACTTATGGGTGCTTATATAATCAAGTGCGGCGAGATAGTTAAGGATGCTGACGGCAACGTAATTGAGATACACGCGACCGCTGATCTTGAGACGAGAAACGGAAACCCCGTTGATGGAAGAAAGATCAAGGGTACTATCCATTGGCTCTCCGCGAAGTACGCCAAGGACACCACTCTCATGCTCTACGACCGCCTCTTTACTATCGAGAACGTCAACGCTATACCCGAGGACAAGACCTACAACGATTATCTCAATCCCGATTCACTCACAGTCGTATCGGGCGCTAAGGTAGAGCCCTCGCTTTACGAGGCGAAGGCAGGCGAAAAGTTCCAGTTCGTTCGCGACGGATACTACTGCAAGGACACTAAGCACGAGAACACCTTCAACCGCGTTGTTGGTCTTAAGGACAGCTTCCCCGCAAAGAAATAATTTTCGAGGAGAAATATTATGGAGAAGATCATCACTATCATAGCGCTCGCTTATATCGCTATCATTTCGCTTATCTCTATCATCGTATGCGTTTACGATAAGGGTATATCCAAGAAAAACCGCGTTGAGCTGCGTATTCCCGAGGCAACTCTGCTTCTCCTCTCAGCTCTTGGCGGCTCGGTCGCGATGTTCGTAACTATGCTTCTTATAAGGCACAAGACCAAGCACGTGAAGTTTATGCTCGGAATTCCGATTATTATGATAGCTCAGGCGGCAGCAGTATTTGCAGTCTATTACTTTGTCTTCCGCTAAAACACCCTAACAAACCACTAAAGCACGAAAGGATATCCGTATGGAAAAAACAGAAAAGCAGCTTATGGAGCTTGACCTTTCCAAGTTCAGTCTTATTTATCCCGACGAGGAAACTCAGAACCGCCATTATCGCGGCGAGGATTCTCCCAATATAGATATGTTCGTCCTTGAGGAGCTTGGACTCCTTGAGGTATTCAACCTAAAGAACAGCGACCTTGACGAGTACTTCACCTGCGATCCGAAGGTGATCGCCCACAGAATGTCGGTGTTTGACGATATGCTCAACTTCCCCGAAATATCCGTAACTCTCAACAAGCTTATGCCCGTGCTCACAGATATTATGGAGCTTCGCAGGCTTGAGGCAGATACGGGCGAGGCTGAGTCTTATCTTGAAAGCATCACCGAGATCGAGCTTTATATCTCGAGCATAACCATTCTTCACTCGGGCTTTGCCGACATCAAGGATAAGGTCAACAGCGAGGCGTTCAAACTGCTTTCAAAGCGTATAGACGACCTCGTAAACAGCGAATACTATTCTGAACTCAACGCAAAACTCGCTGAACTTACGAACAGAGTGCGCGATATCAAGAGCGTTACCATAGGCGTAAATCTTGACGCCCAGCTCCGCCCCTCGAGTGCAGGCGTTCTGTCTATAAATCCCCAGTCATTCCGCTCGGGAGACGTTATCGAAAAGATACTTCGCCTGAACTTCAAGGACGATGAATACACCTGCATCGCAAACCTCGTTCCCTTCGGCAAGAAGCAGTCCGAGAATCAGAAGACCGCGCTCGCGCTTGCTTTCAACTCGGCTATCAACGACGTTTACAAGCAGTCGCTTCGCTCCTGGAAGAAGATAGTTCAGAGCTTCGTGCTTGAGAACACCGACTTCCTGCTCAATCTCATGCCTGAGATAGAATTCTTAGTCAAGGCTACTACCCTGCTCAGAGTTCTCAAGAAGAAGGGACTTTATCTCTGCCGCCCCGAGATATGCACCGACAGAAAGGTATTTATCGCTCACGAGCTTTACAACCCCTGTGTTGCGCTCAAGGTTGACGACGAGATAATCACCAACGATATTGAGTTTGACGAGCGCGCTATGATATTCGTGCTTACAGGTCCTAACAGAGGCGGTAAGTCGGTAATCACCTGCGCCGTCGGTCTTGCTCAGGTAATGCTTCAGCTTGGTATGTTCGTTCCCGCAAAGGACGCGCAGATAACCATAGCCGACGGCATATTTACCCATTTCCCCACGGGCGCTGACGACACTATCGACAAGGGTCGTCTTGGTGAGGAATGTGCTCGTCTGCGCGACATATTTGAGGACGTGACCTCGAATAGCTTCGTGCTTCTTGACGAGTCTCTCTCCTCAACAGGCTCTTACGAGGCTTCCTACATAGCCGCAGAGGTACTTGCGGGATTTAGCCGTATCGGCTGCCGTTGCCTCTTCTCTACTCACCTGCACGAGCTTGCAGCTGAGATAGATAACATAAACGCTCGCACCGCTCCCGACGGCGGCACTACTATCGACTCGCTCGTTGCGGGTATTGAATCGGGCAAGCGCTCCTTCAAGATAGTAAGAATGAAGCCTGACGGAAAGAGCTACGCGCGTGACATCGCGGACAAGTACGGTCTTTCTTACGAAAATATAGTAAAATCCTTTAAAAAATAACGATTCTTGCCAAAAAGGAGATTTTATGAACACAGATATCTTGAAATTGCTCGAAAATGATGCACGGCTTACCCCTGAGCAGATCGCCGTTATGATCGGCTCTGACGTCAACACTGTAAAAAGCGCGATAGAGGCGTTTGAGAAGGACGGCACTATTCTTGGTTACAAGACGATAGTTGACTGGGAAAAGACTGATCGCGAATCGGTGTCTGCCATAATTGAGGTAAAGCTGACCCCTCAAAGAGATTCGGGTTTTGACAGAGTAGCCGAAAAAATATACAACTATCCGGAAGTTCAGTCGGTTCAGCTTATGGCAGGAGGATACGACCTCTCGGTCCTTATTGAAGGAAAAACAATGAAAGAGGTAGCCCTCTTCGTATCTCAGAAACTTGCCACGATCGACGGTGTTATTGCTACGGCTACACACTTTGTGCTTCATAAATACAAGGATAAGGGCGTTGTGTACGGTGCCACAGAGATCGACGAAAGAGGAAATATATGATAGACTACAGCAAGGTGCTCTCTAAAGCAGTCGTCGACACTCCTAAATCCGGCATCAGAAAGTTCTTTGACCTTATGAACACTATGACTGATGTAGTTGGTCTTACCGTTGGAGAACCTGATTTCCATACCCCATGGCACATCCGCGAAGCAGGAATTATGAGTCTTGAGAAGGGCAAGACCTACTACACCGCTAACGCCGGAATTATAGATCTAAGGCACGAGATCAACTCCTATATGACGCGCCGCTTCGGCGTTTCCTATCTCCCTGAATCTGAGATCATCGTAACTGTGGGCGGAAGCGAGGCGATAGATATCGCCCTTCGTGCAATTATCGAATACGGTGACGAGGTCATCGTTCCCACCCCGTCCTTCGTTTGCTACGCTCCTCTCGTTACTATCGCAGGTGGCACGCCCGTCATACTGGAGACGAAATTTGAGAATAAGTTTAAGATAGATCCTGAGGTACTCAGGGCTACTATCACACCAAAAACAAAAATGCTCGTTCTTCCCTATCCCAACAACCCCACGGGCGCAATAATGACACGTGAAGAGCTTGCGGATATTGCCGAAGTACTGAAGAACACTAATATTCTCGTGCTCTCCGATGAGATCTATGCCGAGATGACCTACACGGGCAACCATTGCTCGATAGCATCTCTGGAGGATATGTGGGAGCGCACCATCATCACAAGCGGTTTTTCCAAAGCTTACGCGATGACAGGCTGGAGACTTGGCTATCTCTGTGCACCTAAGGCTATATGCGAGCAGATGCTCAAGATCCACCAATACGGAATTATGTCCTCCCCGACTACCGCGCAGTTTGCCGCTCTTGAGGCGCTGAAAAACGGCGATGATGATATCAAAATGATGGTCGATGAATACAACAGGCGTCGCAGATATATTTACAACGGGCTGAAGAGTATCGGAATCGAATCCTTTGAACCCGAAGGCGCGTTCTATATCTTCCCAAAAATCGCAGATTACGGTCTTTCGAGCGAGGAATTCTGCAACAGACTTCTATATGAGCATAAGTGCGCGATCATTCCGGGAAATGCATTCGGCAAAAGCGGCGAAGGATTTGCGCGTATTTCATATGCATATTCTATCAAGCACATCACACAGGCTCTTGAGCGTATCGAGGCCTTCGTAAAAACCCTTTAAAACCTGAGGTCTTATGATAAGAAAAGCAACCTCACAAGACATCCTTGCCGTCGCTGAGCTTTATAACAAAGTCATCGACTACGAGGACTCACACATAAAATACACCAGCTGGCAGAAGGGCATCTACCCTACCGCCGATACCGCAAGGCTCGGCGTAAAGAACGGCTCGCTCTACGTTTACGAGGAGAACGGCGCCATTCTCGCCTCTGTAATACTCGATACCCATCAGCCACCCGAATACAGAAACGTATCATGGGGAGTAGATGCAGGTGTCGGTGGAGCTTTAGTGATACATACGCTCTGCGTAGATCCGAGGCGTTCGGGAGGTGGCGTCGGCTCGGCGATAGTTGATTTTGCCAAGACTCTCGCTAAAGAAAAGGGGTGTCGTGCCATACGGCTCAACACCACGACTCGCAATCTGCACGCGACGCATCTCTACAAGAAAAACGGCTTCACAACAGCCGCCACTAAGAAGATATTGCTCAACGGGCAGATACATTGCAACGAGCATTATTTTATGGAATTTGTACTTTAAACAAAAGATCGTAGCCAAATGGGTGGTTCTCATAAGGAAGTTTGATATTGTTTTGTAGGGGCGTTCATCGAACGCCCGCGGGCGACCAATGGTCACCCCTACGGATAAACAAATCTGATTCGCCGAAAACAAATAATAATCCCCGACAGATTTTTACAGTCTGTCGGGGATTGTTTGTTCTGTTCGATAAATTGGAATTTATCTAATTGATGGACTTTACCATAATAGGCAATCCATTGCTTGCCACTTTCCCGTTTTCAAAATATCCACAATAAGACCAGAACTTCTGTGCAGGCCCATAAGCGGACACATAACAGTTATTTACATTCTTTTTGCTAAAGCGACTTTCGATATACGATACCAACTCTTTGCCGTTACCTTTCGAACGGTATGAAGGTATAAATCCGATCTCCAAAATTGTTCCGAAACCTGGAATTTCACTAAATTCAAAATCTTCAGTATCAACTCCCCATAGCGCAAACCCAACATAGGCATTTTTATCTTTTGCAATGTATCCGTTAATTTCGTGGTTAATTACTTTTTCAAACATAAAGCGGATGAATGTATCTATTTCCTCTTGCGGTGTATCTGCATCTTCACCTTCTCTATAATATGCACTTGCCAATTCGTGAAATGCATTGTAATCATTCTCGCAAATTTCAATGTAGTCCATATCACATTCCCTCCGTCAAATTCTTATTTATCGTTCTGTTTTATTGCCGGTTTCGCCATTGAATTACAAAGGCGTCGGGCAAAGCCCATACCCCTTGTAGGGCGGGGGTTTACTCCCGCCGCCTTGTTGGCTTAGATCCTATATTACGGCGGGAGCAAGCCCCCGCCCTACGATGTAACCCCATTATAACACAAATCGGCAGAGAAAACAAGTTCTCTGCCGAAATTTATGTGTCTCGGACCGTCGAGGACGCCGGTCCCTACAATTTGTAATCTTGCTTTTGGGAAGAGAGCGTAAAGCTACGATTTTTATTTCTTTTTGAAATAAGGCTTATCAAATTGCTTTCTTTCCGTGCCGAATTTGGCGTCGGCAGGCTTGAAATACTGATAGAGCGAGCAAGGGATCATTCCGTTATAAAGCTTTCTCGTCTTATCCGCGCGTCTGCCGTAAAGGCGCTCAAAATTCTCTGCCGAGGTCAGAATATATATCTGCCACGGTGCGAGCGCCGAGAAGGCTCTGCCTATATCGCGATAAAGATGCTCAACCTCACGCTCACTCATAAGACGCTCGCCGTAGGGTGGATTGCAGACGATAGTTCCACGTCTGTCGAGCTTCTTAATATCTCTTGCGTCCGAAATAAAAAATCTTATTCTGTCATCAACGCCAGCGCGCTCAGCGTTAGCCTGAGCTATCTTGAGGACCTCTTCATCAATATCCGAAGCGCAAACCTCAAAGTCGCTATTATGATTTATTGCCGCATAAGCCTTTGAACGCTCTTCTCTTGCTATTCTTCCATTGGAAAGCATAGCAAACTCCTCACATATAAATTTACGTGATATTCCCGGAGCTACGTTAGTCATCATCAGCGCCGCCTCGATAGCGATAGTTCCCGAGCCGCAGAAGGGATCCCACAGCAGCACGTCCTCACGCGGACGGGAGATAGCCGCCACCGCCGCCGCAAGTGTCTCGCGAAGAGGCGCGGCGCCCGCTTCGGTGCGGTAGCCTCGCTTGTGGAGCGGAACGCCCGTCGTATCTATCATAAGAGTTGCTATATTCTTAAATATGAAAAATTCTATCTGATATTTCACGCCCTCTTCGGTAAACCACTTGCGGTTGTACTTCTCGGAAAGGCGGCTGACCACAGCCTTCTTGACGATGCTCTGACAGTCGGGAACCGAGTAGAGCGTGCTTCTGAGCGCGTGTCCCTTTACGGGGAAGGCATCGTTCTCACCGATAAAGTCCTCCCAAGGAAGAGCGGCAGTTGCATCGTAAAGCTCGGAAAAGCTCTCAACGTGAGCCGAGCCAAGCTTTATAAATACTCTCTCTGCAAAGCGCAGATGCAGATTGCTTGCGAACACGGCTCTTTCGTCGCCCTCGTAGGTTATTCTGCCGTCCATCGTGTCTATTCTTTTATATCCAAGCGCGTCTATCTCCTCGCCGAGCAGCTTCTCAAGTCCGAAAAGACAGGTCGCAACAAGTTCAAGCTTCATTCAGGAAACTCCTTTTTGTCGTATTTCCTATTAATTATAATGCAAAGACACCCGAAAGTCAATAGTTTATTGCGATGCCGCCGCATAATTTAAGCTTTTCACTTGACATAAGTATTAATTTTTGATATAATATATTATGTATTGGTATATCAAATTCAATGCTACTTGAGTACGAGCGAAAGGAGAGACTTATGAAAGCGTCAATGCCCGAGATAGTGGGAAATCTTGACCTGCGGCAGAAGCTCTGCAGAGACATTCTTTCAGGCTCACTCTCGCACGCGTATATTCTCGAGGGAGCAGACGGAAGCGGCAGGCACACTCTTGCGCTTATGTCAGCGGCGGCTCTTGCCTGCGAGAAAAAGAACGACCAAAGCGCGCCTATCCCCTGCCTTTGTTGCCCTTCCTGCAAAAAGATAATCGAGAGAAAATCTCCCGACGTTATCTTCGTCGGAACGGACGGCAAGGCGTCTCTTGGCGTTGATACCGCAAGATTTCTTAAGGAAGACGTGCACGTCCTGCCTAACGACCTTGAAGACAAGACCTACATCATTGAGGACGCCGATAAGATGACCGCTCAGGCACAAAACGCGCTTCTGCTGACACTTGAAGAGCCGCCCTCATTCGCTCATTTCTTCCTGCTCTGCAACAACGCAGGTGCTCTGCTTGAAACTATCAGAAGCCGCGCGCCTATCCTTCGCACCGAGCCCGTTGCTGACGACGAGCTTGACGAATACATCTGCAATCACGACAGACGTGCCGCGCAGATGAAGCTGAGCAATAAGAAGGAGTACTCCGAGCTTATAAAATGCTCTGCAGGCGGCATAGGCAAGGCGCTCTCGCTCCTTGAGCCTAAGGTGTGGAAGCCTATTTCCGAGCAAAGAGCGCTTGTCTCTGAGCTTATTCTTGCTGCCACCGAGCAAAGAGGCGCAAAAGCAGTCCTTCCCTTGCTCTCCAAGCTTTCAAGCAAGCGAGATCAGCTCAACGATCAGCTCTCTCTTCTGTCCGACGCTCTGCGCGATCTTATTCTCCTCAAAAAGAGCGAGGACGCGCCTCTCGCCTTTTACTGCGATAGAAACGAGGCGATAGAGCTTTGCGACAGCACCTCTCTCTCATTTCTTTACGCCTTTTATGATGCGGTAATGGCGGCGATAGACGAAAACAAGCGAAACGCCAACGTAAGACTCGCCATTCTTAAAATGGCTACCGTGTCCAAATTGATATAAAAGCACTCCTCTAAACGAAAGGATAAATATAAATGGAAAACGAAAAGAAGAACAATCCCGCTCCCGAGCAGAAGTCGGGCAATTCGGGAAACCACAGATCCAAGCACAGATCAAATAAACATAAATCCTATTTCATAACCCCAGGCGGTGAGCAAGGCGCTTCTCCCGATCAGAAGCCTCAGCAGAACAGTCAGCAGCCTGCACAGAAGAAGGCTGAGGGTACAAATGGCGCGCCCAATCAAAAGAATCACAACCGCCACAACAACCACCACAAGCACAAGAAAAATCCTAATCCTCAGGCAAAGGACGAACAGAGAAATCAGACCGCCGCAGAGCCTCAGTTAAAGCCCGCGGAGGCCCCCGAGGCGTCCACCGAGGGTGCTGCGCAGGACTCTGCACAACATAAGCATAACAATCACCAAAGGAACAACAAGAGAAGGCACCACAACGACAGACGCCGCGAAGAAAAGCAGACCGCGCCCGAGGGTGTAAGCAACGCCCCCAAGAGTGCTGACACGCTTATCGAAGCCGAGTTCGTACCGATGCCCAAATCCTCCGACCGTTTGCAGAAATCCGCTCCTCAGAAGCTTTCAAAATTCTCGGAATCTCCCGAGTTTGAAAAGTATTCGGACTACGAGGAGTATTCCTTTGAGGAGCTTTACGGCAAGCTTGACGACTCTTCCGCAAAAGCAGGCTCAAAGAAGAACGGCGATGAAGCATCCGAGGCAGATACCGAGTCTGACGAGCCTATGGTAGAGGTCGTAGGCATAAGATTCAAGGCTTCGGGAAAGACCTATTATTTTGCTTCTAACGGTATCTCCTTAAAGATAGGCTCTAAGGCTATCGTAGAGACCGCTCGCGGTCTTGAGTACGGCGACGTCGCCCTTGGAAACACTATGGTCAAGGAGAGCGAGACAGTTTCTCCCCTTCGCCCCGTTATCCGCAAGGCAACTGACGCGGACATCAAGCACCACGAGGAGAACAAGCAGAAGGAAGACGATGCATTCCGTATCTGCAATGAAAAGATAATCGCACACGAGCTTGATATGAAGCTTATCGACGCGCAGTACACCTTTGACAACACCAAGCTTCTCTTCTACTTCACCTCTGCGGGAAGAGTTGACTTCCGCGATCTCGTAAAGGATCTTGCATCGGTATTCAGAACGAGAATAGAGCTTCGTCAGATAGGAATTCGAGACGAGGCAAAGATGGTCGGCGGTCTCGGACTTTGCGGCAGACCTCTCTGCTGCTCGCTCTTCCTTACAGATTTCGGTCAGGTATCAATAAAGATGGCAAAGGAGCAGAATCTTTCTCTCAACTCCTCAAAGATCTCGGGAATATGCGGCAGACTTATGTGTTGCTTGCGCTACGAGCACGAGACCTACGAGTATGAGATCAAGCGCACTCCGCCCGTTGATTCACTCGTCAGAACGGTTGACGGTGTCGGTGTGGTAACTGAGATCAATCCCCTTGCCGCAACTATTAAGGTTAAGCTCGTCTCCTCGCCCGATACTCCCCCCAAGTCCTATAAGAGAGACGAGGTATCGGTGCTTAAGAAGAAGCAGAACGATCAGTAAAAAGCTATAAAGGAGGACAAGATATGAATATTCGGCGCATTATCCCAAAGCTTTTGCTTTCATCAGTGCTTTCCTTTTTCATATTCCTTCTTATCTCAATGCTTTCAATGCTCCCGAGCTTTGACTCAAAGCTCGCCGCTGATATACTTAACGTTATCGTCGCACTAAGCGGCTCTGTTGCCTTCTCTGTCTTCCTTATATACTTCCTGCACGTATATGACGGAAGCGGCGAGAGCGGAGTTTGGAAGGAATACCCCGACAGATACCCCGGATTTTTCAAGGATGTGGTCAGAATAGCGAAGCGCGATAAGCATATTATTCTTATGATACTCGCACTCGGAGCTATCTGCACTCTCCTTTGGGGCATCAATACGCTTATCTTTCACAGTAAGCTTCTTGACACGCTTTCATATCTGTTCTGCACGGCAACCTCGCTTGCGACAGTTGTAAAAGGGCCGCTCGGATATATCCTCGGCACGCTTATCACCTGCCTCGCTTACGTGGTTTCCTTAGCCGTTTTCAGATGGTATTGGCGCAAATATATGTAAAAAAGCAAAACCGCTTATGGTATGCGTCGGGTTTATAAAGGACAGTTTTTGTAACACTATATTAGAAAGACAAGCGACTACAGCCAGAGGCTCCCTTGTGTAAAGGGAGCTGTCGCGAAGCGACTGAGGGATTGTTTTTGCGTAAATCTAATCTTCTACAATCCCTCCGTCACGGCGAGCCGTGCCACCTCCCATTACACAAGGGAGGCTTTTTCTTGCC
>JAFVRA010000001.1 GCA_017504545.1 Clostridia bacterium | reverse complement strand
TGCGACGAGCTTTGGGAAAACGGTGTGCGGGTTGATACACCCTTTGACGGACTGATGTCATTCAGCGATGCAACCGAGCTTTGGGGACTCAATGAAAGTACGCTTCGTAAGGCAATAACATATGGCAAATTGGTCAACGGCGTTGACGTTTGCAAATTCGGGAAACAATGGGTCGTGTCTGTTGATGCAATGAAAAGGGAGTACGGAAACGGTCATGAAAGGGTATGATTACCGACTGATTTGTTCAATATTACCAATCGGTAAAATCTTATATAGCATCAGCTTTGTGGATGCGATGCTGATCGTATAAATCGCCCAATACGGCGTTGCTCCTCGAAAGCGGCTTGACGTAGGTAACTACGCCTGCGCCTTGCTTTCTACGGTGCGCCTTGTCTTGAACGATTTCTCCTGATCAGCAATTCATCTTATATACGATAAAATAAAATTCTTACGGTAGGGGCGAACTGTGTTCGTCCGCGAACGTGCAATGCACGCCCCTACGGAGAAAATTCCGAAATATTCATTTTCAAAAGAGGCAACATGGATCAAAAAATAAAAATATTCGCCGTTGTCGGACCAACCGCGAGCGGAAAGAGCGGACTTGCGCTTGAGCTTGCCAAGCGACACGGCGGCGAGATAATATCTTGCGATTCAATGCAGATATACAAAAGAATGAATATAGGCACCGCAAAGCCCACGGCGGAGGAGCAGAGCGAGGTAAGGCATCATCTTATTGATGTAGTAGAGCCTGACGTTGCGTTTTCCTGCGAGGATTACGTTTCTCTTGCAAGTGCGGCGATAGAGGACTGCGCGAGCCGAGGCAAAATGCCGATAATCTGCGGCGGTACGGGGCTTTATCTCGACGCGCTTCTCCGGGGCGGTAATTCCGCGCCGAGTGCAGATACCTCAGATATTCGCAGAGAGCTTACCGAAAGATACGAGCGAGAGGGCGCTGACGCGCTCCACGCCGAGCTTATGCGAGTCGATCCCGAGAGTGCGGTAGCGATACATAAAAACAACGCCAAGAGAGTGATCCGCGCGCTTGAGATATACTATTCCTGCGGCGTTCCGAAATCTCTGCTTGACAAGCAGTCAAAGGAGCTTGTGTCTCCCTATGACGCGAGCGTTATCGGATTAAGATACGAAAACCGCGACGTGCTTTACGGGCGCATCGAGCGCCGTGTTGACGAGATGATCGCCGAGGGCTTGCTTGAGGAGACTCGCGCGCTTATGAGCGAGGGTGTGTTTGAAAAGAACAAGACTGCGGCTCAGGCGATAGGCTACAAGGAGCTTCTCGGGGCGATCCGAGGGGAGAACAGCCTTGAGGACGCCGTTGCAGAGCTTAAGACTGCTACTCGTAGATACGCCAAGCGACAGATGACTTGGTTCTCTGCAAAGGACTACGTCAGATGGCTTGACGTTGAGCTTGGCGGAGAGGTAAAAAGATTTGAAGAGATTGTAAATAATGCGGAGAAGCTCTTTTCACTTTGAGCTTTTTGTGGTAAAATATACGTAAGGTATTGAAGCTTTTTTGGAGGACTTTATGGCTGAGAAAAGGAGGAATAGCGCGTTCTGGTATAGGCTCGCAATGGGCTTGCTTTTTGCTATTGTGGTCGTATATACCGCCTATCATCTTTTCAGCCTGTTTTTCTCTGACGATATCAGCACGATAGTGTCGGGCGTTACCACCGAGCGAGTCACCGTCGGCGGAGACGGATACGTTTTCAGAGACGAGACTTTGCTTTATTCAAGAAACTCGGGCGTCGTGGATTACTTCGTGAAGGACGGAGAGAAGGTCTCGTCGGGACAAGCTCTCGCTAACGTCTATCAAAAGGGCGACGGAAGCTCGGACAGAGCTATGATAGCGCTTCTTGACGAGCAGATAGCGCTTCTTGAGGAATGCTCGGGAGACAACGTCTCGGCGTCTGATCTGTCGGCTCTTCGCAAGAGTGCAAGCGATACTTATTTCACGCTTACGGGACTTCTTGCCTCGGGCGAGGCAGGCGAGCTCGACTACCAGATAGAGAAGATGATGCTCACTCTCAGCAAAATAAGCGTTATCACGAGCGGAGATGCCTCTATCAAGGAGTCGCTTACAGCACTCAAGGCAGAGAGAAAGAGGATACTCTCGGGAGAGTACGAGGCGGTATTTTCTACCAAGAGCGGATATTTCTATTCTGCTACCGATGGATATGAGAGCGATTTTACGATCTCTGCGGCAGAGACGCTTGACGGTGCGAGCTTTTACGAGCTTTTGGATACTACCTCCGAGAAAGCAGAATTTGAGGACAACGGCGCTTATGGAAAGCTTGCTCCGAACAGTAAATGGATGCTGATGCTTCCTCTTTCTATCGCAGATGCCGAGGGGCTCGGCGAGGGCGAGACCTACAACGTAAATTTCCCCGAGAATAACAATACTACGATACAGATGACGCTTGAGAGAAAGGTAGTATCGGAAAAGACGCGAGAGATCATCGTGGTGCTTTCAACTAACCTACTGCCCGACAATTTCGTTCTTGAGCGCTGTATGACAGCGCAGATCGAGCGCTCCTCGGTCAGCGGAATATACGTTCCTCGCTCGGCGCTCGTAAGACACGAGGGCGAGAACGGAGTTTATATCCTTCGCGGAAGCGTAGTGCATTTCCGCAGGATCGACATCATTTATCAGGGCGACGATTATTTTCTTGTTGCAGAGAGAGACGACAAGGACGGAGACTACTACTATCTCGGTTCTAACGAGCTCATCATCACCGAAGGAAATAATCTGTTCGACGGAAGGATCTTGGATTAACTATGAGCTTTGAATATATAGATAAAAATCTTTCAGAGGTGCGCGAGCGCATCGCAGAGGCTGAGAGAAGAGTGGGCAGGGAAGGCTCTGTAATGCTTCTCCCCGCAGTAAAGTACGCCTCACCCGAGGAGGTAGAGTACCTGTATCGCCACGCGGGTATTAAGCAGGTGGGAGAGAACAGAGTTCAGCAGATGCTTGAGCATATCGAGGCGATAGATTGCGAGGGACTTGAGTTCCATTTTATAGGCACTCTGCAGACCAATAAGGTGAAATACATCATCGATAAGGTGAAGATGATACACTCGCTCGACTCGCTCAAGCTTGCCGCCGAGATAGATAAGCAAGCAAAGAAAAGGGGAATAGTGATCGACGTGCTCGTAGAGGTGAACTGCGGCGAGGAAGAGAACAAGAGCGGACTTTTTCCGAGCGAGGTCGAGGAGTTTTGCCTTTGCCTTTCACAGTTTAGCAATATAAGGCATCGCGGATTTATGACTATGGCACCGAAATGCGAGAAAAAAGAAGAATATTTAAAATATTTTCAACAAACTTACGCGCAAGTTCTTGACATTTGGACAAAAAAATTGCATAATATAGGTAGGCCTATAATTTCTATGGGAATGAGCGATAGCTTTGAAGAGGCTATCGAGTGCGGCTCTGATATCGTCAGAGTGGGCAGACGGCTTTTCGTTAAATAAAGTTGAATAAAAAAGTAAAAAATAATAATTATATATACGGAGGGAATTATGTTTAATTTCACAAAGAAGAACAAGTACTCATTTGACGACGACGTAGAGATGGATGATTTCGGCGCGTACTCTGATACCGACGAAAATGCGGATGCAGAGGACGACGTTGTTGCTCCCGCAGCGCCCGTTGAGACCCCCGCAGCGCCCGCTTTCCACGCAAATCCTATTTCTCTTAAGATCATCACCCCCAAGGCATACGACGATGCCCGTGAGATCACCGAGTTCCTTATGAATGGCAATACCGTTCTTCTCAATATGGACGGCATCAGCCGCGACCTCGCGATCCGCATTCTTGATTACATCAAGGGCGCACTCCAGGTAGTTGGCGGAATGATGACCAAGGTTGGCAAGACCACTCTCGTAGTTGCTCCCAAGAACGTTGACGTAAGCAGCATCGAGGCTATGGTTGGCACATCCGAGAACTGATAAGTAGCAGTATTTTAAATCAATTTCGTTTTATCGCCGAGATCTTAACGATGTCGGTAGGCTTTTTGCATCATTTTTTGCCGACAAGGAGGGTTTGAATTGCAATTAGTATTGGCTCTGCTGCAGAACACGGTATGTATTATACTCAGTGCTTTGCAGTTAGCGATGTTTATCAGGGCTATAATGTCGTGGTTTCCCACCGAGTCAAATAAGTTCGAGAATTTTCTTTACGTAATCACCGAGCCGCTTATCATACCGATAAGAAAGCTTTTTGAAAAGTTTAATTGGTTTCAGGGATTGCCTATTGATATATCCTTCTTCGTAACTTATCTTCTCTTGTCTATCATTACTCTTTTACTTTCAAGATGACGAGAGATATCAAAGAATTTGACGGGCTTTACGCAAGGCTCGAGGATCTGAAAAAACGCGCTGTCCGCGGTGAGATGGGGATCAGCGCGTTTTTGTCTCCAAGAGAGCTTCACTATGCCGAGGGCTATCTTCGCCGCTCGGGTGCTTGTTTTCTTTCGTTTGGCGGATACGAGAGCGCCGAGAGAAAGCGAATATACGTTCTTCCCGAATATATGGAGAGCGTGGAAAAGGCGGAAGAGATCCTTGAATACGGGTGCGAAACCGCTATATTTGCCCTTGAAATAAAGGGAAGCGGCTTCGTTTCACTCTCTCACAGAGATTTTATGGGCGCGTTGCTCCGCCTCGGAATAGAGAGAGGCGTGATAGGAGACATAATTACGCTTGACGGCGGCTCTGCCATCGCGTTTTGCGACGTGAGAATTGCGGATTTTATCATTGCCGAGCTTTCTGACGTGGGCAGAGATAAGGTGAAATGTCGAATTGTGAGCATAGACGATAGCTTTTGCCCTCAGAGGAGATTTGCCACTATCAGCGACACGGTGGCGTCCGCGCGATTTGATTGCGTGGTGGCAGCTCTCTGCAACCTCTCGCGAGAAAAGGCAAGACTTGTGGTGCTCTCGGGTGAGGCAGAGCTTGATTACGAATATTGTGAGCGCCCTGACCGAGAGGTAACGGCGCCTTGTGTTTTATCGGTGCGAGGGTACGGAAAGTTCCGCGTTTGCTCTCTTAGCGAGCTTACCAAAAAGGGAAGGATACGCCTCGTTGCCGAGAAATTTTTATAATTTGCCTCAGGGCAGACAGGAGAAAAAAGTGTTCGTTGTTTGGATCTTAATTATAATTGGAGTAGTGGCGCTTGACCAGGTGTCAAAGATACTCGTGGTCGAGTTTCTTGACAGAGACAACCCCTTCGTTATTATCGAGGGAGTTTTCCGCCTTAAATACTCCGAGAACAGAGGAGCCGCATTCGGTAGCTTTGAAGAATCGAGATGGGTGTTTATGATAGCGTCGGTGGTGGGTATTATCGCGCTTTCGATCTATCTCTTCAAGTTCAAGCCTAAGAGCAAGCTCGCTTGCACCTCGCTTTCTATGATAATAGGCGGCGGCATAGGAAATATGATAGACCGTTGCTTCCGCGAGGGAGAGATCTATGCGGGTAAGAAGGTAGTCGTGGACTTCTTTGATTTCTACGCTTTCCCTGATGTATGGAACGCCATATTCAACGTGGCTGACAGCTTCGTTTGTATAGGCGCGGGACTTCTGATACTCTGGTGTGTGATCTCTATGGTGCAGGAGATAAAGGCAGAAAGACTCGCAAAGGCGGCAAAGACGAGTGGCGCTGAGCTTAAGATCGTTTGCGCTACCGATGCGAATCGAGAGCTTCTCTCGGATATAGAATATCTCTCAGAGCGACTCTCCGAGAAGGGCGTTTCTGTAATTCCCGCCGCTGAGCAGAGCGAGGATAAGAACGAGATACTTATAGGCGACGCTTCTCGCGAGGAGATAAAGGAGCTTACGGCGCTTCTTGAAAAAGACGAGTTCGCGCTGAAGCTCTATATGAGAGGCGAGTACTACACGGTCGCTCTTGCTTACACGAGCGAGAGAGCGAGAATGTGCGGCTTGCAGTGCCTCATCAGCCGCTTTAGTGACGGCAGGATAGCACTTTCCGAGGGCGAGACTCTGCGCGGAAAGGGAAGCGTTGATTCTCTCTTTGAATATATGGGCGCTGACGTTACCTTTGATAAGAGAGTTATCGATAATTTTCTTATATACGAGACGGGCGCGACGATGCGCGACCCTAACGTTATATACCGCGACGGACATTACTATATGTACGGCACGGGCTGGAAATGCTATAAGGCGACCTCGCTTGAGGGCCCGTGGGAGAAGCTTGAGATCATAAAGCACTCGGATCTTGATTCTTACGGCATCAAGACGGGTGGGGTCTCTAACCCCTGGGCGCCTGAGGTGCACGAATACAAGGGCAAATACTATATGTTTACCACCTATGCTTGCGGAGCGCACGATTGCGACTACAAGGTCAAGGAGCACATGAAGGGATTTTGGCAGGTGCCGCACGGACACAGAGCGAATATAGTTCTCAGAGCTGACAGCCCCGAGGGCCCGTTCGTGCCGATCTCAAGAAATGCAAACGGTGAGCCCGGACACCCCACGCCCGACGACCTCTATACCATAGACGCGACGCTTTACGTTGACCGCGAGGGACAACCGTGGATGGTATATTCTAAGGAATGGATGACGGTAGATGCTCCTAAGGGCTCCTTCCTTGCGGCGAAGCTCAGCGATGACCTTTCGTCATTCGTATCAGAGTCAAAGCTCGTTTTCCCCGCTACGCTTGCGCCCGAGGACAAGTCCTGGGAGGGCGACGGCTGTATGGACGGAGAGCATTTCTACAGAGCGAGCGACGGCACGCTTTATATGCTCTGGTCGCCTAAGGTCAACGGTGGCTACTCGGTTGCCGTGGCAAAGAGCAAGAGCGGCGAGCTTGACGGCCCTTGGAGCGCTGAGAGCGAGCTTCTGTTCTCGAGAGGAATGGGCGACGGTGCTGACGGCGGCCACGGCTCACTCTTTACTGACGAGTTCGGTCAGCTTTGGCTCGTGATCCACTCCCCCAACGGCGGCGCACCCGCAAGACCTACATTCGTTCCGCTTGTGGAGAAGGACAACAGGCTCGTTTGGGGACTTAAAAAGAGAAAATAATAAGAACGAGGTAACGGCGTATTATGCCGTTACCTCTGAATAATTAAAGGAGTAAGAGGCTTATGGACAGAGAAGCGCTTTGGGAAACTGAATACAGCGACGAAAACGAGAGCGCCGAGTCTGTTTTGCGCCTCGTTGCAGAAAAGGCAGATATCGGCAAGCGTGCCGACAGCTTCATTTCGGAACGCTCCGAGCTTACGCGCTCGGCGGCGGTGCGGCTTATTGAGGGCGGCAACGCGAGACTTGAAGACGGCAAGCTCAGCAAAAATTACAAAATGCGTGAGGGCGACGTTCTTCTGCTTGAGCTTCCCGAGCCCGAGCCGTCAGACGCTCAGCCCGAGAACATTCCGCTTGATATAGTTTACGAGGACAGCGATATTATCGTCGTCAACAAGCCTGAGGGAATGGTAGTGCATCCCGCGCCGGGAAACGCGAGCGGAACGCTCGTAAACGCTCTGCTTTACCATTGCGCCGATGGGCTTTCGGGCATCGGTGGCGTCGTGCGCCCCGGTATAGTCCACCGCATCGACAAGGACACGGGCGGACTTCTGGTAGTCGCAAAAAACGACGAAGCACATCTGTTTTTAGCAGAGGAGATAAAGTATCACAGAGTTGAGAGGATATATCACGCGATAGTGCGCGGAAACTTCAAGGAGGACAGCGGAACTGTCAACGCGCCTATCGGCAGACATCCGATCGACAGAAAGAAAATGGCTGTCATACGCTCGGACGAGTACAAGAGCCGAGAGGCTATCACACATTGGCGAGTGCTCGAGCGCTTCGGTCAGTTTACGCATATCGAGTGCAGACTTGAGACGGGCAGAACGCATCAGATAAGAGTGCATATGGCGTCTATCGGACATTCTCTTGTCGGAGACACAGTCTATGGCGGCGGTGGCTCGCCCTTTGAGGCAAGACACAAGGCGCTTATCAACGGACAGTGCCTGTTTGCTTCAAGGCTGATGCTGACACACCCGAGAAGCCGCGAGAAAATGGAGTTTGAGGCTCCGCTTCCGAACAATTTTGAAAAATTGCTTTCTATTCTGAGGGCAGATTGCGAGTAATAATGAAAAAGTTTGAGAATATAGTTATTGCCAGCGACCTTGACGGAACTTATTTTGGCAGTAAGCAATATATCATACCGAGAAATATTGAGAGGGTTAAATACTTCGTTGAAAACGGCGGACACTTCACCTTTGCGACGGGAAGGCTTCCGCTCTTTCTCAAAAAGCCGATACCCGATCCCGAAAATCATATAAATATGCCTGCGGTGCTCGGAAACGGCACTTGTATTTACGATTACAATTCGCAAGAAACGATTAGCGAGAGCTTCGTTGACAGCGCGCTTATCATCGAGATGATGGCATTCGTCAGAAGTGTGGTAAGCGGCATAGGCTTCCGTGGAGTGCTCCCCGAGGGTGTCGTGGTGAGCGATCTTGAAAACCCGATAATCAGAGGGGAATTTGAGAGATTTCCGCCCTATATCAACAAGAAGGTCGCGCCCGCGAGCGAGTGGGGGGATTTCAAGCTCTATAAGACAAACGTTATGGGAGACGAGAGGGATATTGATATGATATATCCGCTTCTCAAGGAGAAATACGGTGAGAGGATAGGCGTCACGCGCTCGGCATCCTTTATGGTGGAGCTCGTTCCCAAGGGAGTGACTAAGGCGGTGGCACTCAAGGAGCTTGTAGAGAGCTATTTCGACCGCCCTATGACGCTCTGCTGTGTTGGTGACTACGACAACGACATAGAGATGCTTGAGGCGGCTGATATATCTGCCTGTCCCGAGAACGCAAACGACAACATCAAGGCGCTCGCAAAGCTTCATCTCTGCTCTAACGACGATGGCGTCATCGGCGACCTCATCGATTGGCTTGATAAGAATATTTAAAATAAAAAACAGAGCCTTTGGCATGCCTGCGATAAAGCAGGTGCGCCATCCTTTTACTTAATGACTCAACTGTGAGTTGAAAGTATATCAAAAAACAAGTTATTGTATTATATTTTCTCTTATGCTATAATAAACACAGAATCCGGATTCAATAAATAATTGTGAGGTAATACTATGACGATTGGAGAGAAAATTAAACAGCTACGAAAGAAGAATGATCTGACGCAAGAAAAACTTGCGGATTATCTTTGTGTATCCTATCAAGCGGTTTCTAAATGGGAATGTGGTTTAAGCAGTCCGGATATATCTCTGATTGCACCATTGACAAGACTTTTTCACGTATCAGCCGATGAGCTACTTTGCCTGACGCCCGAGATCACAGATGAGCGAAAAGCATATTTTGATGCGGAATATCACGAATTCTGGACAAAAGAAGATCACGAAGCTGATATGGAGATCGCACGAGCGGCGGTTGCCGAATATCCGGGAGATTTTCGCTATTTACACTGGTTGGCGAGCAATGAATGGTACGTTGGTTATAGTGTGAAATATTGTGGCACAGAAAGAGAAAAGGAGTTGCTTGAAAATTCTATTCACCATTATTCAATAATTTTGGAAAACTGTGATAACACCGAGCTAAGAAATGAAGCTATATCCGGACTTGTGTTTGCCAATAAAAGCTTGAACAGAATTGATGAAGCGAAAAAATATGCTCTTATGTACCCGGAAGCGCCCGAAACAAGCCGCGAATCGCTACTTGCGGTATGTCTTAAAGGAGAAGAGCTTGCTGATCACCGTCAGAAAATTCTCAGAAAGGGATTTGGGGCATTGTGCAACGCATTATTTGAAATGTGGGTGTATGATAACTGCGACAAACGATATGCAAACAAGGCACTTCAAGCTGAAGAAGAAATTTTGAAGATCATCATTGATGACCATAATTTCAACGGTTTTAGTGTCAGCATGTATTTGATCAAGGAAAAGCAAGCCGAAATAGCAGTAGCAAACGGTAATTTTGATGAGGCAATTCATCTTTTGAAGCAAGCAAAGGAATACGCGATCGAGTATGATAAAGTCAAGGAGATTCAAAAAGGTAAATTTACTTGTTTGTTGCTTGATCATTATGAGGATGACTACACGGATTCCCGCATTGAAAGATTATTAATGGATAGCTGGAAAAAAGAAGTTCTTGAAAACAAAGTTTTCGACGTTCTGCGTGAACGTAAAGAATTTCAAAGTCTGATTAACGAATAAATTTAAGCCCCGCATTGCGCGGGGCTTCGCTTTTGTTCCCACAAAAGCAGTGCTTGTCAGGAAAAGTAGACGGACTTTGGGGACGCTGTCAAAATGCTTGAAGCCGACACCCTTTTTGATGCTGCCGGTCGTTTCCCAAAAGTAATCCATTGTCATAAAACACACCTTTCTGAAAAGAATTATTGAAGTCTACGCATATCTTAACATAAAAAGGAAAATTTTTCAATACGTTTTGAAGCGAAGATGCCGTCAATTGCGGGAGTGTATATGAAAAAATATGAATCTTTTGGTTATAATCTATTGAAAAAAGAATTTTCCTGTGATAGAATAGAATGAATATCTGTTTATAATCATAAGCGGAAAGGAGGCTTTCTATGTCAAAATCCTGTTTTAAGCTGGTTTCTTCTTATCAGCCTACGGGAGACCAGCCCGAAGCTATTGAGGCTTTGACGAAAGGCGTTTTGCGAGGCGACCGTGCGCAGGCGCTCGTCGGCGTAACGGGTTCGGGTAAAACCTTTACCATGGCGAATATCATTGCAAAATGCAACCGCCCCACGCTTGTGCTTGCGCACAACAAAACGCTGGCGGCACAGCTTTGCTCGGAGTTTCGTGAATTTTTTCCCGAAAACGCCGTGGAATATTTCGTTTCCTATTACGATTATTATCAGCCGGAGGCGTATATCCCCGGCAAAGACCTTTATATTGAAAAGGATTCGGCAGTCAACGATGAGATCGACCGTCTGCGCCACAGCGCGACCTCCGCTTTGTTTGAACGCAGGGACGTGATCATCGTGTCGAGCGTTTCCTGTATCTATTCGCTCGGTGATCCCGCGGAATATCAGAAGCTCGTGCTTGCGCTCCGTCCGGGCATGGAAATGTCAATGGATGAGCTTGCGCTCCGTTTGATCGCCATTCAATACAGCCGAAACGACGTTGCGCTGGAACGTGATAAATTCCGTATCCGCGGGGACGTTTTTGATATTATGCCCGCTTCGGGAAAAAACGCCATCCGCGTGGAATTTTTCGGAGACGAGATCGACCGTATTTGTGAGATCAACGTCGTGACGGGCGAGATCATCGGCGTACTCAGCTACGCGGCGATCTATCCCGCCTCCCATTACGCGACGTCGGATGAAAAAAAGGAGGCCGCCATCCGTGAGATTGAGTGCGAGATGCTCGATCGCGTTGCGGAATTTCAAGCGGAAGGCAAGCTGATCGAAGCCCAGCGTATTGCGGAACGGACGAAATACGACATGGAAATGCTCCGTGAGGTAGGCTTTTGCTCGGGTGTTGAAAACTATTCCCGCGTGCTTTCGGGAAGAGCGCCCGGCTCCACACCGTATACGCTGCTCGACTACTTTCCGGAGGACTTTCTTCTTTTTATCGATGAATCCCACGTTACGATCCCGCAGGTACGCGGTATGAGCGGCGGCGACCTTGCAAGAAAGAAAAATCTCGTGGAGTTCGGCTTCCGTCTGCCCTCGGCATACGATAACCGTCCTCTCTTTTTCCCCGAATTTGAATCCAAGCTGAATCAGACGATCTATGTCAGCGCAACGCCCGGAGATTACGAGCGTGAGCATGCGTCTCAGCTCGTGGAGCAGATCATCCGTCCGACGGGACTCGTGGATCCGAAGGTGGAGATCCGTCCCGTCAAGGGTCAGATCGACGATCTGATGGGCGAGATCCGTGCGCGCGCGCGCAGAAAAACGAACGCGTTCTCATCACTACGCTGACGAAAAAAATGGCAGAGGATATCTGCGAATATTTGGAAATGAATCTCATCAAGGTCCGTTACATTCATCACAATGTGGAAACCATGGAACGGCAGGAGCTGATCCGAGATCTCCGTCTCGGTGTTTTTGACGTGCTGGTCGGCATCAACCTGCTCCGTGAGGGGCTTGATATTCCCGAGGTTTCGCTCGTGGCGATTTTGGATGCCGATAAGGAAGGCTTTTTGCGTTCGGAAACGTCCTTGGTCCAGACCATTGGACGCGCCGCGCGAAACGCGGACGGTACGGTCATTATGTACGCGGATACGGTTACGGGATCGATGGCTCGCGCTATGAGAGAAACCGAACGCCGCCGTAAAATTCAGACGGAGTATAACGAGAAGCACGGCATCGTCCCGCAAACGGTCAAAAAGGAGGTTCGCTCCGTCATTGAAATTACTTCCCGCGATGAAGCCGCAAAGGCAGAGAAGAAGGGTAAGAAGCTGACGAAGGCAGACAAAGAGGCTTTGATCGAAAAGCTGACGAAGGAAATGAAGGCCGCCGCCGCCGCGCTCGATTTCGAACACGCCGCCCGGCTGAGAGATACCATCGCAAAATTGAAAAAATAAACTTCATAAACATAATATAAAAAGGAATAATAAATATATAAAATATAAGGAATAGAAAATATATGTCTGCAAAATATATCCGTATTAAGGGCGCACGAGTACACAATCTGAAAAATATCGACGTGGAAATTCCGCGCGACCGACTCGTTGTTTTCACGGGACTTTCCGGTTCGGGTAAATCTTCGCTTGCGTTTGATACCCTGTATGCGGAGGGACACCGCCGTTTCGTGGAATCGCTGTCCTCCTACGCAAGACAGTTTTTGGGACAGATGGATAAGCCCGACGTGGATTTTATCGACGGGCTTTCTCCCGCCATCTCCATCGATCAGAAAACGACCTCCAAAAATCCCCGTTCCACTGTCGGAACGGTAACGGAGATCTACGATTATCTCCGTTTGCTCTACGCGCGCATCGGCATTCCCCATTGTCCCGTTTGCGGAAAAGAGATCCGCAAAATGTCAACGGATACGATTATTGAAAAAATTCTGGAGCTGCCGGAACGGACGAAATTTATGCTCCTTGCTCCCGTCGTTTCGGGAAAAAAGGGTATGCACGAAAAGGTTTTCGACGATGCGAGAAAAAACGGCTACGTCCGTGTCCGTGTGGACGGCTATCTTTATCCGTTGGATGAAGCCCCCGTGTTGGATAAAAACAAAAAGCATTCCATTGAGATCGTCGTGGACCGTCTTGTCATGAAAAGCGACGTCCGCCGCCGTCTTTCCGATTCCTTGGAAACGGCGCTGTCGCTCGGCGGAGGTATTGCCGTCGTTTTGCTTGCGGATACGGGAGAGGAAATGCGCTTCTCTCAAAACTACGCCTGTGAGGAGCACGGCGTTGGCATGACGGAGCTTTCTCCCCGTATGTTCTCCTTCAACAGTCCGTTCGGCGCGTGTGAAAAATGCGCGGGCATGGGAGAAATGCAGGTCATGGCGGAATATAAGGTCATTCCGGACCGTTCGCTTTCCCTGCGTGCGGGTGCAATTGCGGTCAACGGCTTCAAAACGATGGCCGAAGAAAGCTGGAACGGTCCTTTGTTGGAAGCGGTCGGCAAGGATTACGGCTTTGATCTGGATACGCCCATCGAGCAATACTCCAAAGAAGCCCTGCAAGCGCTGTTGCGCGGAACGGGGACGAAAAAATACAGAGTGTTCCGCTATTTTGGCGGCGAAGGCAGAGAAACGGTCTCTGCGTGGAACGGTATTCTGAATATCATGGAAACGCGCATGACGCAATCGGGCGGAGAATATTATAATGATTTTATGGATTTCGTTCCCTGTCCCGCCTGCGGAGGAAAACGTCTTTCGCCCGAGATCCTTTCCGTGACCGTCGGCGGTTTGAATATTTACGAGCTTTGTTCCTTAAACGTGGAACGCGCGTTGGCGTTTTTCGACGAGCTGAAGCTGGACCGTACGGAAGCGCAGATCGCAAAAGAGATCCTCAAGGAGATCCGCGCAAGACTCGGCTTTCTGAAAAGCGTCGGTCTGGAATATCTGACGCTCTGGAGAAAATCCGGAACGCTTTCGGGCGGAGAAGCGCAGAGGATCCGTCTGGCAACGCAGATCGGCTCTTCCTTGGTCGGCGTGATGTATATTCTGGATGAGCCGAGCATTGGCTTGCACCAGAGAGATAACGGAAAGCTGATCGAAACGCTCCGCCGTTTGCGCGATACGGGTAACACCGTTATCGTCGTGGAGCATGACGAGGAGACGATGCTGGCTTCCGATTTTATCGTGGACATCGGTCCCGGTGCGGGCATTCACGGAGGACGGGTGATTGCCGCCGGTACGCCGGATGAGGTTATGGCAAATGAAAAATCCCTTACGGGCGCGTATCTTTCCGGCAGAAAGAAAATTCCCGTTCCCCAAACGAGAAGAAAAGGGAACGGCGAGACGCTTCGTATTGTTGGTGCTGCGGAAAACAATCTGAAAAACGTGAACGTAGAGATTCCGCTCGGAAAATTGGTCTGCGTGACGGGGGTTTCCGGCTCGGGAAAATCCTCTCTCGTAAACGCGGTCCTTCTCCGCGAGCTTTCCAAAAAATTAAACCGCGCCCAGACGTATCCGGGTAAATTCAAGCGGATCGAGGGCTTGGAGCATTTGGATAAGGTGGTTTCCATCGACCAAAGCCCCATCGGAAGAACGCCCCGTTCCAATCCCGCGACCTATACGGGCTTGTTTACGGATATCCGCGAGCTTTTCGCCATGACGCCCGATGCCAAGGCAAGAGGCTACACGGCGGGAAGATTTTCCTTCAACGTCAAGGGTGGCCGTTGCGAAATGTGCGAGGGCGACGGTGTGCGCTGCATTGAAATGCACTTTTTGCCCGACGTTTACGTGACCTGCGATACCTGCCACGGAAAGCGCTACAACCAGGATACGCTGGAGGTCAAATATAAAGGAAAAAATATTTTTGAGGTTCTGGATATGACGGTAGAAGAGGGACTTTCCTTTTTCTCCAATATGCCAAAGCTGGCGAGAAAGCTGCAAACGCTTTACGACGTGGGACTCGGCTACATCAAGATCGGTCAGTCCTCCACGACGCTTTCGGGCGGCGAAGCCCAGCGCGTGAAGCTTGCCACCGAGCTTTCCAAGCGCGCAACGGGCAGAACCATTTATATTCTCGATGAGCCGACCACGGGCTTGCATTCCGATGACGTTGCCAAGCTTCTGGAGGTTCTGAACCGTCTTTGTGAAAACGGAAACACTGTGCTCGTCATTGAGCATAATCTGGACGTGATCAAAACCGCCGATCACATCATTGACCTCGGTCCCGAGGGCGGTGACGGAGGCGGTACGGTCGTGGCAACGGGCACGCCGGAGGAGATCGCGGCCTGCGAAGCCTCCCACACGGGACGGTATCTGAAGAAGCTGCTCGGATAAATTTTCGGGAATTTTCAAAAAATTTATGAAAAAGTTCACATTTTTTCCACACTATTGCAGTAAAAGTATGATATACTGTAGAAACGAATGGTTTTTACCAAAAAAATTGCCTTTGGAGGAATAAGAAAGACATGAAAGGTAGCATAAAAACAATCATCCTTTACCTTTTGATCTTTGCCGTTTTGATGGCTTCCGCGCTTCTGACATCAATTAAAATCGCGGACTTTTTTACTGCCGAAACACTATTTCCGGGAGTCTGATTACAGCCATTCATAAAAACC
>JAFVRA010000023.1 GCA_017504545.1 Clostridia bacterium | reverse complement strand
TCAGTCAGCTTCGCTGACAGCTCCCTTTACACAAGGGAGCCTTTGACACAAGGTCATTCTTCGCTGAATTTTTATTTGCTTTCTGCTCATCGGTTAACCTCTTTTGAACCACGCGACTATCGCGTGGTTTTCGTTATACAATCAAAGAGGGCGGCTCGCTCCGAGCCGCCCTCTCAATATTGATAATTTTACGCCCAGCTCATAGTAGTAGGCTTTTCTTCCTCAATGATGATGTCCTTAAGGAAGCTGATAGCCTTGCGGAGTCCCTCGTCGATGGACATTACGCTGTCTTCGTGCTCGATAGAAAGGACCTTGTCGTATCCGCAGAGACGGAGGTTGGAAACGAGGTCTCTCCAGTAGATCTCGTCGTTTCCGTAGCCAACGGTGCGGAACACCCAAGAGCGCTCAAGCTCTCTGCCGTAGTGCTTGGTGTCAAGCACGCCGTTCTTAGCGGTGTTATACTTATCGATCTTGGTATCCTTAGCGTGAACGTGATAGATAGCGCCCTTGAGCTCGCGGATAGCCGCAACGGGATCTATTCCCTGCCAGATAAGGTGGGAGGGATCGAAGTTTGCGCCGATAACGTCGCCTACTGCCTCGCGCAGACGGAGAAGTGTCTCGGGATTATATACGCAAAAGCCGGGGTGCATCTCAAACGCGATGTGATCAACGCCGTGAGCCTTTGCGAATGCGCCTGTTTCCTTCCAGTAAGGAATTACCTTCTGATTCCACTGCCAATCAAGCACTGCAAGGTAATCGTCGGGCCATGCGCAGGTTGCCCAGTTGGGATACTTGGACTCCTCGCAGTCGCCGGGGCAACCCGAGAAGGTGATAACGGTATCAACGCCGAGCTTTTCGGCGAGAAGAACTGCTTCCTTGAAGTCCTTGTCGTACATAGCGGCAAGCTCCTTGTTAGGATGCAAGTGGTTTCCGTGTGCGGCAAGCGCGCAGATGCTGATGCCGTACCTCTTGAATGTATTCTTGAATTCCTCAAGCTTTGCTTCGTCAGCAAGAAGCTCTGCGGGGTTGCAATGTGCCTTTCCGGGATATCCGCCCGCACCTACCTCAACTGTGGTAACGCCCTGCTCGGACATTATCTTGAGTGTTTCGTCGAGAGTCTTTGTACCGTAGAGATTGATCAATACGCTTAATTTCATTTTTTATTCCTCCGATTCTATTTGCTCCATCAGCCGTTTGTTGAATTCTTCGGCTGTGTTGTAGCCCATTTTTTTCTGACGGTTGTTCATTGCGGCTATCTCAATTACTACCGCAAGGTTTCTGCCGTGGTGAACGGGAATCGTGATAGCGGGAACTCCGATCCCCAAAATATTTTCGGTCTCCTCATCGAGTCCGAAGCGATCGTAAAGCTTATCGGGATCCCAGCTTTCAAGCTTGATAACAAGATCTATACGCTCGGTAGCCTTTACCGCGCCCATTCCGAAAAGCCTTCTGACGTCAACTATACCTATTCCGCGAAGCTCTATATAGTAGCGGATCAGATCGGGAGCTGTTCCAACGAGTGTTTGATTGGATACCCTCTTGATCTCTACCGCATCGTCAGCGATAAGTCTGTGTCCGCGCTTAACAAGCTCAATAGCCGTCTCGCTTTTTCCTATGCCGCTGTCTCCGAGTATCAGAACACCCTCTCCGTAAACCTCAACGAGAACTCCGTGGCGTGTTATTCTCGGAGCGAGGCTTGTGTTAAGCAGTGCGATAAGAGCCGCCATAAACGGACTTGTTCTTTCCTCGGTACGAAGCAGGGGTATATTCTCTGCCCTTGCCGCCTCAAGCATATCGTCGTAGATCTGAAGATTTGAGGTAACCACGACGGCTACCGGCTTCATCTTGAAAAAGGCGTTTATTCTGATAGCTCTCTGAGGAATTGAAAGTCCTGAGAGATACTTGTGCTCTGCCTTACCGATTATCTGTATTCTGAACGGCTCGAAAACGTCCACGAATCCGCTGAGTGCAAGACCGGGGCGGCTGACCTCCGGGCTGCTTATCTTTATCTCGTCTGCCGATACGGGCAGGTAGATCTCCTCAAGCTTAAAATCCGATATGATATTACTCAGAGGAATACTGTACTTAGATTCCATAAAATTACCCTCCGATCCGAAAAATTCGATATACCTATATGATTATATCATATTTATCTTGCAAATGGAAGAGTTTTTTTTAATTTTTGTTGCATATTGACCAATATTTTTTTAGCTTTCTTCAGAAAGTTGATTTTTGTTGGTTTTATTCATAATATCTTCACAAAATTGATGTATAATGTTTGTGTATGACTATACGCTGATAAAAATAAACCTATACGGAGCATAAATAATGAAAAATAATCACGGTATCATAAAAACGCTTGCCCTGACCTTAGCACTGCTTACGCTCTTGCTCGCGCTCTGCTCCTGCAAGGGTCGCCCTCTCGCAACTACGTCTCTTGCTAAGACGGAGGTTGGAAAGGTCGGAGACTACACTGTGTATTACGACGAGCTCTACTTTCTCGCAAGCAACTACGCGTCAGGTCTTAAGGACAACTACAAGGACGACCCCGAGGGCTTGAAGGCGGCGATATGGGATGCAGTAAACGAGAATATAACCGAAAATTACGCCATTCTCAAGCTCTGCGAATCCGAGGGCATCGTCTACGACGAGAAAGAGCTCAAGGAGGATATCGAAACCGCAATAACCCTTGACATTGAAAACGAATTTGACGGAAGCAGAAGCGACTACTTCAAGAGTCAGAGCGAGGTAGGTCTGACCGACCGCTATGTCCGTTTTATAACGGGTGTGAATCTCCGCTACGGAAAGCTTGGAACTCAGTATCACGACGAGGGTGTCATCCCCAACACAGACGAGGAGCTTATCTCCTACATACAGAAGAACTTCGTTCACACCTGGCATATCGCGGTGTTCGTAAACGAAGGTGAGACGCGCGAGGAAAACCTTGCAAAGCTTGAAGAGGCGCAAAAGCTTCTCAACGACGGCACCTATACCATGTACAAGCTTATCGGAAGCAAATACAACGAGGACGTCACCCCCGATTATCTCTCGGATGCATATGGATACTACTTCCCTCGCGGAATTATGGATGAAAAGTACGAGGCAGCCGCTTTTTCCATGAAGGTCGGTGACAACACCATAGTTGAAACGAGAGCGCAGAACAGTAAGGGAGAGTACGTTGACTGCTTCTACCTCATTGAAAAGCTCTCCACTACCAGCGAAGCGAGCAGAGTCGAGATCGAGAACAATCTCCGCACTCTCTCCGACTATGTAGGAGACGCTATCATAAACGACAAAAAGGAAGCAATTCAGGCTACACTTTCGTTTGAGCCTAACGATTTTGCAAAGTCACTTGACGTGTCGAACCTTGAACCCGTAAAGAACGGAGCTGACTATCAGCTTATCATCGCGATAGTCTGCACCGTAGTAGCCGTTGCCGCCGTCGCAGTAGCAATAATTCTGATCAGACGCGCGAGAACACGCCGCTTCCAGAGCCTTATCAAAAAGAAATAAACACCTACTAATCAAAAGAGAGGTAAAGCATGAACAACCGCCCGAAGCATCTGCAATACAGACGAAATATATACAAAAAAAATCGAACAAAAGCTATTGCCGTTATTATTGCCGTTGCTCTCGTTGTCGTTTTTATCCTGTTTCTCATTATAGGCAACGCCTTGCACAAGAAGACCTCGGGGGACGAGCCCTCGGGCGATAATCCAACCGAGACAGATACCGACGGAAAGGTCAATCCTCTGCCCTCAGCGGCGGCAGTCGGTGCATACGCGCTGCCCTTGCTTGAGGACGGCTCAAGCTTTTCCTCACGCCTTTCTGCGATCCCCGAAAACGCCGAAGCGGTGTGCATAAATCTCAATACCACTGGCGGAACGCTCTGCTACAGATCCGAGCTCTCAAGTGAATTTTCGTTCTTGAAATACGCAAGCGACGCTTCCTCACTCTCCGGCGCTATGTCTTCAATAAACGACCGAGAGCTTTACGCGAGCACACTTCTGCACGTTCCCTCCTTTGCCTTAGAAGACGATCTCGCGCGCGAGATATATCTTACGGGCTGGTGCGCCGTTGCCGTAGAAGCTATACGGGCGGGGGCTGACGACTGCCTTATAAAGACTACCTCGGCAGGCTCTGAGGAGGTGGACAAGCTCTGTGCGCTTGCCGATCTTATTCACGGGATAGAAAAGGACGCCGTCATCGGTATCGTAATTCCCGAGGACGTGCTCTCCGCAAGCAACAGCGAGGTGCTCATATCAAAGCTCAGCGGATCCTTTAACTACCTTGCCTTGAACGCTACCGGCGCTAAGGAGGATGAGGACGTAGGCGTTTATATAGAGACTCGCGTAGCACAGATGCAGATGCAGCTTATCTACTACAAGATGCGCGTTCTGCTCCCCACCGCAGAGGATGAGGCTACTATGCAGAGCTATATTGACTCGGTCAAGAAATACAACGCACCGAGTTGGCAGTTCATGCCCTGATAAAATTCAATAAAATGCATTTTTAAGAGTGCAGCCGATCACGGCTGCGCTCTTTTTTATTATTTTTCAAAAAAATTTATAAAAGTCTCAAAATTTGAGACTGAGTGAGACTGAAGGCGACTGTTTGACATCCTTTTTCGTAGTAAAATCAGCTTGCGGTAACAGAGAGAAAGGAGGAAACGTCAATGAATTCCGCTCAAGGCTCTTTGGAGGAGCTTTGTGAAAACGGGAGACTTGAGGAGATGCTTGAGCGCTATCTTGAGCTTTGCGCCTCACAGCCGTCGGAGGACGGCGAAGTCTCTTCAGAGGAAAGTAAAAGCAAAAGGTCGTCAAGATCTCGCACTGCAGAGCAATCAAGGGCATCATTTCCGAACCTTGCAGGCTTCTGCCGATATCTCGGAGTTGGGACGGGAGAGCTTGAGAACTTGGCGGCAGAATATCCGTCGGAGCACGGAAAGATACTTGCCGTGCTTGAGGACGAAGCGCTCAATTCGGGACTGTCTGCAACGCTTATTTCGGCTTATCTTAAAAAGCGACTTGGTTATGACAGTACGCCAAAGGCGGCGTCTGATGGCGAAAGACAGCTTCAGATAAGGTTTGAACACGATATTCTAAAAGACGGTGAGTAAATGAGTGAAAGCACCAAAGTAATTACCGTCAAGGGTGCTCCGACAAAAAGGCAAAAGGAGTTTTTCGCATCTCGCGCACGTTTTACCGCATACGGTGGCGCGAGAGGCGGCGGAAAATCCTGGGCGCTTCGGCGCAAGCTCGTGGCTATGTGTCTTCGTTACGACGGCTTGTCCTGCCTTCTCGTGCGAAGGACGCTCCCCGAGCTTAAAACGAATCACGTCATACCCTTTCTGCGAGAGTATGACGGAATACTAAGCTACAGCGACTCCGAGAAGGCGCTTCTCTTCCCTAACGGGAGCAGGATAGCGCTCGGATACTGTGCCGCTGACAAGGATGCGCTGAGATATCAGGGTCAGGAATACGACGTTATAGCCATCGACGAGGCAACGCAGCTGAGCGAATTCAGGTTTTCAATTTTCAAGGCCTGTCTGCGTGGCTCAAACGATTTTCCTCGGCGAATGTATCTCACCTGCAATCCCGGTGGCATAGGACACAGCTGGGTAAAGCGATTGTTCGTTGACAGGGATTTTCGCGAGGGCGAAAACCCCGATGATTACAATTTTATCCCCGCACGCGTCTTCGACAACCCAATTCTCATTGAGGCTGACCCCGAATACGTATCCTCACTCGAGTCTCTTCCCGAGAGGCTCAGGGACGCGTGGCTGTACGGCAGATGGGACGTCTTTGAGGGACAGTTCTTCCCCGAATTCGACGCCGCCATCCACGTCTGCACGCGCCGCGAGATACCGTCCAGACTCAGCCGATTCATCGCTCTTGATTACGGCTTTGACAGACTTGCCGCTCTCCTCGTCGGCATAGACGAGCAAGGCAACGTCTGGGTAATACGGGAGCACTGCGAGTCGGGGCTGACTCTCTCCGAGGCTGCTATTCGGGCGGCGGCGCTTGCGGAGGGCGAGAGTGCCGAATACGCGGTCTGCTCACCTGACCTCTGGAACAGACGTCAGGACAGCGGTCTGAGCGGCTTTGAGATAATGCAAGGCGCGAAAGGAATGCCTCCCATGCGACCTGCCGACGACAGACGTGTCCCAGGCTGGCGCGTGCTTCGCGAGTACCTTTCGGCAAAGGCGGGACACCCGTTTATCAGAATATCCTCCGAATGTAAGGAGCTTATCGAATGTCTCCCCGCGCTTCTCTGTGACGTCAGGAGAAACGAGGACGCATCCGACAGCCCTCACAAAATAACCCACGCACCCGAGGCTATGCGATATGCGGTAATGAGCAGACCTCAGCTACTCAGCGAGGAGTCACCTCTACTTGAGAGATCGATCCTTCGCGACTTTAACATAAATCTAAAAAAGCATCGCTCCTTCTTCGACTGATAAAGCTACTACTTCGTTTTCTCTGTTACTGCATCGGTAGGGTCGGAGCGTGCGAAAATCTTTGAAAGGAAGCAAAAGCTTTGTATGGCACAACGAACAAACTCAAACAAAAATCTGAGCGTTGAGTACGGCGGCTTTGAGGGTATAGACACGAGAGCCAACCACTCAGGCGGCATACAAGACGCGCTGAATCTTCGCATACTGTCCGACGGTTCATTGCAAAAGCGACAGGGCTACAAGTGTATATACTCCAACGACAACGGCGTACGCGCCATCTGGAGCGGCATCATCAGCGGCAGCTTTTCCTGCTATTTTCTCGTCAGAAACAGCGTGTATAAGCTTGACCTTGAGAGTGGCGAGCCCAGCTTCTGCGCGGCTATCGTTACCTCGGTAGGCAAGGCTCAGTTTTTCTACTTCCGCGATGCGCTCTATCTTTCAGATACCAAGAGGATATACAAGATACTCGAGAGCTCCGCAGAGCCTATCGTCGGCTACGTTCCGCTTTTTGGCAAGGACTGGGGGACGGGCTATCCCGGCGAGATAAACGAGCCGCTCAATCTTCTTCACCGACACGCCAGAATCACCTACAAGATCGGGGAGACCTTTTCATCCTATCTACCCACGCTTCATCCCGTAAGAGAGATAAGGGCAGTCTACAAAAACGGTGAGCTGCTCTCTGCCGACGCCTACAGCTTCGACGAGAGATTCAACACTATCAATATCGCAGGTCTTGAGTCAGGCGACGAGCTTGAGGCTGCCGTTACCTTTGAGGATGACGAAAGCACTCTCGGCACCGAGCTGCTCTCCTCCCCCTACGCCTACGTTTTCGGCGGCATAAACAACAGCAGACTCTTCTGCTTTGGCGGAGAGCTTGACAACACTATCTTCACGAGCACCTACGTCAGCCGCGAGTCTCTTGCCGAATCTGAAAGGTGCTTCCCCGGATGCGGACATATCTATTTTAGTGCGGGAAATCAGTTTACGGTAGGCGACGGTCGCTTCTCGGTCAAGGCGGTCGCACGCCACTTCGACCGCCTTCTTATACTCACCGAGGGCGACGCCTGGATAGCAGACAGCTCGGCGTGCGGCGAGGAGGAATTCCCGATAATGAACGTAAACTCAAGGACAGGCTGCTTCTCCGAGGGCGGCGTGGTGAGCGTTGGCAACGATCCCGTAAGCATCGGCAGAAAAGCTATCTTCCGCTGGACCTCCGAGACCGACGAGCTCAACGAATGTAACGCCTACAGTATTTCGGACGGGATCTCCGAGCTGCTCACTCCCTCATTCTTCAAGAACGCCGTAGCCTACGCCGATGAGGAGCGCGGCGAGCTGTGGTTCTGCGATCCTGCGGGCGACGGTGAGGCTTGGATATACAACGTCGGCAGAAAGGCGTGGAGCAGATTTAGCAATATCGGTGCCGAGGCGTTCTTTGACGCAAACGGCAAGGTAGGCTTTGTCAGAGAAGGCAGGATATGCGTCTTTAGCGACGAATACTATGCAGACTACGAAACGGTGGGAAGCAGTGTCGGAACTCCAATAAGCGCCTCGCTCGTCAGTGGGATCATCGATCTTGAAAACCCTAAGACAAAGAAGCTGAGATCTCTCGTTGCCTTTGCGGATCTTGGAGGCGGTAGGATAGATGCGAGCATAGTCAGCGATAGGGGCGAGCAGATAAGCACCTCTCTCGTATCCGAAGGTGAGCACTCCCCTTACACCGTAAGACTTCACTCTCACAGAATGAAGAGCTTCAGCTTCAGCCTGAGAGCTGACGGAGACGAGAGGCAGACACTTCACAGCCTTAGGATAGAGGCAAGATAATGCCGTGACTAACGGCTACACTAAAAGAAAGGAATTTTATGAAAAACTCAGAAAAAAACAATCTTAACAAGGCGTGGCAGCAGTATGAGAGCGGCAAGGAATACAAAAGGCGCATCTCGCTTTACGAGACTGTACGTACCAACGAGCGCTTCTATCGCGGCGAGCAATGGCAGTACGGCGAGGGAAAGGATCTCCCCAAGCCTGTATTCAACATAGTTTACAGGATAATCAACTACCTCGTATGCTCTGTAGCCTCGGCAAATATCTCGCTCCGCTTCACAGACGAAAATCTCCCCTTCGCCAAGACGGGAGAGGATGCCGAGCACATCCGCAAGGGCGTTGAGGTGCTGACCGAAAACACCGCTTACCGTTGGAAAAAGAACGGTATGGATCGAAAGATGCTACAGATGCTGACCGATGCCGCTATTACGGGAGACGGAGTTATATACTGCTATTGGGACAGTTCTCTCCCGAGCCCTCAGCGATTCGAGGGAGACATCGCGACCGAGCTTATCGACAGCGTGAACATCTTCCCCTCCGACGTAAACACCCCCGATATTCAGTCTCAGGATTATATCATTCTGGCAGGCAGAGCGTCTGTTGGCAAGCTCCGAGAGGAAGCGAGAAACGCGGGAGTGAGCGAGGATGAGATAGCCAAGATAGTTCCCGACGAGGACTATGCTTCTCAGTCGGGAGATATGGCAAAATACGAGCTTGATGGCGAGGACGAGGCAAAAACGACCTACATCGTCAAGTTCTGGCGAGAGGACGGCAAGGTGGTATTTGAAAAGTCAACGAAGGCTTGCGTGATACGCCGCGGCAAGACCGATTGCCGTCTCTACCCGATCGCCCATCTCAACTGGACACCCGTAAAAAACAGCTTCCACGGTGCTTCTCCGATAAGCTCGCTTATCCCCAATCAGAAGTTTATCAATCGCGCCTACGCTATGGTCATGAAGCACATGACCGACACGGCGTTCTCCAAGGTGGTATATGACAAGAGCAAGATACCCGAATGGTCTAACGAGGTAGGCGAAGCGATAGCTGCCTTTGGCGGCGGAAACGTCGCGGATTCGGTAAGCGTGGTGGGCGTTGGCGAGATGCAATCCGGCTATATGGAGCTTATAGACGGAGCGGTATCTCTGACAAAAGAGCTTACCGGTGCTACCGATTCGGCTCTCGGAACTCTTGAGGCAAACAACACGAGTGCGATACTTGCTCTTCAGGAGACCTCTCGCATTCCGCTTGAGCAGATACGAAGCGCCTATTACCGCATGGTAGAGGACATCGCTAACATCTGGGCGGATATGATGTGCGCGTACTATCCCTCCGAGCGTCTGCTTCCCTGCTACTCCAAGGGTGAGCTCAAGGCAGAAAAGGTTGAATTCTCGGTGCTCAAGAAGGATATTCTCTGCGCTGAGGCAGAGGTCGCGGAGCTTTCAAGATTCAGCGCATCCAGCGTTCAGAATATGCTTGACAAGCTGCTTGACGGCGGCTATATTAGCCCCTCCGACTACGTCAAGCGTCTGCCTTTCGGAAGCATTATTGACCGTGAAAGTCTCCTTGAGGAAATAAACAAGAAGACGGGAACGTCAAGCGAACTCAATAAAGAAAGCGAGGATCTGATATGAGCAGAAAAAAGAAGCAGACCGCGATTACCGAGCATGAGGCGCTCACTCCCACCATCGAGACTCCCGAGCAGCCTGACGTTACCGCCGAGGCGCTTTCAGAAGAGCTGAGCGAAGAGCCAGAGGTAGAAAGCTCCGAAGAGGATACTGTTCCCTTCACCCCCGAGGAGACCGAAGCGGCAGATACTGATAAAGAGCCTGCCGCAGAGGAGAACGAGCTTGAAGCAGATATGCAAACTATCGACGCGCTCAAAGCCGAGATAGAGCGTCTGAAGGAGCAGATAGAAAAGCTTGAGGAGCTTAAGAGAGCTCAAAATCGCATACTCGCCGAGATAGGCGATTTCGTCGCTCTCTTCCCCGAAATACCGATAGAAGAAATACCCGACACAGTCTGGGAGAGCGTAAAGCAGGGCGCGCCCCTCGCCGCATCATACGCTCTCTATGAAAAAAGAATGGTTGCAGAAGCCAAGCGAATCGCAGAAATTAATGCGAAAAATGTAAAGAAGTCGCCCGGAGCTGCGGGAAAGGACACCGCAGGTGAATACTTTTCGCCCGAGGACGTACGCAGAATGTCGCGAGCAGAGGTTCACGCAAATTATTCTAAGATCAAGGACTCAATGAAAAAATGGATGTAAATCTCAAAATTTTAATCTTCATAATCCTCATCTGTCTGGGCTGCTGCATGCGATGCAAGAACATCTTCAGACACTGAGGAAACCCACTCTGAATTTATTTAATTTTTAAAAAAAGAAAGGATCTAAAATCTATGGCAATCACAAACTTTATCCCTACAATCTGGAGCGAAAACCTCCTTACCTCTCTTGACAAGCAGTACATCGCCGTTGCAAACTGTAACCGCGACTACGAGGGCGAGATCAAGAATCAGGGCTCCTCGGTGAAGATCTGCGGCGTGGGAGCGGTCACCGTCTCCGACTACATCGTTA
>JAFVRA010000022.1 GCA_017504545.1 Clostridia bacterium | reverse complement strand
GAGGGAAGGGGGACCGCTTGCGGTGGATGAGTAGTCCGTGATATTCTTGATTAAAAGCAAAATAATATTGTTACCGCCATTTATAAAAAGTTTCATTGCATTTTGCGCGGACGACCGGTGGTCGCCCCTACGGATTTGAACGTTGTCCTAAAATTCGTTTGTAGGGGAGGATATTATCCTCCCGATGTTTTACGGGTCGCCGAGGGTCTCGCTGCGGCTTGGTCGCGCTCACGTTCCCGCAACGCGTTGCGTTGCTTTTCATTACGCTCGCGTCGCTACGCTACGCCGCCCCCTACAGATTTGGTGTCGCCTTTATGGTTGTAGGTAACGTTGTTCTCGGCGGTGCTAAACGGGCGTTATTGCGTTTTTATAAAATCTTTTATAAAATCTATTGACATATTTATTTGAAAATGCTATAATATATTAAACAATTAAACAATCGTTTAATCGAAAGAGAGGAATGACGATGAAAAAGGTGTATAAGATAGAGGTAGATTGCCCCAACTGTGCGCTCAAGGTAGAGGACGCGATCAAAAAGCTTGAGGGCGTGCAGGATGCGAGCGTGAATTTTATGGCGCTCAAGCTGAGTGTTGATTTCTGCGAGGGCGCTGACGAGCAGAAGATAATGAAGGCGGCTCAGAAGGCGGCGAAGAAGGTAGAGCGCGACTGCGTTATCTATTTCTGAGGCGAGAGATGACGAGAAAGCAAAAGAAAAGCCTTGCGCGGATCATAATCTCCGCGCTCTGTCTTGTCGCGCTCCTTATATTCAAGCCCGACGCGGAGTGGTATCTTGAGCTCGCGCTCTGGCTCGTGCCGTATCTCATTATAGGCTACGACGTTCTGCTGCTCGCGGCGCGCGGACTTATACACGGTCAGCTTCTTGACGAGAATTTCCTTATGGCGATAGCCACGGTCGGCGCGATAGTCCTTGCCGTTTGGGGCAGGGGAGACTATATTGAGGCGGTGGCGGTAATGCTCTTTTACCAGACGGGCGAGCTTTTTCAGAGCATCGCGCTCGGAAAGAGCCGAAGGAGCATCAGCGCGCTTATGGAGATACGCCCCGATCAAGCGGTCATCGAGAAAGACGGCGAGCTTATCACGCTCTCGCCCGAGGAGGTCGAGGTCGGAAGTATTATGCTCGTCAACCCCGGCGAGCGCGTGGCTATTGACGGCGAGGTGCTTGACGGCGTCTCGGATATAGACGTCTCGGCACTCACGGGCGAGAGCCTGCCGAGAACGGTAGAGGTCGGCGATGAGATACTCAGCGCGTCGGTAAATATGACCTCTCCGTTGAAAATAAGGACTACCAAGCCGTACGGCGAGTCGGCGGTGGCAAGGATACTCGACCTCGTCGAGAACGCAAGCTCTCACAAATCGCGCGAGGAGAAATTTATTTCAAAATTCGCAAAGATATATACCCCCTCGGTCTGTGCTGCGGCACTTTTACTTGCGATAGTACCGCCGCTGATCTCGATGTGGCTCGGCGTCTCTCCCGAATGGAGCGAGTGGATATACAGAGCGCTCAGCTTTCTCGTTATATCCTGCCCCTGCGCGCTCGTTATAAGCATTCCGATGGGATTTTTCGCAAGCCTTGGAGGCAACAGCCGCAAGGGAATACTGATCAAAGGATCGAATTATATCGAATCGCTCTCGCGCATAGATTGCGTGGCGCTTGACAAGACGGGCACTCTGACTAAGGGAATACTTGAGGTATCGGCGGTCGTGCCGACAGACAGTAGCGTGAGCAAAGACGAGCTTCTTGAGTACGCCGCACTTGCCGAGAGCGCGTCCTCTCACCCGATCGCCAAGGCGATTCTTCGCGCCTACGGCAGAGAGACAGAGAGAGGCAGAGTAGAGAATATCAAAGAAATAAGCGGATGCGGCGTAGTCGCGACTATAGACGGGAAAGAGGTTTCCGTGGGAAATCACAGACTCGTGAGTGAGGGAGACCTGCCGAGCGGCGCGGTGCTCGTGTCTGTGGACGGCAGATACTGCGGATATATCTCTCTTGCCGACAGCCCTAAGGAGAACGCGGGCGAGGCGATACGCGCCCTGAAGAAAGCGGGTATCAAGAAAGTAGTTATGCTCACGGGCGACACATCCGCCGTAGCCGAGGCTATCGGCAGAGAGGTGGGAGTTGACGAGGTAAGAAGTGAGCTTTTGCCCGAGGATAAGGTGAGCGCGCTTGAGTCCTTGATCTCCAAAGGATACAAAGTAGCCTTTGCAGGCGACGGAATCAACGATTCTCCCGTTCTTGCGCGCGCAGACGTGGGAATAGCGATGGGTGGAATAGGCTCAGACGCCGCAACTGCGGCGGCAGACGTGGTGATAACCGACGACGATATAGGCAAGATAGCCGAGGCGATAAGGCTCTCGCGCAAGTGTATGCGAATGGCAAGAGTGAACATCG
This sequence comes from Clostridia bacterium, assembly GCA_017504545.1. Taxonomy (GTDB): domain Bacteria; phylum Bacillota; class Clostridia; order Oscillospirales; family CAG-272; genus HGM12713. Next base: position 25,134 of record JAFVRA010000022.1, on the reverse strand, counting down.
TTTTCTCGGTTGGTGTCAAGCTGCTCTGTCTCTTGCTCGTGTCCCTCGGTATTGCGGGTATGGAGCTTGCGATATTTGCCGACGTCGGAGTTATGATCCTTGCGGTGCTCAACGCTATGCGATGCCTTTATTGAGCGCTCCGTTCTTAATTAATATTATATAAGCTATACTATCTTAGCGAGGTTTGTATTGACATTTTGCTTCATTTATGGTAAAATTGAAGCACCAATACAGATCTCGCTATTGGTTTTTGGTCAATATTCACAAACTCAGAGAGGTAATTTTATGAAAAATATTTCAAAGGTATGTTCGCTGATACTCGCTCTTCTTATGGTCGCCTTGACCTTTGCCGCCTGCAATAGCGCGGAGAACGGAAAATCAGCTTATGAAATAGCAGTTGAAAACGGCTTTGAGGGAAGCGTTGAGGAATGGCTCGACTCTCTTAAGGGCAAGGACGGAAAGGACGGCGCTGACGGAGTAAACGGCGCGGACGGCGTTGACGGACTCAACGGCTCTGACGGTCTTGACGGTCAGAACGGTCTTAACGGAGCGGAAGGCAACTCCGCTTATGAGATCGCTCTTGAAAACGGCTTTAAGGGTACGGTCGAGGAGTGGCTCGCTTCTCTGAAGGGCGATACCGCCGAGGCTTCGTCAAAGGGATATATCGTAGTAACCGATTACCTTGAGGCGAACACGGGCGAGGATCTCTCGGACGAGATACAGAAGATAATCAACGACAATCCCAACAAGACGATATATTTCCCTGACGGTGAGTATATACTCGCAAAGCCGATAGCTACCTCGGGAAATCCCAAAAACAGCGTTTCTCTCCACCTCTCCAACTACGCAGTTCTCAAGGCGGCGCCCACCTGGAGCAGCAGCGAGGCTATCGTGCGACTCGGCGCGGCTGAGGGAGCTAATGATATCTACACCAACGGAAGCAACTACTACTTCTACGGCGGTATCATCGACGGCAATATGGTAGCTAACGGCATCGCTATTGAGAGCGGACGTGAGACCTCTATCCGCAACGTGTCTATCAAGCACACGAGGATAGGTATACACATAAAGAGGGGCGCTAACAGCGGCTCGTCTGACGCGGATATAGACACCGTAAATATCGTTGGCAACTACAAGCAGGATTCTATAGGCGTTTTCGTTGACAACGCTTATGATAATACCTTTACCAATATGCGAATAGCAGGCGTTCAGGTCGGCGTGAGACTTACGGGCGGCGGAAACTTCCTTCGCAATCTGCATCCTCTCTTCGTGTACAGAGGCTCGCTTACCAATGCGGGAAGCATCGGCTTTGACGATCAGAGCGGCGGCAACTGGTACGATTTCTGCTACAGCGACGAGTTTGAGACAGGATTTAAGATGAAGGGCAACACGCTCTCTATCTACGACACCTGCTTCTGCTTCTGGTACAGCCAGAATGGAACTAAGCAGATAGGCTTCCACTCCACAGGCAAGTTCAATTCTATAATCAGCAATTCCAAGATAAATCTTGCATATTCGGGACTTGATTGCGCTTATCTCAAGGTCGGCGCTACGGGCGGTGGCGGAAAGATACAGAACCCGATAGTCAACGCAGGCAACAGCGATGACAAGGCTTATCTTGATTACTTGCAGGGCGAGGTCATCTGGCCTAAATAATCCCGAAATTTGAGCAAGGAGACTTAAATGAACAGTTTACTCAAGAGAATAATATCCGCGCTTCTGATCATAGCCATGCTCGGAGCGGTCGCGATGCTCGCTTCGTGTGATTCCGAGGACGGTAACGCCGATGCGACCGCGCCGACCGAGCCGAGCTCTGAAAAGGACGAAGGCAAGAGCGATAAGGACTCTGACGCGCTCGTCAGAGTGCCGAGAGCGATAGTTAATATCAAGAAGGGTGACAAGATAAGCGCGGACGATCTGATGATCTGTCTTGCAGAGGGCACCGAGATACCCAAGGGAGCGCTGACCGACAGCACCGCTATGATCGGCAAATACGCGACTCGCGACGTTGCTATGGGCTCCTATCTCTACTCGGCTGACCTTTCGGTAGCCGAGGTAGCACCCGATCCCGAGAGCGATCCGCTTGAGGATATGCGCGAGGAGCTCAAGGGTGAGCTTCGTGAGGAGCTTCGCGACGAGCTTAAGGCAGAGCTTCGTGCCGAGCTTGAGGCAGACCTTCGCGCAGAGATAGCAAGCGGCGGCATCAACGCAGCCGATATGGGTTACGTAGTTATCACAGATTACCTTACCGCCAACACGGGAAAAGACGTATCCGACGAGATACAGAAGGTCATCAACGAAAACCCGAGAAAGACTATATATTTCCCCGACGGTGAATATATCATCTCCAAGCCTATCTGCACGAGCAGTAATCCTCAAAAGGCTGTCTCTCTCCACCTTTCTAACTTCGCCATAATCAAGGCGAGTGCCGATTGGAGCAGCGACGAGGCGATGATACGCCTTGGCGGAGATCCCGACAGAGTGTTCACCACGGGTCAGACGGGTTCAAATTATTACCTATACGGCGGCTGTATCGACGGCTCTAAAGTCGCCAAGGGCGTCTCTATCGACAGCGGACGCGAGACCTCTATCCGCAACGTATCCATCAAGTTCGCAACGCTTGGCTTGCACGTAAAGTACAACAGCGAATACGGCTCAAACGATGCCGACATCGACACCGTCAACATCATTGGTCCCTACGCCCCCGATACCATCGGACTTCTCATAGAGGGCTTTGACAACACCTTTACGAATATGAGGATCTGCGGTTTTGAGATAGGTGTCAAGCTTACGGGAGCGGGCAACTTTATGAGAAATCTTCATCCGCTCTTTTCTTACGGTACCTGCGACTACGCCGACAGCATCGGATTCTACGATCTTGGCGGTGATAACTGGTACGATATCTGCTATCCCGACGGATTTGCGGTAGGCTTCCGTATGTCAGGCAACACGGTATCCATCTATAACGATTGCTTCTGCTATTGGTATTCATCCGACGGACATACCGAAATAGCCTTTATGTCGGACGGCAAATTCAATTCCGTGCTCAACAACTGCAAGGCGACCTTCAGGAGCGACGCGCTCGGCAAATACCTCGTGGTAGGCGAGAGCGGCGGTGGCGGCGTTATCCAGTCTCCGCTCTTTGATCTAAGGCTCAACAACGACGACTCTTATAAGGATTACCTCGTCGGCGAGGTGGTCTGGAGAAAGTAGTACTTAAGAGGTGCACCGAATGACTAAGCAAAAGATATTCAAACGTTTTCTTTGCGCTTTACTTGCCGCTTTCGCGCTTCTGCTTTCCTCTTGCGTAAGGGAAGAGACAGGCGAGCCCGTAGCTACCGACGCGATAGTTGAGGTGGTAAAGATCAAGATCGACGCCGCCAAGGGCGAGTACATAGCCGCGAGGGACGTAGAGATAAGCGAGGTGCGCAAGGACAGCTTGCCCGATGGGTATCTTGTAAAGACTGTCGATGCGATCGGAAGAATGCTTAAGGAAGACGTAAGCGCGGGCGACGTGATTACAGAAAATATGCTTGCTCCCAAAAAGGAAACAGGCTCAAAGGAGGAAAACGTGAACACAAGCGAAGCAAGAGACCTCGGTTACCTTGTAATAACCGATTACGTAAGAGTCAACGCAGGCAGAGACGTAAGCCGCGAGATACAGAAGGTAATAGACGAAAATCCGAGAAGAACTATATATTTCCCCGACGGAGAGTATCTTATCTCCAATCCTATCTGCACCTCGAGCAATTCCGAGACTGCAGTATCTCTCCACCTTTCAAACTTTGCGGTTATCAAGGCGGTGAATTGGCAACAGCCCGATCTTCACATGATACGCCTCGGCGTTATCGACAAGACCTTCGCTATCCATAACTCAGGAAGCAACTATTACCTCTACGGCGGCTGCATAGACGGCTCGGGAGTTGCTAAGGGCGTTTCTATCGAGGGTGGCCGTGAGACCTCTATCCGCAACGTGTCGATCAAGTCTGTTACTCAGGGACTCCACGTTATATACAACGCCGAATACGGCTCAAACGACGCCGATATAGACACCGTGCATATCGTGGGAATGAATCTCCCCGGCTCTATCGGAGTTATAGTTGACGGCTTTGACAACACACTTACCGATATGCGTATCGCAGGCTTTGAGGTCGGCATAAAGCTCAGCGGCGCGGGCAACTTCCTTCGCTATCTGCACACGCTTTATATCTACAGCGACAACTACGATTACAAGGACAGCATCGGATTCCTTGACGTCAGCGGCGGCAACTGGTACGACGTTTGCTACCCCGACAACTTTGCGACAGGCTTCCGCACCGCAGGACACACGATGTCTGTCTATAGCGACTGCTACGCTTATTGGTATTCCTCTAAGGGTGGAGTCGAGACCGCCTTTGCATCTGACGGAAAGTTCAATTCAATAGTCAAGAGCTACAGAGTTGATTTCCACGACGACACTCTCAACACCTTCCTCAAGGTTGGCGAGGCAGGCGGCGGCGGAGTTTTTGAATATCCGATATTTGAGGAGAGCAAGACAGAGGACAGAACCTACGAGAGCTATCTCGTGGGCAGAGTCATCTGGAGAAAATAAATACGCACCTCGATCAGTTATCATAAAAAGGAGAACTTATGAAAAAAACGACAAGAGCTATACTCGCAGCACTCCTTTGCTTTTCGCTGCTCCTCGGCGCACTCGTTATGACGGGTTGCGATCAGAGTGAGGCTGCACAGAGCGATGAGGGGAACGACAAAAATGACAACAAGGTAACTGACGATCAAAAGGATACCCAGAATAACTACGCAAGAGTCGTAGTAATGAGAAACCCCGTTGAGAAGGGATCGTATATTTCTTCAAGAGACATAGAGATAATCAGCGTGGAAAAGGAAGATCTCCCCGAGGAATATATAACGGCACGCATAGACGCTATCGGAATGATAGCTCAGGTGGAGCTTTCCAAGGGTGATATTCTTTCTCCCTCGATGATCGCTAAAGCGCCTGAGGCAGAAAAGCCCGACACGGTCGATCCTTACGAGATAGGCTACGTAGTTATTACCGACTACGTTCAGCCCAACACGGGTGAGGACGTTTCGGCAGGCATACAGCGCGCTATAGACGAAAATCCTCAGAAGACCATATATTTCCCCGACGGTGAATATCTGCTTGCAAATCCGATAGCTACCTCGGGCAATCCCGCAAACGCGGTTGCACTCAAGCTTTCAAACTTTGCTATCCTCAAGGCAATGCCCGGTTGGAATCACACCGAGGCTATGGTTCGTCTCGGCGGTGCTGAGGCTTACAACAACATTCATCTGCCCGGCAGTAATTACTATCTTGAGGGCGGCTGCATTGACGGTAGTATGGTAGCGACCGGCGTGTCGATAGACAGCGGCAGAGAGACCTCTATCCGTAACGTGTCGATAAAGCGCACGCAGATAGGCATACACATCAAGTCAGGCGCTAACAGCGGCTCATCAGATGCCGACATTGATACGGTAAATATAGTCGGAAACGCTATGCCCGATTCTATAGGCGTTCTTATCGACGGCTACGACAACACCCTTACCAATATGCGAATCGCGGCAGTTCAGACGGGTGTTAAGCTGGTTGGAGCAGGCAACTTCCTTCGCAACATTCACCCCCTTTACATCTATGCGGGCGAGCTTGCGGCAAAGGATCCCGACCACTATGATACCGTAGAGGATATTGATTATTCCAAGAGCATCGCCTTTCACGAGGTCAGCAACAACAACTGGTACGACATCTGCTACAGCGATCAGTTCGCGGTAGGATTCAAGATCGGCAACGGATCGACCTCTCTCTTTGACTCCTGCTTCTGCTTCTGGTATTCAAACAGCGGCGACACCGAGATAGGATTCCAAAGCGACGGCGCTTTCAACGCTATGATAGTAAATTCCCGCGTTACCTTCAGAGGTGGCGTAAGCAATACCGCGTTCCTCAAGGTAGGAGCATCAGGCGGCAGAGGAGTTATACAGTACCCCGTATTCAACGAGGGGGCTTGCGCTGATAAGAGCTATCAGAACTATCTTGAAGGGAAGGTAAGATGAAAATGAAAAAATTCCGAAGAATACTTTCAATGCTTCTTTGCGCTGCAATGCTGTTTAGCGTAGTAATGCTCAGCGCTTGCGATAAGAATACTGACGACGGTGATCAAAACGACAGCACTGACGGTGGTACTACCGTTCAGGCTGTAAGACTCAGAAACACTCTCGCTGAGGGTGAGCTTATCGCCGCTAGGGACGTTGAGCTTGTCGACGAAAATGACAGCAATCTCCCCGAGGGATATATCACTAAGCGATCTGACGTGATCGGCAAAAGGATGCTTAAGGGTGCAGAGAAGGGCACCTTCCTTTCCGCTTCTATGATAGAGGGCGGCGTCAACGAGGATAAAGAAAACAACGAGATAGACTACGAGGCGCTCAGAAACGAGCTCAAGGCAGAGCTTCTTGCAGAGCTTGAGCACGAGATCGCTACGGGCGGTATCGACGCTTCCTCCCTCGGCTACGTTCTTATCACCGATTACGCTATGCCCAACACGGGCGAGGACGTGTCTGACGCGATACAGAAGGCGATAGACGAAAACCCCCACAGAACTATCTATTTCCCCGACGGCGAGTATATACTCGGTAAGCCCATAGCTACCTCGGGACACCCCGACAGAGCTGTTTCTCTCAACCTCTCGAACTTCGCGGTTCTCAAGGCGTCTGACAACTGGAGAGATCAGGAGGCAATGGTAAGACTCGGCGGCGCGGAGGCTGCTAACAACATTCACCTTGCGGGAAGCAACTATTACTTCTCGGGCGGCGTTGTTGACGGCAACGGACGCGCTAAGGGTATCGCTATTGAGAGCGGCCGTGAGACGCTTATCACGAGAACCTCTATCAAGAATACTCAGGTGGGTATCCACATCAAGAGAGGCGCTAACAGCGGCTCGTCGGATGCCGATATAGTGACCGTAAACATAGTAGGTAACGCAAAGCCCGATTCTATCGGCGTTCTGCTTGAGGGAAGCGACAACACCCTGACAAATATGAGAATAGCGGCAGTTCAGACAGGCGTTCTTATCAATAGCGGCACTAACAGCCTTTCTAATATCCACCCGCTCTTCATCTATGCTCCCGAGCTTCACGACAGAAACCCCGATATGTACGGCGAGGTCGATCTTATAGACTACTCCAAGAGCGTAGGCTTTGACGACGTCAGCAACGGAACCAACTGGTACGATTTCTGCTACAGTGATCAGATGGCAACAGGCTTCCGATTCAGAAGCGGCAGCGCGGTATTCCAGAACTGCTTCGTTATGTGGTACAACACCAACGGCAGCCACGAGATAGGCTTTGACTGCACCGGCAGATTCAACAGCTCGATACTCAACTGTCAGGTATGGCTCAAGAGCGGAGTTGAGACCTGTATCTTCCTTCGCGTAGCGGAGAAGGGCTTTGGCGTCGTTGAGAATCCTATCTTCAACGATAACCTCAACACCGACAAGAGCTATCTCGACTATCTTGACGGAAAGCTCGTTCAGTAAATTAATTTATAAAGCAAGTCAATTTCTTCAAAAAGGAATTGACTTGCTTTTTCTTGTGTGGTATAATGTAGTAAAGAACGGCACACGCCGAAAATCAAACCGAAAAGTGAGGACGTAAATATGAACTCTACCAACGCAAACGCTCTGGGCTACGTTGTAGTTACAGATTATCTTGAGGCTAATACGGGTAAGGACGTTTCGGATGCTATTCAGAGCGTCATCGACTCCAACCCCATGAAGACCATCTATTTCCCCGACGGTGAGTATATTCTTGCAAAGCCTATCTGCACCTCCGGCAAGCCCGAGACCGCAGTTTCGCTCAAGCTCTCCAACTTCGCTATCCTTAAGGCTGCTGAGGGCTGGGATCACAAGGAGGCTATGGTAAGACTCGGCGCGGCTGAGCCTTATAACACTATCTACAGAAACGGAAGCAACTATTACTTTGAGGGCGGTATCGTCGACGGTAATATGGTGGCTAACGGTATCGCTATCGAGAGCGGACGTGAGACCTCTGTTCGCAACGTATCCATCAAGCATACCTTCCTCGGACTCCACATCGCTCGCGGCGCTAACAACGGCTCGTCCGACGCTGACATCGAGACCGTAAACATAGTAGGTAACAATATGCCCGATTCTATCGGCGTTCTTATCGAGGGACACGACAACACTCTTACCAACATGAGAATAGCTGCAGTTCAGACAGGCGTTATGCTCAAGAGCGGCGGAAACTTCCTTCGCAACATCCACCCCCTCTTCATCTTCGGCTACGAGTACGGCGAGGGCGACTTTATAGACTACTCCAAGAGCGTTGCATTCCACGATTACAACTCTACCAACTGGTACGACTACTGCTACAGCGATCAGATGGCTACTGCCTTCCGTCTCTCCAAGGGATCTAAGGCTGTATTCCTCAACTGCTTCGCAATGTGGTACTCCAAGCGCGACAATAAGGAAGTAGGCTTTGAGTGCGAGGGCGACTTCAACGGCTCTATCCTCAACGCTAAGATCCACTTCAGAGGCGACGTACAGAATACCGCGTTCCTCACACAGCCCGAGGGCTGCGGCGGAGAGGGTATCATCGAGAACCCCATTACCAACGATGACCTTATCGCTGATAAGACCTACAAGAAGTACGTTACGGGCAAGATCATCCGCGCGTAAAATCAGAAAATTCACAGAAAAAACAAAAGCAAAAATATCAATGGGCAGAGGGCAAAAAACCTCTGCCCTTTTTTTGTGGGTATTGCACAAAAATATTGAAGGAAAAGTGAAAACTATTGACTTGTTTTTTTAGGTGTGCTATAATAAATTGCTATATAATACAAACTTACTATATTATTATATAAATTGTAAAGTTAATATATAGTTTCAGAAAAAGTAAAAGCAAAACAAAGGAGAAAATTATGAGATTTAACAGCGCAGAAGAATTGGGATACGTTATCGTTACTGATTACGTTAAGGCAAACACGGGTGAGGACGTCTCTGACGCGATACAGAAGGTCATCGATGAGAACCCCAACAGAACTATATTTTTCCCCGACGGTGAGTACATTCTCGCTAAGTCTATAATGACTCCCGCCGCTCCCGAGAAGAGCGTTGCTCTCAAGCTTTCAAACTACGCTATCCTCAGAGCGTCTGCGGATTGGAACAGCGACGAGGCTATGGTACGTCTTGGCGCGATACATTCTGCTAACGATATAAACACCCCCGGAAGCAACTACTTCTTTGAGGGCGGTATCATCGACGGAAATAACGTTGCAAACGGTCTTTCTATCGACGGCGGCAGAGAAACTGCCGTAAGATACGTTTCTATCAAGCGCACATTTATCGGTCTTTACATCAAGTACGGCGTTAACAACTGCTCGTCCGACTGTGATATAGACACCGTAAACATCGTAGGAAACGGCAAGCCCGGCTCTATCGGCCTGCTTATCGACGCCTGCGACAACACTCTTACGAATATGCGTATCGCAAGCGTTCAGATCGGCGTAAAGGTAAATCACGCGAGCAACTTTTTCCGCAATATCCATCCGCTCTTTATCTACGAGCCCGAGCTTGTCGATCACTATCAGGAGAGCTACGGATTTTACGATACCTCTTCGGGCAACTGGTACGATATGTGTTATAGCGATCAGTTTGCTACCGCGTTCTATATGGGCCCCCGCACGATGAACATCTACGACATTTGCCGCTCATTCTGGTACAGCCCTGCGGGCAACAAGCAGGTAGGCTTTGAGGCTGCGGGACAGTTCAACTCGGTGCTCAAGTCCTGCGAGATCAACTTCAGATTCCCCAAGGTCGACGGTAAATATATTACTGTCGCCGAGGAGGGCGGCACGGGAAGCATCGACACGCCTCTCGTAAATGACGAGCTCTGCAAGGACGATACCTACAAGAAGTACACAAAGGGCAACGTTACCTGGCGCCCGAAGTCTCACTAAAAACCTGATATAAAGGAGATTTGATATATGAGAAGGACCTCGGCTAAAAGAGGCGTATTTCTCTTGATTTCTGTTGCGTTGATCCTTTCCTTTACGCTAAGCTCCTGCGTTATCATCAAGGAAGGCGCGGACACCGCAGGCACTGTTGAGGTGCTCAGACTTACCAAGGATATCTCGGTGGGCGAGAAGATCACTCCCAACAAGTTTGAGAAGGTCAGAGTTGCTGAGGAGCTCGTGTGGATAGGTGCTCTCTCTGATGCTGACGCGGTGGTAGGAAAATACTCGCGCATAGAGCTTGGAGTGGGAGATTATCTGATAGAAGGATATCTCTCGGTGGAGAAGGTAGAGGAAAATAAGGAAAAGGTTGACGTTGACGGCAACGATCGCGGATTTTCCGCGCTCGGATACGTGGTGATGACAGATCACGTAAAGGCTAACACGGGCGCTGATCTTTCAAGAGAGATACAAAAGGTAATAAACCAGAACCCCAAGAGCGTGATATATTTTCCTGACGGTGAGTACATCATATCCTCGCCGATAGCGACTCCAGCCAACGGAGACGTAAGCGTCGCGCTCAAGCTCTCGGACAACGCAGTGATCAAGGCGTCGGACGATTGGTCGGACAGTGAGGCGATGATCCGCCTTGGCGGCATGAATGAGAGAAATGATATAAACGTCCGCGGAAGTAACTACTATCTTGAGGGCGGTATCATCGACGGCAACGGCAAGGCAAAGGGCATTTCAATCGACCACGGTAGAGAGACATCGGTGAGAGACGTGACTATCGTCAATACCTCAACGGGACTTCTCGTGAAAAACGGTGCAAACAGCGGTTCATCGGATGCTGATATAGAGAATATCAGAATATACGGTAACGGTGCGCTCTCATCTGTCGGACTGCAGATACAGGGTTGGGACAACACCTTCTCGAATATGCAGATATCTAACGTTCAGATAGGTGTTAAGATAGAGACTGCGGCAAATCTTCTGCGAGATATACACGTTACCTACGTTCAATCGGGCAAGCTTGAGACAGCTTACCGTTCAAGCATCGGCTTTCTCGATACGGGAGACCGAAATTGGTACGACAACTGCACGAGTGAGGGATTTTCCGTTGGCTTTGAGATAAGAAGCTCGCGCTCTATACTCAGCTCGTGTGTCGCAAAATGGTATCCCGATCAGACCTCTAAGCAGATCTGTATCTATACCCCTCGCGCGTGGGGCTCGATAGCCCGCTCCTGTGCGGCTTACTTCACAGCCCCCAAGGAGAACTGCGAATATCTGGTCGCAGATCAGGGCGGCGGCAAGGGACAGATAATAGATCCTGTTTTTGACGAGACACGCGTCAATAGAGAGGACTATAAGTCGCATCTCTGCGGCAAGGTCGTATTTAACTGAGACATTACCGAAAAAGGAGAGCCTATATGAACGTAAAAAATATAAAAATAACCCTCTGCTGCCTTGCACTTTGCATCTTAGCGTGTATCTCTTTCGTCTCCTGCGATGCTATCGCTGACGAGAGTGCCCCTGAGGTAAGTAGTAAGGTCGAGGTAGTAAGAGTTCTTGAGAATATTGACAAGGGCGTAAAGATAACAAACGCCAAAATAGAAGTAGTGAGCGTGGACAAGGACAGTCTGCCGCCCGCCACGATACTTTCAAAGGACGAGGTGATCGGAAAGTACGCTAAGATCGATATGATAGCGGGCGACTATTTCACACCCGTGAAAATAACCGACAAGCGCCCCGAGACACCCTCGGCAGATGATCCGACTGAGGACGACGGCGTGCTGAACTTCAAGGATGCGGGCTACGTTATCGTCAGCGACTACGTCAAGGCAGATACGGGTACCGACGTCTCCGACGCCATCCAGAAGCTTATTGACGAGAACCCCAACAAAACTCTTTATTTCCCCGACGGTGTGTATCTGATCTCCAAGCCGATAACCACCTCGGCAGATCCCTCAAAGAGCGTATCGCTCGAGCTTTCAAACTACGCGCACTTCAAGCCTACTGAGGATTGGAGCAGCGAGGAGGCGATGTTCCGCCTTGGCGCTACCGATATGGCAGAGGGCATCGTAAACGAGGGCAACTACTACTCGCTTACGGGCGGTATCATCGACGGAAACAAGATCGCTGACGCTATCTCGGTAGAGAACGCGGGCATAGTGTCGCTCAGATATATCTCTATCAAGGGCGCAGTAGTGGGCATTCACGTCAAGGGCGACGAGCAGGGCAGAGGACCCCGCACGGATATACACACCGTGAACATCGTCGGCAGCCTGACGCTTGATTCTATCGGCGCGCTTATCGAGAGCAACGGCAACACCCTGACGAATATGCGTATTGCAAGTAATCAGATAGCAATAAAGCTTTGCGGTTCGGATAACTTCCTTAGAAACCTTCATCCGCTTTACATATTCGGAAGCGGCTTCAGCGAGGGATATATGGAAAGCGTCGCTTTCTACGACGAGGGCACGCGCAACTTCTACGATAACTGCTATAACGACCAGTTTGCCATTGGCTTCTATATGAGCAAGGATACGGCGTCGGTTTACGACTGCTGCTTTAATTACTGGTACTCTCCCAACTACTACGTGCATATCGGCTTTTCTGCCGAGGGACAGTTCAATTCGATCATCCGCTCGACGAGCGTGGATACCAACCACGCGTCATCGGGAACGAGATGCGAATTCCTCATCGTAGGCGAGAAGGGTGGAAAGGGAATTATACAGGCTGTATATTTCAATCCCGAGCAGGTAAGTGACGATGCATATCTCGATTACATCGTTGACGAGCCTATTTACTGATAAGAAAACAATAAAATCAAAATATATTTAAGATTTCAAGGAGAAAACTATGAGACAGAACGCCAAAAAGACAGCGTTATCGCGCCGTTTGCTTTGCGCACTTCTTTGCATCGCCTTCCTCTTCGGAGCGCTGATGCTCAGCGCGTGCGATTCAAGCGACGCCGACGCCTCTGTGGAGGACGGCAGTGAAGCGGTCACCGATGCGGGCAAGAGTGAATTTACTCTTGACGAAAACGGCATGGTAGACGTTCTCGTATTCCTCGAGGACGCCCCCAAGGGAACGAGAATCACCTCCAAGAACACCGAGATCGTGAAGATGGATCCCACTAATCTTCCGAGAAACGTGGTTACCGATCTTAACGATGCCAGAGGCAAGTACACGAGCAAGGACTTCTTCGCAGGTGATTACGTTATCGAGAGCAGACTTTTAAAGAGCAAGCCTCTTGAGATCAGCGATGATCTTATCAAGCAGGATATTGCCCGCACCGATAACGATTACATCGTCGTGACCGACTTCATCAAGGCAAATACGGGCGACGACCTCTACGACAACCTTCAGATGCTCATTAACAAGAATCCCGGAAGAACTCTTTATTTCCCCGACGGTGAGTATCTTATCTCTCATCCGCTTGAGACCTCCTCAAAGCCTGCATCCAGCACCTCCTTCTATCTCTCTGGCGGTGCCGTTATCAGAGCCCACGAAAAGTGGAAGGCTGACGGCACCAAGAGAGCGCTGATATGCTTCGGCTCTCTCTCTGAGGAGAACAACATCCGTACCCCCGGAAGTAACTTCTACATTATGGGCGGTATTCTTGACGGCAAGGGACGTGCGGACGGCGTGTCGGTCGACTCGGGCAGAGAGACGCTTATAAAGAACGTAGTTATCGTCAACGTCCGTTACGGTATTCACATCAAGGATGGTATCAACAACGGCTCGTCCGACTCTGATATAGACGACGTAACTATCATCGGCAACGGAACTCACAACTCCTACGGTATCGTTACCGTCGGATACGACAACACTATCTCGAATGCGAGAATTTACAACACTAAGGTCGGTATGCAGGTGTCATCGGGTACCTTCGTTGCCGACTGCACGGTAGAGAACACCGCAAAGATAGAGGGCGGCACAGGCTTCCTTTGCTCAGGCACGGGAGACGCGTGGTACTCGGATTGCACCAGCATTGACTATGATATAGCATTCGATATCGGCTCTACCAAGGGCTTCTACAAGCAGTGCAACGCGCTCTGGCCCTCTAATATGGGTGCTCAGCATATCGCGTTCAAGGCAACCTCTCTCCGCTCTGCTATCATCGGTTGCTCGGCAGATTTCCCCGAGGGCGAGATACCCAGCGCATTCCTGACCGCATCGGGCGGATCGGGAAAGGTGGTTGCTCCCGTATTTGATACAACTAAGGTAAACGGCGACGACGTTACGGCAGCATACCTTGAGGAAGGTACTGTCATCATCACCCCCGCCGTTATAAAGAAGGAAGACTAAGGAGGTAGCAAAGATGAAAAAGAATAATTTCAGAAGACTTATCGCGCTGTCTCTTTGTATGCTTCTCGCGATGCTCGCTCTTGCATCCTGCAACGCAGGTGATGAGGGTGGCGACGCGACCGAGGCTCCTACCGTCAAGGCGGTAAGAGTGCTCAAGGATATTGAGGCAGGTGCGCTTATTGCCGCTGAGGACCTCGAGGTGATCGAGCTCCGCGCGGTTGACTGCCCCATAAACGCTATGGAAAAGATCGAGGACGTAGCGGGCAATTACGCTCGCACGAAGATCTTCGCGGGCGATTTTATTTTCCCCGCAAAGCTCTCTGCTACCGAGATCGTTGAGGATGATGACTCCAAGGTCGAGGTAGACGACGGCATCAGCTACGTTCTTATAGACGATTACAAGAGTCTCGTAAACGGCAAGGATTACACCGCCGCTATCAAGAAGGCTATTGAAGACAACCCCACTAAGACCATCTATTTCCCCGACGGTGAATACGAGGTCACGGAGTCTATAGTTATCTCCGCACACCCGTCGAAGAGCGTTTCCTTCAGACTTTCCAACTACGCTACCATCAAGGCGTCGGGCTGGACTGATGCCTCCGCCGCAGTTATAAGACTTGGCGTTGGCGAAGAGGGAGATAAGATATTTGAAAGCCAGAACGTATTCGTTATGGGCGGTATCATCGACGCGAGCGGCGCGGCTACGGGAATTGCTGTCGAGGGTAGCAAGGACGTGCTTATAAGCAACGTGGCAATAAAGAACGCCTTCTGCGGTATCCACATCAAGAAGGGCAACAACGCTACCGCCGCTATCGGTGCTGACGTTGAAAACGTAAATATCACGGGTAACGGCGCGGCAGGCTCTGTCGGCGTGCTCGTCGAGGGGACCAACAACACTATGACAAACGTTACCGCCTCGGGTGTGTCCTGCGGACTTAAGTGCACCGAGACGGGCTCTGACAATATGTTCCGCAGCATCCGCGCTATCGCTACGGGAGCTATGGCGGCTGACGCTACGCTTGCGGGCTTTTACGATATGAGCACGGGCAACCAGTACGACGTATGCTGCAGCGATCAGTTCGCGATCGGCTTCCTCGTAGAGAGCGGCAACTCGGTCTACAACGGCTGTCTTGCTGACTGGTGGAGCGCAGAGAACGGCTGTCACGTAGGATTTAAGGCTACGGGTAAGCTCAATTCCGTAATTTCCAACAGCACCGTAACACATGCTGACGACGTCGCTACCGACGCTTATCTCCTTGTTGGAGAGGAAGGCGGCGAGGGTGTAGTTCTTTACCCCATAAATCAGGTTCAGAAGGATACCTACAACGGCGTTCTCGAGAGCCATTGCCCCACGGATATCCTTAAATAAGCTCCTCGCGAATAATAAATAACGAGGTATTATACATGAGAAAGAATAAAAAAAGCAATTGCCGTCGCGTAGCTATCTGCCTCTTGCTCTGCCTTTGTATGACTCTTGCTTCGCTCTCCTTTACCTCCTGCGATAAGGAAAGCGGCGGAGCATCTGACGGGGGTCTCGTTGAGGTGCTCAGAGTTATCGACGACATCAATGTGGGCGGAAAGCTTACCAACGATCGTATTGCTACTGTTAAGGTGTCCGCATTATCAGTTCCTGAGGGCGCTCTGTCAGACATTCCTAAGTCCAAATACGCGGCAGTCAAGCTCTACCCCGGAGATTATATAACCGAGGAAAAGCTTACCGACGTAAAGCCTGCTACCGACGAGGATGAAAAGCCGGAGATCGATAGCGTAGACCCCGAGTCTCTCGGCTACGTGGTGATAACCTCTTACTCCGAGCACGCGCAGGGCGGTGACTATACCGACGCCATAGCAAAGGCTATAGAAGAAAATCCAGGCAGAACGATATATTTCCCCGACGGAAATTATATCATCAGAAAGCCTATAGATATCCCCGCTGATCCCGAAAAGAGCGTGTCGCTCAGACTCTCCAACAACACGGTCATCAAGGCGTTTGACTGGGAGGATCCCAAGACCGCGATGGTCCGCATCGGAGCGGGCTCAGATACTCAGGGCGAGATATCGGTCGACGAGCATATCAATACGAGATCGAGCTGCTACGTTATCGGCGGCTGCCTTAACGCAGGCGCGATAGCCTCGGGAATATCGGTAGAGGACGGCAGAGACGCCCTGATATATAACGTATCCATCAAGAACGCCTTTTACGGTATTCACATCAAGGAAGGCAAGAACAGTCGCGGCGCAAGCTTCGTCAACGTAGATAACGTAAACGTCACGGGCTTTGAGGCGCCTGATTCAATCGGTGTTCTCGTTGAGGGTAAGTACAATAACGTATCTAATATGAGGATCGCATCGGTGCAGTACGGCGTGAAATGCACCGAGACAGGCTCAAACAATATTTTCCGAAATCTCCATCCGCTCGGCGTTTCGATGAACGCATCGACCACTACGGCAGGCTTTTGGGATATGAGTGACGGAAACGTGTTCGATATATGCTACAGCGACCAATTTGCAACGGGATTTCTCGTTGAGGAGAACACACGCTCTGTCTTTACGGGCTGCTTCTGCTACTGGTGGACGGCGGCAGGTGGCTATCACGTGGGCTTCCGCTCAAACGGTAAGTTCAACTCGATAGTTACCAACTGCAAGGTATCTCACTCGCACGCGGATCTTCAGACCGACGCGTATCTTCTCGTAGGAGAGGACGGCGGCGAGGGCGTAGTCCTTTATCCTGCAAACAATATTGTAAATCACGAGAACGACTATATCCTCGAGCAATATTGTCCCACAGGTCAGCTATAATAATTTTGAGGTTTTGATCTATGAATAAAAATTACACCAGAATATCTCACCGCTTCGTGAGCGCGATGCTTCTCCTTAGCATGCTGCTGTCGGCTCTGCTCCTTTGTGCTTGCAATGGCAAGGATGCCGTGACTGACGACGGAGAATACGTTACCGTGCTCAGAGTCATTGATGACATCAATGTAGGCGGCAAGTTCACGGGCGAAAAGCTTGAGGCGGTCACCGTAAGAGCAGACTCGGTTCCTGAGGGCACGTATTCTTCAGTAGAGGAGCTGAGAAGCAAATATGCCGCTGAAAAGCTGTACGCGGGCGATTACGTTCTCGCATCCAAGGTAGTCGACAAGAAGCCTGCGGGAGCAGACGATGATAATGAAGATGTCGAGATAGATCCGCTCGCGCTTGGATACGTGCTTATAACATCTTACTCTGAGTATGTTGAAAAGGGTGATTATAGCCCTGCGATAAAAAAGGCGATGGAGGAGCATCCGAGATCTACCATCTATTTCCCCGACGGAACATATAATTTCAGCGAGCCGATAGTTATCTCGGCAGACCCCGCAAAGAGCGTTTCTCTCAAGCTCTCAAATATGGCTATCATCAAGCCTCTCAACTGGGCAGATCCCACAGTTCCGCTGATACGCGTAGGCGTGTCTGAGGAGGGAGATACGATCGATGCGACTGTTGATGCCGCTTATATGACGGGCAATGAGAGCGTTTCTATCACGGGCGGATGCATTTTCGGTGTCGGTACGGCGTCGGGAATATCGGTCGAGGGTGGCGTTGGAACCTATATCTACAACGTGTCCATAAAGACCACTCCTATCGGAATACATATCAAGCAGGGCCCTAACGCCCTCGGAGCTACCTTCGTAAACGTAGATAACGTTAATATCACGGGTAACGATTCCAGAGAGTCCACGGGTGTTCTCGTTGAGGGAACCTATAATACCTTCTCGAATATGCGAATCGCCTCTATAAACTACGGCGTAAGATGCACCGAGACGGGCTCGAAGAACATATTCCGCAATATCCACCCGCTCTGCAGCATCCAGTCTCAGACCACAGCGGGATTCTGGGATATGAGCGACGGAAACGTTTACGACGTGTGCTACAGCGACCAGTTTGCAACAGGCTTCCTTATGGAGACCAATACCAAGTCGCTCTATAGCGGATGCTTCTGCTATTGGTGGACAGGTGACAATAAATATCACGTAGGCTTTGCATCCAACGGACAGTTCAATTCTATTATTGAAAGCTCGAAGGTGCGCCACAGCCACCGTGGACTTGACGTTGACGCGTATATGCTCGTCGCTGAGGAGGGCGGTCAGGGCGTAGTGCTCTATCCTCTGGTAGGAATCGGCAGCAACGCTTATAACAACGTGCTTGATCAGTATTGCAAGACTGTAAAGCCTTAAATAAAAACTCCCTTGAGCATGGGCTCAAGGGAGTTTTTTTATAGATATCAGTTTGTTGATACTGAGGGTGAGGTGTCTCCGAGGATGACAAGAAGCGCTGACATACTACAGGGCATATTGATCGATATATCTTTTTGGTCGACACTTACGGTCAGCTTATCTCCTGCGCTGAGCGAGATATTCTTCGTGCTTCCCACGCTTGAGAAGCTCTTGCAGTGCGTCGCTTCTCCCGACATACCGCCGCGCGGCATTATCGCGATCACGGTGCCGCCGTTATAGCTGTAGCCGCTCTCGGTGTCTATTGCGGAGTTGCCGCCCGAGTTGGAAATTACCACCACGTTGCCGCCGTTGAATATTATTCCCGAATAGGACGCGCGAGTGTTGCAGTCTATGCCGTCGCCGCCCGAGTAGATATATAGCGAGCAGTCGTCTATGCTCACGCCCGTTCCTTCTCTTGCCGTGCTGTTTACTCCGTCATCAGAGGATACTACTGAGATGCTTCCGCCGCTGATCGCGAGCGTGTTTCCCTCAAGTCCCTCATAGCTGTTTTCAATAGTTATATCTCCGCCCGAGATGCTGAGCGTGCCGTCGGCGTGGATACCGTCGTCATTGCTATAGAGCACGAGCTTGCCGCCAGAGATGCTTATATTGCCCGTAGCTGCCTTGCCGTTTTCAAGCGTTACCTCGGCGTTGGCGTGAATAGCGTCGTCATACGCCTTGACGTTAATGCTTCCCGCGAGAATAGAGATGGAATTTGCCGCCTTGATACCCTTCGTGGAATAGTCGCTCTTGTTGGCGTTTCCGCCGCCACCCATACCACCGGGATCACCCATACCGCCGGGGCCACCCATACCACCGGAGCCACCCATACCGCCGGGACGTCCGAAGTCACCCTCATTGGACGCTGTGGCGTAGTTAGTCCAGCTCACAGACAGCTCGCCGCCGCTGTAGACGAGTGCTATGGTGTCGTAATTGTCGTTTAGCGCCTTGTAGGGAGAGTAGGCAACGTAATTTTCGTCCTGACCTTGTTCTTGAGTCTCGTCGTACATATATATCGCGAGCTTTTCGTAGCCTGCCTTTTTATCAAAGGTGTAGTAGTAGTATTTAGAGGAATTGCTGCCGGGACGTCCCGAGCCTGTGCTTATGACCTCGTAGTCCTTGCTGACGTTTACCCAGAACTGATCCTCGTCGCTGTTGTAATACTTGACCGAGTAGGTGTAATTTGCGTTTCCGTAACGGAGATAGTAGGAGTCACCATCCGTTGCGGTGACTTCCTCGGACGCGGAGGAATACTTGTCGGTGAAGATGCTGACCGAGGTCTCCTCGCCGTCGATGACAACGTCGTAGGCGGCGTCAATGCCGTCGCACGCCGCACCGATGGTGTGAGTGCCGCCCGTGATGCTCACGGTGCCCCTCTGGTTGCCCTTGCTTGAAATATCGCTGTTGGTGGTCTTGATAGCGTCGCCCTGCCTTGCGATAAGCTCGGTAGTGCCGCTCTCGATGCTCACGCTGTCGTTGCCCTTGAGGGCGTTGTCTACCGCTACTACCGCGAGAGTCAGATTTTTGACCTCCAGATCGTCTTTAGAGTGAATGCCGTTATTGTTCTCAGAGACGAGTGAAAGCGCGCCCTTGCCCGCAATTTCAAGGTCAACGGCGGAGTATACGGCGCCCGAGAACTGTGTCTCGTCGTCATCTGCTACCGCCTCTCGCGTGTCGTAGATATAATTCTCGCAGTCCTTCTTGGCGGTCAGCGTCACCTTGTCACCGCTGATGATATATATCGGCATAGTCTTGCTTGATACGAGAGACAGACCGCAAAGTTCAAGGTCGAGCTTGTGCTCCTCGCCGACGTCTATGATTATATTGCCGCAAAGCTTTCCCGATACAGAATAGACCGAGTCCTCTGAAAGAGAAGTGAATTTGAGGGTGCTTCCCTCAAGCGTATAGCAGCCGTCGCTTCCCGACACACAGCTTACGCTGACGTCAACTATCTCCTCCTCAAAGAAGCCCTCGTAGTATTTTTCATCTGATGCAGAGAAGTTATCGTCAAGAGACGAGGTGACGTCCTCGAACTCGTTATTTACCGAGCCGTGATCGTTCTTATCCTTGTCGCCACCGAAAATATTCTCAAAGAAGCCGTTTTCCTTACCGACCTCATCACTGCCCCCCTCGCTTTTATCCTTGTTGCAGGCGCTGAGCAGCACCGAGAATGAAAGCAGAAGCGAGACGAAAAGAAGTGAAAGCGATCGTCTGTAGCCTTTGTTTGTTTTCTTCATATATTTACCTCCATTTAAAGCTGTATTTCGGAATTATCCTGCTTGGATATCATTATCTCAAGATTTCCGTTGCGCTCGCGAAGGCGGTCTATAAATTCCTTCTCCTTAGTGACGTCGGAAAGCTCAATGTCATAGGTGAGGCGGAACATACTTCCCATATTGGTGGTCTTTACGCGCACGAGCTCGTGCTTTTTTGTGTACTTCGCGAAAAGCTCGTTGAATACGTCAGTGTAGTCGAGATCCTCGGGAATGGTTATCTTAAGAGTCTTGTATCTCGCCTCGCGCTTGCCCGTGCCAAGCCTTGAGGTCACGGCGTTGTAGAGTACTGTAACGAGGCAGAGAATGATCGCGAAGAGAAGCGCGAAGCCGAGGTATCCCATACCCGCAATAAGTCCCGAGCCCATAGCAAGAAAGAGCATTGCTATCTCCTTGGCGCTTCCGGGTGCTGAGCGGAATCGCACGAGGCTGAAGGCTCCCGCCACGGCAACTCCCGTACCGATATTGCCGTTGACCATCATGATCACCACGCAGACGACTGCGGGGAGTATCGCGAGAGTTACGATGAAGCTCTTGGTGTATCTGCTCTTGAAGGTGTAGCTGAACGCCATGATAAGACCTGCAAGCAGAGCGACGCCAAGGCAGAGAAGAAAATCGGTTATGCTGATGACCGAGGTGGCCGAATTATCAAAGAGTCCCTTGAATAATACGTCAGGCATGTGTGTAAATCTCCTTTTTATTTGTTTTGCCCGTGAGGGCATTTTTTGTTTCAGGGAAGATCAGAGAGGCGTAGGCTGTGCCGTATTTCGAAAACGAGGTCTTGTAGATTCGCTCCGCTGATAGCAGCTTTGCCATCCATAGCGGCATACCGCCCGAGCATTTTATCTCCATAAGGCATTTGTCTGCGTCAAGTATAGGAGTGCCGTAGACCTCTGAGGTCAGCGAGAGATCTGTCGTGCGGCAGAGAATGTTACTGTCAAAGGTGACTCTGAAGCTTTTGTCATCTCTTGAGTAGAACGCGTCGCGGTCGTATGAGAGAAAGACGGTCGGTAAGAGCCCTTCGTGGAGCGAGCGGAAATAATCTATCTCGCGCGAGATCTGTGTCTCCTTGCTTATCGGGCGCTCGCCCGTTACCCACGACATCGCCTCGCTCTCGCATAGCGAGATGCGGCGCTTGTAGACCACCGACTGATATTTTTTCTTAAGCTCCACGAATACAGTGTCGCCGCGCTCAGCCTGCTTGTAGCTTCTTATCCTCAGCTTTTCCTTGTATGCAGGCTTCTCGATAGAGCGGCGGATGAGCGCGTAGCTGTCAGTGTCAAAATATATATTTCTTATGGTAGTCCTTCCGTAGCTGTCGGCTTCCATAAATGACGCGATCGCCGTAATTATACGCTCTCTTTGCTCGGTAGTGAGCAGATACTTGAGCTCGTATCTCTTAAATACCGTCTGAAATGCCACAATACTCTCCCCCCTTTTTTTACTACAACAGTATAAATGCACAACCTTAATTCGAATAAAAAGCAAATAAAAAATATAAAATTTTTTATTTTTTAAGTAGGCTTAAGCGCGAGGTGGTAATGTTATATTGAAAAAGGCGCGCCGCTGTGATATAATTAAAGAAAGCGAGCGTCGGAGGGAGTGATGAGGCATGAGAATTTTGTATGCAGAGGACGAGGAAGCGCTGGCTTCGGCGGTGACTAAGATACTTATGAAGAGCAACTACTCGGTCGATACGGTGTATGACGGGGTGGAGGCACTTGAATATCTTGAGAATGACGTTTACGATGCGGTGATACTCGATATAATGATGCCGCGGCTTGACGGTATCTCTGTGCTTAAAAAGCTGCGCGCAAAGGGGACTCTTGTGCCCGTGCTTATGCTTACCGCCAAGGGAGAGGTCGACGACAAGGTGCTCGGACTTGACTGCGGCGCCAACGATTATCTTTCCAAGCCCTTTGATTACAAGGAGCTTCTCGCGAGAATAAGAGCGATGACGAGAGGACAGGGCTCTGCTGATTCAAGGCTGTACTTTGGCAACGTTACACTTGACAGAGCAAGCTTTGAGCTTTCCTCGCCCACGGGCAGTTTCAAGCTTGTAAACAAGGAATTTCAGGTCATGGAGATACTGATGTCAAATCCGAGAAACATTATCTCGGTAGAGCGACTGATGGAGAAGATATGGGGATACAACTCTGACGCTGAGATAAACGTGGTGTGGGTGTACGTCTCGTATCTCCGCAAAAAGCTTAGCTCGCTTGGAGCAAATATACAGATAAAGGTATCGCGCAATGCGGGATATTCCTTAGAGGAGATAGAATGTTCAAAAAATTAAAGACGAGATTTATTCTGCTCTCAATGGTGTCCTTGGCGCTGCTGATGATAACCGTCGTGTTGGGGATCAATATAATGAACTACTATTCGGTAACGCGAGAGGCGGATATGGTCGCGGATATGCTCTCGGAGAACAAGGGAAGGCATCCCGAGGAGGAGTTCTTCGGGGGTTTTGAAAAACTGCCGCCAAATATGTCGCCCGAGGTGCCGTACGAGTCAAGATATTTCACGGCAGAGGTCAACGATCAAGGAGATATCTTCC
Source organism: Clostridia bacterium (assembly GCA_017504545.1). Lineage (GTDB taxonomy): Bacteria > Bacillota > Clostridia > Oscillospirales > CAG-272 > HGM12713. The sequence continues at coordinate 1,755 of JAFVRA010000022.1, read as the reverse complement.
GTATAGACACAACGCACATCGCCGCAGTCGACGAGGGCTTGGCGCGTGAATATACCGGAGAGGCGATGGACAAAAGGGCGGAGCGCGGATTTATAAAGCACTTCCGATTTCTCAAGGTGCGCGAGCCGGGCGGAGCTACGAGAGTCATATTTCTTGACAGCGGCAGACGGATAGACAGCCTTCTTAAGTTTTTGCTCTCAAGTATCATCGTAGCCTTTCTCGGCTACGCGCTTATATGTCTCGTGGTAGTCTTCGTCGCGGGCAAGATAATACGCCCTGTTGCAGAGAGCTACGAGAAGCAGAAGCGATTTATCACGGACGCGGGACATGAGATAAAGACGCCGCTGAGCATAATCAGCGCAAACCTCGATCTTATGGAGCTCGAAGGACATAAGAGCGAGAGCCTTGACGAAATAAACAAGCAGACAAAGCGTCTGGCAAGGCTTACTAATGACCTTGTTTTCCTCGCGAAGATGGAGGAAAAGGGAGAGAGACTTTGTAAGACAGAATTTCCGCTCTCCGAGATGGTGAGTGAGGCGGCGACTTCGTTTGGAGCACTTGCCGAGAGCAAGCATAAAAAGCTCGATGCACGCATCGAGCCTATGATAATAATGAATGGAAGCGAGAGTGATATTTATCAGCTGATAAACATACTTCTTGATAACGCGATCAAATACTCTCCCGAGCAAAGCGTTATATCGCTCTCTCTTGAAAAAAAGGGAAAGGTAGCGCTCCTCAGAGTCGTCAATGACACTGTTGCGCCAAAGAGTAAGGACAAGCTCCCTCTGATGTTTGACCGTTTTTATCGCTCTGACAGCTCCAGAAACTCCAAGACGGGCGGACACGGTATCGGACTCTCGATCGCCAAGGCGGTGGTCGAATCCCACGGAGGAAGGATCTGTGCTTCTCTCGTAGGTGACAGCACTATTCGCATCAGCGCCGAGCTCCCACTTTAAATAAAAAAGACATAGACGAAGAGTATGCAAAATTAGCGGTAAAATTGAATAGCCTTCCCCAGTGGGGGAAGGTGGCACGCGAAGCGTGACGGATGAGGTGTTTTCAATCTTCAAGTAACTCCTCATCCACCGCTGGCGCGGTCCCCCTTCTCCCACAGGAGAAGGCTTTTTTGATGCGCAGAAAGCAAAGAAAAAACCCGCACGAGGCGGGGCGAGAGATTATTCTTGAGTTTTAGCTACCCATTCATCCCAACGAGGATCAGCCTTGATTTCTTTTGCGACTTGACTGTAATCGGGATTACACCACCCCGGCCAAAAGTTAGGAAGATCTTTTGAAAAATTATCCGGTGCTCCCGTTTTGTATTTTACAAAAGAAACAAGCGGGGCCGTAAGGGTATGTTCTTCTTCATCCCATAGAGCTTCTAATGCCTTTGCATGCTTCAAACTTTCGTTCAATGATTCAAACGCATCATCGTGATATCCCCGCTCCCATTGAACTCTTGAAAGATAGATATAGAGCTCTATAAGATCACCGTGATATTTTCCCATGTTTCCGTCATCACAGATTAAATAAAATAGAGAAATCGCTCCTTTGATCTTTTCGATTGGCATATCACTTTCAAAATGATGCTTGTTGGTAATCAAACCATAAACGAGTTGTTGAGCAAACTGACTTGCTGTTTTCAAAAGAAAATCTCCAATGTATTTTGCTTCTTCTTTGCCATCGGAAGCGGCAGAAAGCAATATTTCTCTGCAGTTTTTTAGTTCGGGCATTTTCTGAGCATACGCAATTGCTTTG
>JAFVRA010000021.1 GCA_017504545.1 Clostridia bacterium | reverse complement strand
TTATCATCGGTAGGAGAGAGGTCTTTCTCCTCACGCCTTGCCTAACGCAATGTCACAGGGAAGCCTTCCCCAGCGGGGAAGGTGGCAGACACGGAGCGAAGCGGAGCTGGCTGACGGATGAGGAGAAAAAGTTAGTTTAATATAAGGCTCTCCTCATCCACCGCAAGCGGTCCCCCTTCCCCGCTGGGGAAGGCTTGATTACGGTTCTCGCCTTATTATTTGGTGTTATCTTATTGTAGGGGACGACGTCCTCGGCGTCCCGTTTATAAAAATATCATTGCGTTTTGCGCGGACGACCGGTGGTCTCCCCTACAGAATTTGGTGAAAATTTTGATATTTTGCCTGTAGGGGAGGATACCATCCTCCCGTAATTTATAAAAAATCATTACGTTTTGCGCGGGCGTTCAAAGAACGCCCCTACGGGTCTGTGCGAAATTTAATCTTTTGCTCGTAGGGGCGAACTGTGTTCGCCCGTGTTTTATGAAAATACCCTTGGGTTCGTCGCACGCCAAAAACGCGCCAAGGCGCAGAAATAGACCCTGCCAAACGTAAAAAAGCGCGGCAGAGTAAGCCCTCGGGGATATTGCAGCACCGCTCCCTGCAACATACCGAAGGCTCGGATATAAAATTTTACCCGACTTATTATAACACAAAGGCGCGGCTTTGTCAACCTCAAAAATGGTGGAACTCGCTATATTATCATCAACACGCCCGAAACTATGCAGATAATGGCGAATATTCGCGAGAGGGCGGCAGAGCCGAGCCTGCCGAGCAGAAGTCCGCCCACCACGCCGCCTATCGCGGCGGCAAGAAAGATAAGCTCTGCTCCGTACGAGACGAGCGGCAGAGGGGACGCCGAAAAGGACGAAAACATCTCCGAGAGACTTCCGTCGGTGGACGAAGCGTATCTCGCGAGTGTGAGAAGCGAGAGCGGTAGGGTAACGCAGAGCGAGCAGGCGAATACCGAGCGGCGACTCTCCTCGTCCTTCGGCAAAAGACGGGAGAGCGCGAGAGTTATGATAATGCCGCCGCCCGCGCCGAGCAGACCGTTGATAAATCCCCCGACAGCGCCGCAAAGCACCAATATTATCAAGGAAATTGCGGCTTTTCTGCCGACTTTTATTCGCATATCGCACTCCCCTGTCCGAATTAAAGTAAATTTGAAGCAAATCTTTAAAAAAACTTGAAAAATCTGAGATTTTATGTTATAATGTATTATCTGTATTTATGCCCATTTTTATAAATTTAATTCTCTTTATATAGAATTTTATCAAAGGAGGCCCGTATGGCAAATAAGAAAAACAATCCCTCCGTATCAAAAAAAGACCTTGCTACAGCCAAGAAGGTGGCAAAGCACGTAGCTCCGAGCAAGTCGGAGAGAAAGAAGATATACAGAAGGAGCGGATTTAAAAAGGCTGTGCCCTATATCCTGATGCTTTTCGCGCTGGTGCTGGCGATATGCTTTATTATCGTGCGCCTTGCAGGTGTTGAGGACGGCGCAGGCGTGGTGGGTAACTACATTCAGCTCTTCTTCTGCGGACTCTTAGGCGGCGCGGCGTTCATTCTGCCCCTCCTGCTCGGATATATAGGTGTCAGCTGGTGCATCTTCCACGTGAATTTTCCTGCCGCAGACGCGCGCAAGGACAGCGACAGATACGACGATTACAGAAGAGCGCGCAAAAGCGTGGTCTCAAGGACTGTTTTCTCGTCTATCGCGGTCTATATGATATCGGTGATACTCGGCGTGTTTGCAGATCCATCTACCTTTGAGTTTGCTTACTTCTGGGAGAGTGCCGTAGAGGACCTCGAGGGCGGCGGACTTCTCGGTGCGCCCGTGGCTTATTTTCTGACTATCGCGTTCCAGCCTACCATATCGCTCGTAATACTCTTTATACTTCTTGCGGTAGTCCTGCTCTTCTCGGCAGGACTCACCCCCGACTATATCATAGCGCAGATAAAATATCGCCGTCAGCTCCGCGAGGAGAACGTTGACTTTGAGGACGATTACGACGAGAGAAAAATAGCGGCGCTCAAGGAAAAAGAGCTTGAGAGAGCAAGGAAAAAGAGAAAGAAGCAGCTTGAGGCGGCTCGCAAGCAGGAGGCAAGAAGACTTGCCGAGGCTGAGGCGGCTATGCTCGACGAGGAGGTAACTCTTCAGCCTGTGAGAAAGGCTCCCGAGAAAAAGAAGGTCAGAGAGACACAGGCAAGCACGGGCAAGAGCGTGGACGAGCTTGCGGCTGACATCGGCGTAGCAGACGAGAGCCTTGCGGAGCCCGCACCCGCGATAGAGAATATCCCCGAGCCTGAGCTCAACGATATTCCCTTATCCGCAGAGCCCCAGACGAGAGGCGCTGACACCGCAGCAGATTACGGTGGAGATTCTATCATCGACGGAGACGATGGCTTCGTATCTCTCGACGCGGTCAAGAGCACCGCGAAGCCCCGTGCCTCCACAGCCGCAAAGGCACTTGACCTCAACGAGATGGCAAGCGAGGAGATCGCGGCTGATCTTGCCGAGGTTCTCCCCGAGGACAAGACCGAGGAAGATGAGGAGATGGTAACTCCCTACGTATTCCCGCCCATAGATATGCTTGCTCCCAATCAGAACCCTGCCGATACCGAAAGAGAAAAGGAGCTTCGCGAGACGGCAAATCTGCTTCAGCAGACGCTCAAGAGCTTCAGAGTAGATATCGAGGCTATACAGTATTCAAGAGGTCCTACGATCACACGTTACGAGCTCAAGCCCGCGGTCGGTACGAGAGTTCGCTCGATAGCCAACCTCGTTGACGACATCGCGCTCAGCCTTGCGACATCCGGCGTTCGTATAGAAGCGCCTATTCCCAACAAGGCGGCTGTCGGTATCGAGGTGCCTAACCGCATTCGCGCGACGGTCTATCTGCGCGACCTTATCGAGAACGAGAAGTTCTCCGAGGCAAAGAGCAAGCTAACCTCTTGTCTCGGTATGGACGTCGGCGGTAACCCCGTTTACTTTGATATTGCAAAGATGCCCCACCTGCTTATCGCGGGTGCTACGGGTATGGGTAAGTCGGTGTGCATCAACTCGGTGATCATCAGCCTTCTTTACAAGGCTCGCCCCGAGGACGTAAAGCTTATCCTCATTGACCCTAAGAAAGTAGAATTCAATATTTACAAGGACATTCCTCACCTCTACGCTCCTATAGTCAGCGATCCCAAGAAGGCGGCGGGCGCGCTCGCGTCTGCGGTTGCCGAGATGGAGCGCCGCTTCGAGCTTATCGAGGAGGTCGGAGTTCGTGATATAGGCACCTACAACGCGGTGACCGAGAACGATCCCGAGAAGGAAAGAATGCCGCACATGGTAATCATCATAGACGAGCTTGCAGATCTTATGATGACCGCTCCCGACGACGTCGAGGCTTGCATCTGCCGTCTCGCGCAGAAGGCAAGAGCCGCAGGAATACACATCATCATCGGTACTCAGCGTCCGTCGGTTGACGTTATCACAGGTCTTATCAAGGCTAATATCCCCTCGAGAATTGCCTGCACCGTTGCGTCTCAGGTCGACTCGCGTACTATCATCGATATCGCGGGTGCTGAGAAGCTTATCGGTCGCGGTGATATGCTCTTCGCTCCCGTAGGCGCGGCAAAGCCTATGCGAGTTCAGGGCGCGTTCGTAAGTGAAGCCGAGGTAGAGAAGATAGTTTCCTTTATCAAGGCTAACAACTCTGCGGCAAGATACAACAGCGACTTTATAAGCAGTATGGAAGAGAACGCCAAGAACTGCGGCATGCTCGGCAAGAAGGGCGCAGGTGCGCCTGCCTCTGACGCTGACGGCGGCTCTGAAGAGGGCGGCGACTCCAAGTTCCGCGATGCAGTCAAGCTCGCGGTAGAGGAGGGCAAGATCTCCACCTCGCTTATGCAGAGAAGACTTGGCGTAGGCTACGGCAGAGCGGCAAAGATAATAGACACGATGGAGGAGCTTGGCTACGTTTCCAAGCCCGACGGCAACAAGCCGCGCCGCGTGCTTATTACGATGGAAGAATATATGACCCGCGTTTCAGAGGGAACTCTTGGCGGAAGCGAGTCGTAAGATAACTGAAAGGACGTTGCTATGAGAACTAAATTTTTTATGAGATTTCCCGGCGGTCGCGCTAAGGCGTTCACGCTCAGCTACGACGACGGCGTGGAGCAGGACATCCGCTTTATCGAGATAATGGACAAGTATGCCCTCAAGGGTACCTTCAATCTCAATTCGGGCATCACCTCGCCCGAGGGAACGAAGTTCCCCAAGGGACATATACACCGTATGCTTCCCGCGTCCGCGCTCAAGCAGTATTACGGAAAGAACGGCAACGAGGTCGCAACTCACGGCTACACTCACCCCTGGCTTGAGAAGCTCACGCCTGCTGGAGTGGTATATGAGATAATGAAGGACAGGGAAGAGCTTGAAAATATGTTCGGCAGAATAGTGCGCGGACACGCTTACCCCTACGGAACCTACAGCGAAGGTGTGGTAGATGCTCTCCGTCAGTGCGGAATAGTTTACGCGAGAACCATAAAGAGCACGCTTAGCTTTGATATGCCTACCGATTGGCTCAGACTCAACCCGACCTGCCACCACGACGATCCGAAGCTCTTTGAGCTTATAGATAGCTTCAAGGCTTATAAGGGCGACGCGCCCAAGCTCTTTTACGTCTGGGGACATACCTACGAGTTCGAGCAGAAGGATAATTGGGATAGGGCAGAGGAGATGTGCAAGGCTATCTCGGGCTGTGACGATATATGGTACGCGACTAATATGGAGATATACGAATACACCAAGGCGTACGAGGCGCTTGTGTTCTCTGCGGATATGACTAAGGTGCATAACCCCACCTCGACCGAGGTGTTCTTCAGCCTTAACAAAAAGGAATACACCATCGCCCCCGGCGAGACGGTGTTCTTTGAATAAAAACGAAAATACCACCCGAGAGGGTGGTATTTTTGCATAGCAGAAATGAAAAGAGGAGAACAACCAAACGTTGTAGGGGACGACATCCTTGGCGTCCCGTCTATAAAAATATCGTTTTGTTTAAAAGGACCGTCGAGGACGCCGGTCCCTACAGGTTTTGGTGAAAATTTTGATGTTTTGCTTGTAGGGGAGGATATTATCCTCCCGTCTTGCCTAACGCAATGTCATCCAAAGCCTTCCCCAGCGGGGAAGGTGGCAGACACGGAGCGAAGCGGAGCTGGCTGACGGATGAGGAGAAAAAGTTAGTTTAATATCAGGCTCTCCTCATCCACCGCAAGCGGTCCCCCTTCCCCGCCGGGGAAGGCTTGATTACGGTTCTCACTTTATTATTTGGT
>JAFVRA010000020.1 GCA_017504545.1 Clostridia bacterium | reverse complement strand
GAGAATTGCACCTGGAGCGACGACGAGCTGATGCTGATATCCGCCGAATGTAGCCTTGCGGTTGGTGCCGAGGAGTTCTCAAGGGGCAATCTTCACGCTTCGGCTGAAATACTTGACGAGGCGCTGAGATACTGCGAGAGCACTATATACAGCACCGACGTTATCCTTTTCAAAGCAAGAGCATACTTTCTGTATATGGGACTTATCTCGCCTATGCTCACGTCAAACGTCATAGACGACCTGAAAAAAGAGGATATAATAATGTTTACCGACGGCTTCTCGGTCTATTGCGATATGATCTGTGAAGCCGAGGAGTACGGATGGGATGAGGTCTCTCACCTCTCGGAGCGAATGAGATTGCTTCCCGAGGAAAGCTCCTTCTTCCTGCACGTAAACGCGAGAATACTGATGGATCACGGGGAATACGCCGAGGCGCACAAAATACTTTACAAGCTTCTTTGCGGCGAGGACTACGGAATGCCCGAGCCGATGCTTTATTTCGTTTTCTGCGACCTTGAGATATGCTGCAAGGAAATAGACGATTTCAAGGGTGCTTACGAATATTCGGGAAACAAAATGGCACTGCTGCAAAAGCTGCTCGCTTAGATCAAGCTTTATCGGACGGGGAGAGATCTCCGTCCTTTTTCTTTAAGCGCTCGAAGAAAAAACTTATAACGAATATTGCAACGATATATGCAACAGCACCGTAGATGAAGTCGGAGAGATAATAAACTACCATTATCATGACCTCACCGAACGACTCGGGCGCGCCTACGGATACGTCGTTGATTATACGCGTGCCGACCTTTATGGCGGTTATTAAAGCACTCATTTTTACCGCGGAGCGCTGAAGAGGATTATACCAGTCTATAAATTTTGAAAAGGGAAGAACGCTTTCGATATTCTCGGCTCTTTGTCTTGCCTTGTCGCGCTTTGATGCTCTGAGCGCCTCAAGCGAGGAGATATAGCGGCTTGAATCGGTCGCCGCGAATATGTAAACAACGAGCAACTGAATCAGATACAGAACGAAATAAACGCCAAGGTAGATCACGTCTATAATTATCTGCGAGGTGCTTCCGAGAGAGCCGTAGATAACTACGTTCATAAGCATCTTTACCGGTATGACCAAAAGATAGGTGATCGCATAAAAAAGCGCGATAAAGCGAGAACGCTTCCCGTCAAGCAAAAGCGCTGAGAAAATGATAAGCGCATACGCCGAGGAGAAAGCAAGCAGATCAAAAAAATCCTGCAGATATTTTATTACTATCGTGAGCAGAGAACCCGAATACGCCACGTCTGCCTCAAGCGTGGCGTAAATCGGAATTATAATCAAATTATTAAGAATAAGCGGAAGCAAGAAAAAGAGTGCCATAAACAGCCACGTCATCTTGCTTACGCGTTTTTTGTTATTAAGATCGGTTGGACAGGCAATAAGCTCGGTCATACGGTCCCCCTAAAGATATATTTAAAACATTATACCACAAAACTCGTAAAAAGTGTATAAGTATTTGTAAATTATTTTTAATTGCTGAAATTTGTTTAAGAAAATGTAAATTAATTTTTTTATTGAAGAAAATATCAAAATAACTGTTTACAAAATGAAAAAAATGTAGTAAAATATATTCAGTATGTATATAAAGGGGTAATTTGCTTATGTGTAACGACTCACAACCTAAGTATAAGAGAATACTTCTCAAGCTCTCCGGCGAAGCACTTGCAAGAGGCAAGGAAGGAATTCTTGATTTTGATTTTATCTCCTCGGTGGCAGACGTCCTGAAGAAATGCGTTGACGCAGGAATTCAGGTCGGTGTTATAGTAGGCGCAGGAAACATCTGGAGAGGCAGACAGGGCGGCTCTATGGACAGAGTCCGTGCCGATCAGATGGGAATGCTCGCAACCACTATCAATGCTCTCGCGCTTGAGGAGACCTTCAAGCAGTGCGGTCTTTCTGCAGTCGCTATGACGGCAGTTGAAATGAACGCCTTTGCAGAGCAGTACACTCCCAGAGCCGCAGTTTCCGCTCTCGAGGAGGGAAAGGTCGTTATCTTCGGATGCGGTCTTGGCTCACCCTTCTTCTCGACCGATACCGCAGGTGCGCTCCGCGCTGCTGAAATAGGCGCTGACGCTTTGCTTCTCGCTAAGAACATAGACGGTATCTATACCGCCGATCCCAAGGTAGATCCTACCGCAGTACGCTACGACGAAATTTCCTACAACGATATTCTCAGCAAGGAGCTCAAGGCACTCGATCTTACCGCTGCTGCATTCTGTATGGATAACAATATCAATGCATACGCATTCGAGCTCAAGGATCCTATGAATATCTACCGTGTTGCAATGGGTGAAAAGATAGGCACAGAGCTTCACAGATAACGTCTTTCTGAATAAATTTAAATTAACGAAATATAATTACTATACGGAGGTTTATTATGAAACTCAATACAAAGGATTTTGAAGCAAAAATGCAGAAATCCGTGGCTTCCTATCAGGAGAGCCTTACGGTAATTCGCGCAGGCCAGGCTAATACCGCTGTTCTCTCAAAGGTAAATTTTGAATATTGGGGCGCGCCCACACTCATCACCTCTATGGCTGACGTGCGCGTTGCAGATACCAAGACCGTTACCATCACCCCCTATGATGCTTCCACCCTCAAGGCTATGGAAAAGGCTATTCTTGCTTCCGACGTTGGAATCACTCCTACAAACGACGGTAAGGTTATCCGCCTCGTATTCCCTCAGCCTACTGAGGAGCGCCGTAAAGAGCTCGTAAAGCAGGTTCAGAAGATGGGTGAGGAGGCTAAGGTAGCTATCCGTAACATAAGAAGAGATGCAAACGATCTTTGCAAGAAGATGAAGAAGGACGGCGAGATGACCGAGGATGAGCAGAAGGCATCCGAGAAGTCCGTTCAGGATCTCACCGATAAGTACATCAAGGACATAGATGGCGTTACTTCCAAGAAGGAAAAGGAGATCATGCAGATCTGACCCAAGAGATCAGGGCGGGTGAAATGCCCGTCCTGTTTTCTGTTAAATACGAAATTGCAGTAGGTGCTTAGATATGGCTCTTATTAAAGATACCCACGATATTACCACTTGCCCTATAAATCACATAGCCTTCATTATGGACGGCAACGGAAGATGGGCAAAAAAGCGAGGAATGCCGAGAGAATTCGGGCATAAAAAGGGTGCTGAGACATTCAAAAAGATAATGGAATACTGCGGAGAGATCGGACTCAAGGCGGCAACCTTTTACGTCTTTTCCACAGAAAATTGGAAGCGCTCCGAAAAAGAGGTAAGCGCTCTTATGAAGCTGCTCGACGAATATCTCGACGATTGCTATCAGCGCTTAAAGAGAAGGGAACGAGACGTTCGTTTCGTTTTCCTTGGCGACAAAGCTCCTTTTACACCTTCTCTCAGAGCAAAAATGGAGAAGATTGAGGAGGAGAGCAAAAATAATTCAAGGATAGTTAATCTCGCGATAAACTACGGCGGCAGAAGCGAGCTTGTCCACGCCTACCACACGCTTATCAAAGAGGGAAAGACTGCTATCTGCGAGGATGACATCACCCACGCGCTTTACACCAAGGACTCTCCCGAGCTTGATATGGTAATAAGAACGGGCGGAGATCTTCGCATATCTAATTTCTTGCTTTGGCAAACGGCTTACGCCGAATTATATTTCACCGACAAGCTCTGGCCCGACTTTGATACGGCGGATCTCGATGCCGCCATTGACGCTTTTAAGAGCAGGCAGAGAAGATTTGGTGGAGTGTGAAAGGATCGATACGATGTTAAAGAGAATTATTACTTCAATAGTCGCCTTGTGCGTTCTCATACCGATAATGTGGTTTTCTGACACTTGGATACTTCCGATAGCTATATCTATCGTTACTGCGATCTGTCTTTTTGAGATGTTCAGGTGTATGGGACTTCACAAGAATATAGCTATATCATTGCCCGCGTATGCCATAGGTATAGCGCTTCCCGTTCTTCAAAGAGCGCTTGACGACACACTGACTGTCGTTGCTATTGCCGCAATAGCCGGTATGATATATACCGTTTATCTTTTTGCTCTCGTAGTATGGTCTCACGGAAAGCTTACATATAAGGATACGTGCGCTTCCGCGTTTACGACTCTTTATATTATTCTCGCTATGAATATGGTCGGATTTGTCAGAGATTTCGGAGATAACGGAATGCTTCTGTTTATCCTCATATTCCTCGGTGCTTGGATCACTGATATTTTTGCTTACTTTACGGGATTTTTCTTTGGCAAGCACAAGCTTATCGAGGACGTAAGCCCCAAAAAGACTATCGAGGGAAGCATCGGAGGAATATTCTTCTGTGCGCTCTCATACCTCGTGCTCGGAATTATCGCTGAAGTCTTCTTGAATTGCGAGGCAAATCTCATATTCCTTACGATAAGCGGAATCTTCATATCGGTTATCGCTCAGATCGGAGATCTGATAATGTCTGTTATAAAGAGACATTACGGAATTAAGGATTACGGAAAGCTTTTCCCCGGACACGGAGGAATGCTTGACAGATTCGACTCTATTCTTTCTGTCTCACTTGGCGTTGGCGTGATGTGCCTTTTGTCTATGGTAACCAATATACCTCTTCTTTGATAGTGGAGAAAATATGACTCTTTTTGAAAATGAAAAAACCGTAATATCCGTCCTTGGTTCAACGGGCTCTGTAGGAGAGCAAGCGCTTGACGTTGCCGATAAGCTCGGTCTTAAGGTAAATTCCGTAAGCGCTAACACTAACTCTGTGCGAGTTGAAGAACAGGCGCGTAAATTCTCGCTTTCCTCGGTTGCTATGGCTGATGAAGCGTCTGCGCGTGATCTTCGCGTGCGCCTTGCCGATACCAAGGTTAAGGTTTATTCGGGGGCGAGCGGCATCTGCGAGATGATAGCCGCAGAGAACAACGGCACCGTCGTCAACTCAATAATAGGCAGAGCGGGACTTTTGCCCACGCTTGCCGTTATAGACTCAGGCGCTCGTCTTGCACTTGCCAACAAGGAATCTCTCGTGGTAGCAGGCGAGATAGTTATGTCAAAGGCGCGTGAGAAGGGCGTTGAGATACTTCCCGTAGATAGCGAGCATTCGGCTATTTTTCAATGCTTGAAGTCAGGAAAGCAGCAGGAGATAAAGCGTATTCTGCTTACCGCCTCGGGCGGCCCGTTCTTTGGATATACCAAAGAGCAGCTTAAGGGCATTACGCTTGAGGATGCCCTCGCTCATCCCACTTGGAAAATGGGCGCAAAAATAACTATCGACTCCGCAACTCTCATGAACAAGGGCTTTGAGGTCATAGAGGCAGCCCACCTTTTTGGTGTTCCTGCTGACAGAATTGAGGTAGTAGTACACCGTGAGAGTATAATACACTCTATGGTAGAATATATTGATAACAGCGTTATCGCTCAAATGTCGGTTCCCGATATGCGTTTGTGCGTTCAATACGCCGTTACCTATCCCGAGAGGGAGACGGCGACCATCCCCGAGCTTGATTTGTTCAAGGTCGCTTCTCTTAGCTTCAAGAAGCCCGATCCCGAAACATTCTCGCTTCTTTCACGCGCTATAGACTGTGCAAACAAGGGTGGCGCGTTACCTGCGGTGCTTAATGCCGCAAATGAGGTAGCAGTAGGCGCTTTTCTGGATCGAAGGATACCATTCTTCCGCATAACAGAATCGGTCACGGAAGCGGTTGATAGAATGCAAGACGCGAAGAATGCACACGATCTTGGCTCTATACTTGAGCTTGACCTCGAGGCACGCAGACTTACTGCTGACATTCTCAGATAATAATTTCATCCGAAAGGAAAGTTTTATAAATGGGTGGAGTTTTAACGGTTGCCTTTTACCTTTTGGTAATGGTACTCGTCTTTGGCATATTGATATTTATCCACGAGCTCGGACACTTTCTTACCGCAAGAGCCTGCGGCGTAAAGATAAGAGAGTTTGCGGTCGGAATGGGCCCTACGGTCTTCTCGTGGAAATCAAAGAAATACGGAACTAAATACGGAATGCGCGCGCTCCCCATCGGTGGATTTGTCAGCATGGAGGGAGAGGACGAGGCGTCTGACGACGAGAGCGCTTTCTGCAATAAAAAGGTATGGCAGCGAATGCTCATAACTATTGCGGGACCCGCGATGAACCTTGTGCTCGGCTTTATCCTTATGATGACTCTCGTTCTCATTCAAGGTCCTATCGGCTCAACTACCGTTGCCGAGTTTGACGAAAATGCGCTCTCAAGCGCTCAGCTTGAGATTGGTGACGTCATTATTGAGGTAGACGGAACAAGAGTATACAGCGGTAACGAGGTGCTTTACGAGATAAGCAACAAGGGATACGAGCCTATTGACATTCTTGTAAAGAGAAACGGCGAGAAGCTTCTTCTTTCGGACGTCGTATTTCCCACGAGTGAGGAGGAGGGTGTCGTTTTCGGAACGCTTGACTTCAAGGTTCTTGCCGAGGAGAGAAGCTTCGGAAATCTTATGAAGCAATCCTTCACGCGCTCGCTCTCAGCCGTCAAAATGGTAATCGATTCGCTCGTAGGACTTATCAGCGGCAGATTCGGTCTCGACGCTGTCTCAGGCCCTATAGGCGTTGCGGAGGTAGTCGGCGAGGCGGCTAAAACAAATATTGATACCTTCCTTTATATAGTCGCGATCCTGACTATAAACTTGGGCGTTTTCAATCTTATTCCTTTTCCCGCACTTGACGGCGGCAGATTTTTGTTTCTTATCATAGAGGGAATAAGAAGAAAGCCGATAAACAAAAACGTTGAAGCATATATAAACTTCGGCGGAATAATAATACTCTTCGCATTTATGATATTCGTGTCCTTCAAGGACGTTATGAAGCTGATATTCAGGTAAAATGATATACAACGATATAAGAAGAAAAACGAAAAGAATAAATATAGGAAACGTAGCAATAGGTGATACCTCGCCTATTGCTATTCAATCAATGACTAATACCGATACTCACGACAAGAGCGCGACTCTTTGCCAGATCCTCTCACTTCAGCGAGAGGGCTGTGATATCGTGAGAATAACCGTCCCCGATCTTGAAGCAGTCGCTACCATTCCTTTTCTCAAGGAAAACGGCGTAGCTATCCCGATCGTTGCGGATATTCATTTTGATTATAAGATAGCCCTCGCTTGTGCCGAGGCGGGCGTAGATAAAATACGCATAAACCCCGGAAACATAGGCTCTGACGACAGAGTCCACGCGGTAGTAAAGGCGTGTCGCACGGCAGGGATACCGATAAGGATAGGTGTTAACAGCGGCTCGCTCGAAAAAGAGATACTCGCAAAGCACGGATCTCCCACACCCGAGGCTCTTGCGGAAAGCGCGCTTTATCACGCATCTTTACTTGAAAAATACGATTTTGACGATATAGTCATATCTATAAAGGCGTCAAATCCTTATAATATGATACTCGCCAATAGAATTCTCGCAAAAAAATGCGATTATCCTTTGCATCTTGGCGTTACCGAGGCAGGCGGCAAGGAGATGGGCTCTATCAAGAGTGCTGTTGGAATAGGTGCTCTGCTTTGCGACGGTATCGGAGACACCGTCAGAGTATCCCTTACCGACAGACCCGAGGAAGAGATAGGCGCGGCAAAGCGCATCTTCGGCGCTATCGGCATCAGCGGTCAGTGCGGAATGGACATAGTGAGCTGCCCGACCTGCGGAAGGACCAAGATCGATCTCATCTCTCTCGTTTCTCAGTTTGAAAAGCGCGCAAGAGAGGAAAACATATTGGACAAGCCTCTTAAGGTAGCTATTATGGGATGCGTGGTAAACGGCCCCGGAGAAGCAAGAGAGGCTGACATAGGCATTGCAGGCGGCAAGGGCGAGGCTGTGCTTATCAAAAAGGGAGTTATCATCGAGAAGATCCCCGAGGGCGACGTAGTCGAGCGCCTTATCAAAGAAATAAAGAATTTATAAAGAAAAGAGGGAAGAGAAATGGCAAAAACACTAAAAGAATATTTCAGTAAATATCTTCCCACGCCCGAGCAGTCGGTCATTCTTGAGAACGCTGTAGCAACGCGCTCAAAAATAGACAAGGAAAACCGCATAATAGAGGTCCACGCCGACCTTCAGTACATCGTTCCCAAGCGCACTCTTTACGAGCTTGAGAGCGCAATATCCAAAGCATATACTCTCAGCTTTTGTAAGATACTGCCTCACTATCCGAGCGTCCTTTTTGAATATTCCTATATTCCCGAGATACTTACCGAGGCTGAGCGCATAGGAGCTGTCGCAAAAGGCTTCTTTGAGAACTATATGTATACGCTGAGCGACAACGTCCTCAATATAAAGATACCCTTTTCGGTAAGCGGAATAGGACTTCTTCAGAACGCCAGCACGCCGAATATCATTGAAAATATCATTTTCAGCGAGTTCGGAATACACGTCAGAGTCGAGATAGAAAAGGACGAAAACGCCATTCTTGACGCGATGTCAGACGAATATACCCGACGCCTTGAGCTTGCGGACAAGCAGCTCGCAGAGGCAGAGCAGAGATACAGAGAGGCGGCAGAGCGAGGTAACTCAGATACTAAGAGCGCCGCCGCTCCCGACACCCCTGCCTTGCCGAGAATAACCTCTGTTTTCGGAGATGAGAGCTTAGAGCATTGCGAGGACGGTACGCTTAAAATAGGCTCATCCGTGTTTGATATTTCAGAGCCGCAGTTCGTCATAGGTGTACCCTTTGCGATAACTCCGACTCCTATCGCAAGCATAACACGCCCCGTCAGAAACGTTATCATCATCGGCGAGGTCTTTTCCTACACGAGTGAAGCAAACCGCGCGGGAGATAAATTCAACGTCTCCTTCGGACTTTTTGACGGCAACTCTTCTATATTCGTCAAGAGATACTCTCTTGCTCCCGAGGACGAAAAGGAGCTTTCGGGAGTAATAAAGCCCGGCGTTGTAGTCGCTATCAAGGGATATACCAAGGGCGAGAGGAACGACGAGACCGAGCTTTATATGAATTACAGCAACATAGCACTCGTAAGCAGAATAAAGCGCTCCGACAACGCTCCGAAAAAGCGCGTGGAGCTTCATTTGCATACCAATATGTCGGCAATGGATGCCCTTATTCCGCCCGACGTTGCGGTAAAGACCGCTCAGAGATGGGGACATCCTGCCGTAGCGATCACAGACCACGGAAACGTGCAAGGCTTTCCTGAAGCAATGAAGGCTGCCGATAAGTGTGATATGAAGGTCATTTACGGAATGGAAGCATATTTCGTAAACGACACCGCAAGCGCCGTATACGGCTCTTACGACGGCGATTTTTCAAACGAATTTATAGTATTCGATATAGAGACAACGGGACTTTCGGCGCAGACCTGCAAGATAATTGAGATCGGTGCCGTAAAGATACGCGAGGGCGAGGTGCTTGAGAGATACAACACCTTTATAAACCCCGAAATTCCTATCCCCGAGGAGATAGTCAAGCTTACTTCCATTACCGACGAGATGGTAGCCGACGCGAGAAAGATAGACGAGGTGCTTCCCGAATTCCTTGCCTTTGTAGGCGACAGGCTGCTCATCGCGCATAACTCCGAGTTTGACGTAGGATTTATCCGCACAGCCGCAAAGGAGCTTGATATTCCGTTTAACAACGCTTCTCTTGACACCGTGGGACTTTCAAGATTTCTTAACAAGGATCTGAAATCTCACAAGCTCGACGTTCTCGTAAAGCATTATAAGCTCGGTGAGTTCAATCACCACAGAGCCTGCGACGACGCTGAGATGCTTGCAAACATATTCTTTAAGATGCGAGAGCAGCTTTCCGCTCTTGATATAAAGAATTTCACAGAGCTGAGCCACGAATTCAGCGCAAACGCAAATCCCTTAAATCTCAGACCTTATCATCAGATAATCCTCGTTAAGAACCAAACGGGACTTAAAAATCTCTATAAGCTTATTTCATCAAGCTACCTCAATTACTATCGCAGACAGCCGCGTATCCCCAAGACCGAGCTTGTAAAGCACCGTGAGGGACTTATAATCGGCTCGGCATGTGAGGCAGGCGAGCTTTTCAGAGCCGTGCTTGAGAACAAGCCCGAGAAGGAGATCGAGGAGATCGTGTCCTTCTACGATTATCTTGAGATACAGCCTATATGCAACAACAGATTCCTTATAGCAGAGGGCACCGTCGCAGACGACGAGGGACTCCGCGAGCTTAACCGAAAGATAGTAGCGCTCGGCGAGAAATACAACAAGCCCGTAGTTGCTACCTGTGACGCCCACTTCCTTAACAAAGAGGACGAGATATGCCGCAAGATACTCCTTGCAGGAATGAAATTCAAGGACTACGACAGAGATATAAACCTTTATTTCAGAACTACTGAGGAGATGCTTGAGGAATTTGCTTATCTCGGTGAGGAAAAGGCTTACGAGGTAGTAGTTGAGAACACCAATCTCATAAACGATATGATAGAAAGCGTCCGTCCTATCCCGAAGGGCTCATACACGCCTCACATGGAAGGTGCGGAGGAGGAGCTTCAGGAGAAATGCTGGACGCGCGCAAAATCTATGTACGGCGATCCGCTCCCCGAAATAGTAAAGTTTCGTCTTGAAAAGGAGCTTACGTCTATCATAAAGAACGGATTTGCGGTTCTTTATATGATCGCTCAGCGACTCGTGTGGTATAGCGAGAGCCAAGGCTATCTCGTTGGCTCACGAGGCTCGGTTGGCTCGTCCTTCGTTGCGACGATGGCGGGAATTTCCGAGGTAAATCCGCTTCCCGCGCACTATTACTGTCCTAAGTGTCAGTATTCCGAGTTCTTTACAGACGGTAGCGTGGGCTCGGGATTTGACCTTCCCGATAAGAACTGTCCACATTGTAACACAAAGCTTAACGCCGATGGGCATGATATTCCTTTTGAGACCTTCCTTGGCTTCTACGGAGATAAATCTCCCGATATTGACCTTAACTTCTCGGGAGACGTTCAGGGCAAGGTGCATAAATACACCGAGGAGCTCTTTGGTGCAGAGAACGTGTTCAGAGCAGGAACTCTCGGCACTCTTGCCGACAAGACTGCCCTCGGCTTCGTTTCCAAGTATTTTGAGGGCAAGGGCGTAAGCATCAACAGAGCCGAGATGGAGCGCATCATAGGCACTTGCGTAGGCGTAAAGAGAACTACGGGTCAGCACCCGGGTGGTATCATAGTTGTTCCGCGAGAATACGAGGTATATGATTTCACACCCGTTCAGCATCCCGCGGACGACCCGAATTCCGATATAGTTACAACGCACTTCGCGTTCTCCTATCTCCACGATACCATCTTGAAGCTCGACGAGCTTGGACACGATATTCCTACCAAGTATAAATGGCTTGAGGAATTCTCAAACACGAGCGTAATGGACGTGCCCATGAACGACCGTGAGGTCTATGAGCTCTTCCATTCAACTAAGCCTCTCGGCATCTCGTCCGAGGACATTGACGCTCCTATCGGAACGTTTGGTCTGCCCGAGTTCGGTACGCATTTTCTCCAGCAGGTGCTCGTAGATGCAAAGCCAAATAACTTTGCAGATCTCTTGCAGATCTCGGGACTTACTCACGGAACGGGAGTTTGGCTTGGCAACGCCGACGAGCTTATCAAGAACGGAATATGCGATATTTCAAAGGTTATCGGATGTCGTGATAACATAATGAACGACCTTATCCGTTACGGCGTTGAGAACGCGCTCTCATTTAAGATAATGGAGTCCGTGCGTAAAGGTAAGGGGCTGACGCCCGAATGGGAAGCGGCTATGCGAGAGCATGACGTTCCCGAATGGTATATCGACTCCTGCAAGAAGATAAAGTACATGTTCCCGAAGGCGCACGCCGCCGCTTACGTTATGTCGGCAATTCGCCTTGGTTGGTATAAGGTACATATCCCGATCGCCTTCTATTGCGCTATGTTCACGGTAGCACCCGGTGGATTTGATGCCGAAACAGTAGGCAGAGGAAGAGCGCACGTAAAGTCAACCATCAAGGATATTGAAAAGCGCGGTAAGGAAGCGTCTCCTAAGGAGATAGCCTCGATCCCCTCACTTCAGCTTGCAAACGAGTGCATGGCGAGGGGTATCAGATTCTTGCCGATAGATATTGAGAAATCTCACTCCTACGCCTTCAAGCCTGAAAACGGTGCTATCCGTATGCCTTTCTCGGCACTTGCGGGACTTGGAGATAACGCCGCCGCGAACATCGTAAAGGCAAGGGAAGAGGAAAAATTCTTCTCGGTCGAGGATCTTCAGACACGCGCAAAGCTAACAAAGAGCGTTATCGAGGTGCTTCGCAAGAACCACGCGCTTGACAACCTAAGCGAGACCGATCAGCTTTCACTTTTCTAAATTATCCAAATAACTGAAAAGCTCCCTTTCTCACACGAGAAGGGGAGCTTTTTTTATCCGAAGATAACATCGAGTATCATCATTATCGAGAAGCCGAGCGCAAAGAAAACAGCGCCAGAATCGCTACCGCTAACAAACGGCATCAGCTCCTTGACCACGGCGTATATCATAGCACCCGCCGCAAAGCCGAGAAGGAAAGGGAGAATGGGGAGGATAACAGACACAGCAAGCAAGGTCAGCGCAGCGCCAACAGGCTCGACAATTCCAGAAACCACTCCGTACCAGAATGCCTTACTTTTTTTCATTCCCTCCGCGCGAAGCGGCATTGATATTATCGCGCCCTCTGGAAAATTTTGTATTGCTATTCCGAGTGATAGCGCCAAGGCGCCGCCAAGTGCCTCGCCCGACGGCGCGGCGATAAGCGCGGCGTAAACTACTCCAACCGCCATCCCCTCGGGGAGATTGTGCAGAGTGACAGATGTAAAAAGCATACTGCTCTCACCAAAGCTGCGCTTAGCCTTATTCAGCAGCTCTCCCTCGTTCACTTTTGATAAAAGTGCTGACGTTATCACAAGGAAGAGAATACCGCACCAGACGCCTAATATAGCGGGAAGAAAAGCAAATTTACCTAATGCCGCTGAACTTTCGTACTCCATCGCTGGTATAAGCAGGCTCCATACAGACGCCGCGATCATCACTCCTGCAGCTATCCCCGAGATAGCACTCCTGAAACCCTTGTCAAGCTCTCCTCTCATAAAGAAAACACAAGCGGCACCGAGCACAGTGCCAAAAAGCGGGATCATGCACCCTAAAATAATTTCAAAGATCATAACTTAACCTCACGTTGTAGACCCAGTATCTGCCTATTACTTATTTTATGTATCTTACAGAGTATTGTTCAGTCAAAAAAACTGTTATATATTTTTAACAAAATTGTTAAACAAGAAAGCAAAGTGATTGACAAATTGCTATCTTTATGATAAAATGGTATTGCTATAACTTTATCAAAAATCAAGATAAGGTTGTAAGGAGGTAATATGAGATCAAAAAAACTAATTTTGATTGTTTTGACGTGCATTATTGCCCTTGGATCGATCACGGGCTGCTCGTCATCATTTGACGATACTAAGTACGCGGTAATATCCGAAAGTAACCTGAGTCCCGACGGATTCGTATACAGTGTTTACGAAAATAATACCGCTGTCATCACGGGTATAGACACTTCCGATACCGAATTGGTCATTCCGGATACCGTCGGAAGCTACAAGGTCGTTGAGATAGGCGCAGACGCCTTCTCGGGTGACGAGACCATTAAGTTCGTTACTATCGGAGCTAACGTAGAAAAGATCGGTGATAACGCATTTTCCGACTGCTCCGCTCTCGTAAGAGTAGATATGACCGAGAAGGTAAAAAAGATAGGCTCAGGCGCATTCTACAACTGTGAAAGTCTCTGCGAGGTAAAGGGTGCAACGGGAGTTGTTGTCATCGACGAGGTCGCTTTCTACTGCTGCTCCTCACTTGCTCGATTTGATCTTCCCGAAACACTCAGAACCATAGGCAATGAGGCATTCGGCGCTTGTGAGTCTTTAGTAGAGGTAAAGATCCCCGAGAAGATAGAGTCTGTAGGTCTCGGAGCATTCTCTTATTGCTCCTCGCTCTCAAGACTTGATCTTGGCGGACTTACCGAGGTTCCCGAAAAGGCGTTCCTCAGATGCACCTCTCTCGGAAGCGTCGTTATAGGTGAGAACGTAACAGCTCTTGGCGTTCAGGCATTCAGAGGCTGTGACGTACTCAAAAACGTCTACATACACAAGAACGTAAAGACGATCGGCTCTTCCGCACTCGCGACCTGCCCGCTTCTTGAGATAAGCTATTCGGGTTCTGAGGCAAATTGGAAGAAAATAAGCTTTGCTGAAGGTAACGAAAACCTCGAGACTGTCAAAATAACCTATAAGCAGAAGCTTGATAAGGCTAAATAAGGAGGGAAGCGCTATGAAGAAATTTTTTGTAATCAAACTCATATCTCTCCTGCTTATCGCAGTTTTCACGCTCGGCGCTACCGTTTCTTGCTCCAAAAGCGGTAAAAACGAGCCCTACGTTGTTCCCGAAAGAGTCAACTCCGACTCAACCATATACACCTCGGGACTTTATGAGTATTATCTCTACGAGGACAATACCGCAGTTATATATGCATACAAGGGCGAAGAGCTCGACGTAAAAGTTCCTAACGAGCTTGACGGACACACGGTAGTGGAGATAGCTCCCGCAGCATTTCAGTACAACAGAGTTATCCAGACCGTGACGCTCGGAGATGACCTTGAGGTAATCGGAGAGGGCGCTTTCTACAGCTGCCGCTCCCTTAAGAGCATAAAGATAGGTCCTAAGGTAAGAAGCATCGGCCCCGGAACCTTTGACGATACCGCCTACAACGAGACTCTGACAGACGAGTTCGTTATCGTTGGCGATTCGCTGCTCCTCAAGTATTGCGGAACTGACACCAACGTCACCATTCCCGATACTGTAAAGCACATCGGCCCCGCTTTCAATTCCAATCAGACCGTCGTTGACGTTACTATGGGCGACAGCGTCGTAACTGTGGGCAGCGGTGCATTCGTGTTCAGCTCCGTCAGACGCGTTACTATCGGAAACAACGTCGTCCTGATAGATATGTACGCTTTCCAGGGATGTGACAAGCTCAGATACGTAAACATTCCCGATTCGGTAAAGAGAATATCCTACTACGCCTTTTACGGCTGTACGAGTCTTAAGAGCCTTTATCTCGGAAAGGGAGTTGAGACTATAAGCGACTACGCGTTCTATCAGTGCTCTCAGCTCAATTATATCAACCTTCCTAAGACTCTTAAGACTATCGGAGACTTCGCATTCAAGGATTGCTACAAGCTTCTGTACGTATATTACGAGGGCTCTGAAGCAGACTACGAGGCTCTCGGAATAACCGGAACCAACTATGTCATTTCGGACGCCAAAAAGTTTTACAATTACAATTACGAGGGATAAATAATGGAACCTAAACGCAAATTCGGCGGCGTTTTGCCGATAATTCTGTCAAGCGCGTTTATGGTAGCGATTTCGGTGCTGACCTTCTTGATATACGGCACAACGAAATATCTGCCATACCTTCTCGTCGCTCTGGCAGTAACGCTGTTCATAGGTGTAAATCTGCTGCTCTCTGTGCTTGGCAGAAAAATACCGATGAACAAGCCCTGCAAAAAGCTTCGGGAACAGATCTCGGAGGAAGAAAGCGCAGAAACCACCAAAAAGAAAAAAAGAGGTCTCAAGGGACTTCTTGAAACGCTCGCCTTTGCTATTAAAATGGCGACTTACGGGTTGGTATTCGCATATAACAAGATATACGTAATACTCCAGCTCGTGCTTTTCGGCGGACTCTTTGTTTTTCTTGAAATATACTTTGGAATGATGCTAAAGAAGATGACGTCTATTTACGTTATCTCCTTTTGGCAGCCCGTGCTCTTTATAGTTCTGCTGGTTTTTGCGGTAATACTTGATAAATGGTGCAAGCACGCAGAGAATGCAAGCGAGCGCAACTCGGCTCTGCTTGGAAATCTCAGAGTATTTTTCTATCTTACAAAGCTGCTTCTCATTCTTGCGGCAATAAGCAGCACAATAAAGCTTCTGAACTTCGGCGAGATACAGAAATACGTTGCTTATATAATTGCGGCGATATTCTACTACGCTTCGGCTATGATACTCGTATCCGTGGTAGTAAGCGTTATCCGCAGAGAGATATCCTCGCGCCCGAAGATAACCATTCCGTTGCCGTTCGCGGCAGGGGATACCAAGGAATTTGGAGTTATATCTTTTCTTGAAAAGAATACAGGCATCACGATGCGCGGCCTTTGGAGTATGCGCCTTATAAAAAACGTGATTCCTTACTCGGTCATAGTAGTTATCCTGCTTTTCTGGATCTCTACGGGCATAGTTCAGGTAGAATCTCATCAGGAGGGCGCAGTATATCGCCTAGGTAAGCTTACCGACGATACGCTTGAGCCCGGAATACATATGACTCTTCCTTATCCGATAGACAAGGTCGAGCTTTACGATACCGAGACTATCAATAAGATGACCATAGGATACGCCTCCAAGGAGGATAGCGACAACCTCTGGACAGGCACCCACGGAACCAACGAGCATAAGCTTTTGCTCGGCAACGGTAACGAGCTGGTATCGCTTAATCTCAGAGTTGAATACAGAATAAGCGATCTTCAGAAGTATCTCCGTACGTCCTCAAATCCCGCTTCCATCCTTGAATCTCAGGCATACGCCCTGATAACCGACAGGATCATCGCCACAAACCTTGAAACTCTCCTATCTGTTGACCGCGACGCATTCACCGAGAGCTATACTAAGGAGCTTAAAGCAAGATTTGCCGAATACGATGTAGGTCTTGAGGTAGTAAGCGTGGTGCTTGAAAGCATTCACCCGCCGCTTGAGATAGCCGCTATATTCCAGCAGGTGATCGGAGCGGAAATTCAGGCTGAAGAAATGATAACCCGCGCACAGTCCAAGGCAAACGTAAAGATAACCGCCGCAGAGGCAGAAAGGGAAGCGAGCATCAACGCGGTCAACGCCGAGTACTATCAGAAGGTCGCTACCGCAGTTGCAGACGTGGCTGAGTTCAACGCAAGCGTAGAGGCTGCTAACGGTAGCCCGGAGGCTTATCATTACTACAAGTATCTTAACGCTATGTCACAGGCTTACGGTAAGGCTAAGCTTGTTATAGTAGGAGAGGGCGTTGACAGTTCAAAGATATTTTTTGGAAATCTTGGCAACGTCGTTTTGAATTAAGAGGGCAGAAAAAATGAAAAAAGAAAAAGTAACCGATATGAATGAAAATGCAAAAGCGGTAAAGGCAAAGGCTAAAAAAGAGAAGAAGAAGGAGGGTAGCGTATCCTTCCTTATTCTCAAGATAGCAATCGCTCTTATAGTTGTTCTTATAGTAATATATTTCGGATTTACCTGTGAGGTAAGAGAAAGCAACGCCGCTATCATCCTTCGCTTTGGCGCGCCCAGAGCCGAAATAACCGAGGCGGGACTCTACTTCAAGCTTCCCTGGCCGTTTGAGACAGTCGTCACCTACGACAACAGAGTCCAGTACCTCGAGTCTAACAATCACGAGACCACCACTATGGACAAGAAGAACATAATTCTTCAGTCCTACGCTGTATGGCAGATCAAGGATCCCCTCGTTTACCACAATTCCGTAGGTAACACGGGTATGGTTGACGTCTACATAAAGGATCAGATCAAGAACGCCACCAACAGCATTATGGGTACCTACGACCTTTCGGACCTCATCTCTTCCGAGAATGACGATCTCAAGACAGACGAGATCCAGAGGAAGATATTCGAGCTCGTTAAGGCTACCTGCGAGGCAAATTACGGTATCTCCATAATTGACGTAAGTATCCTTCGTATCTCTTATCCCGATGCAAACCTTCAGGCGATCTTCGCTAATATCAGCGCAGAGCGTCAGGGCGTTATCGATAAGATAATCGCGGACGCCGAGGCTAAGGTAAGCGACATCACCTCTTCCGCAGACGCAGAGGCAGAGCAGATCAAGGGCGAAGGTATCACCAAGGCAGCAGAGATCAGAGCTCAGGCGGAAAAAGAGGTAGCGGGAATCTACGCTAACGCTCAGACCGCAAATATCGAGCTTTATAAGTTCCTCAAGGAGCTTGACACCATAGTGAATTCGGTAAATGACGGAACCGTTCTCGTCGTTGATTCGGATTCTTATCCCTTCAATATTCTTCTTGAATACGGCACATCGGTAGACAACAGCTCAGACGATAAGGTCGTAGAGGATCTTACCTACATTCTCGCAACGCTGAGAGCTGAAGGAAAGAGCAAGGAAGCAGACGATCTCGTTGCCGCGATCAATGCGCTCATCGTTTCCTACAGCAAAGGAGAATCCTGATGAAAAAGAAGAATGCAGTATTTGAAGACGTACTGTCCACGGTAACTAAGTATTTCATAGTCCTCGTGGTAGTTGTAGTTCTTTTTATATGCTTCTCAGGTGTGCGCTTTGTAAAGAGCGGAGAGGTGGCTATAGTGCTCAGATTTGGCAAGCTCGTCGGTGAAACGCGAGACGAGCAGATACACGAGCCTGGCATCCTATTTGCTTTCCCGTACATAATCGACGAGGTGGTCACCGTTCCGACAGAGACCGTAATGGAAAGGACCGTTACGACACACTATACTGAGGGTAATATGACCACTCTCCGTAATAACGGCTACGTTATTACGGGAGACAGCAATATTGCTGTAATGAAGGTATCGGTAAAGTATACCATTTCGGATCCAGTAGCATATGCATTGAACGTAAACAGTATTGAAAGCATCATAGACGCGTCAGTCAGCAACGCTATGCTTGAAAAGGCGGCGTCCTCCAGATTTGACGATATTCTTACCACGGGCAAGGAGGAATACAGCACGTCTGTAAGAAATATGGCTCAGAGCAATCTGAACACCTACAACGCGGGAATTTCTCTGAGCACGGTTGAGCTTACTACGGTTGCCGCACCCGAGGAGGTAAGAAGTATTTATGAGCAGGTAAACACCGCTTCGGTTGAGGCAGAAAAGATGCTCAAGGAAGCAAATCAGTACCGCGACAATCTGCTCATCAAGGCGCAGGCTGAGGCTAATTCCACGGTGTCTGCAGCGAGCAGCGCAAAGGCTCAGGCGGTATCATCCGCAAACGCCGATCTTGCAAGCTTCTGGGGTATACTCGAGGAATACGAGGCTAATCCCGAGGTAGTTACCACGAGAGTATATAGCGAGAAATTCTCCACCATCCTCTCAAAGATAGGCAAGATCTACGTCGTAAAGGATGGAGATAATACTATTATAGTAAACTAAGGAGGCTGTATGGAAAACTTAGATAACATAGCAAAAAGCAGCCTCGAAGCTCTGTCCAAGGATAATCTTACCGTAAAGGGAAAGAAGAAGCTCAGACGGGAGATAATCAGCGGTGCAATAGCACTTTCCTGCCTTGCGGTCGGACTTATCTACAGTTGGATATTCCCGACGAAAACGGTAGTGCCCGCACTTCTTTACACAGTTGGATTTCTGATAGAGGGCATCCCTGTATTTTGGGCGGCACTCAAGGGAATCTTCTCAAAGAACCTTTCCAACGCCATGGAAATGTTAGTTGCCATCGCGATATTCGCTTGCTATTTCTCGGGAGATCTCATCCTCGCAGTTCTTATACCGCTGATTCTGAATATAGCACATCTTCTTGAGGAAAGAAGCATCATGGGCGGACGAGACGTTATTGACGGACTTCGCCGCATGCAGCAAAACACGGCTATTCTCATTGACGGTGAGGAAGAGAAGGTAGTTGATGCAAAATCTCTTAAGATAGGGCAGAAGATACTTATCAAGCCCGGCGCAGGTATTCCGATAGACGGAGTAGTGCTCAGCGGCGAGACTAATATCGACCAGAAATCGCTCACAGGTGAGCCCCAGCCTGCACACGTTCAGATCGGAGATCCCGTATATGCGGGAACCGTCAATATCGACGGAAGAATAGTGGTTGAGGTCAAAAAGGAATTCGTTGATACCTCTTTCTCAAATATTCTCGCGCTCCTTGAAAAGTCTGAGAGTATTTCTGTACCCGAGTCGCGTATTATCGACAGATTTATGAAGTACTACATACCGCTCATCCTCGCGATCGCGGCGGCTGTGGCGCTTATTACATCGGATATCAATAAAGCTATCGCTATTCTCGTAGTATCCTGTCCCTGCGGTCAGATGCTCGTAAGCTCGGCGCCTATGATCGCCGCGCTCTCTGCGGCAACCAAGCGAGGAATTCTCATAAAGAACTCCAAGTTTATTGAGGAGCTTACCGAAATTGACGCCGTTGTGTTTGACAAGACCGGTACGGTAACAGTCGGAGATCTTTCTCTTACAGACGTATGTCCTGCCGACGATGCGAGTGAGGAGGAGCTTCTCAAAGCCGCAGCTACCGTAGCAAGCGCTTCGACACACCCCATTTCAAGAGCCTTGATGAGTTCGATCTCAGAGCTTTCCTTTGATAAGAATTACTCTGTTAAGGAGCTTTCAGGTAAGGGAATGGAGGGTACGTCTCCCGATAATAAGCACACTATACTTTTCGGTAACGCTGATTGGATACGCTCGCTCGGCTTTGAGGTTGAAATACCCGAAGGGCTTGCAGGCTCCGTCAGCTTCGTAGTATCAGACGGCAAGGTGCTTGGATGTCTATCCTTCAACGATACCGTCAGAGAAGAGGCTAAGACAGGTCTTGATACTCTTCGCACTATGGGAATAGAAAAGGCAGTAATGCTTACGGGCGACAGAAGGGAAGCCGCTGAGCGAATTTGCGCTCAGGTAGGCATAGATACCCTCGAGGCTCAGCTTCTCCCCGAGGATAAGCTCTCGTCTCTCAAGAAGCTAAAGGAAACAAATAACGTTCTTGCGGTTGGCGATGGAATCAACGACGCGCTTGCACTCAAAGAGGCTCACGTTGGTATCGCAATGGGTGCTATGGGCTCGGATCTTGCAATAGAATCCGCAGACATCGCGCTTATGAACAACAACCTTATGAACATTCCTTTTGCAATAAAGCTTGCAAGAAAGACGAGAAGCATCGTTTATCAGAACCTCGCGCTCTCTATCGGCATCAGTGCTTTGATGATAGGACTTTCCGCGTTTGGCGTTATCAGCGCTCTCGCAGGCTCGGTGCTCCACAATCTCGGAGCATTCGCGGTCCTCATTAACAGCTCGCGAATTCTCAAAACAGAATAAAACAAAGCATAAAAAAGCCCCGACTTTTAGTCGGGGCTTTCGGTATTTTTATCAAATTATCTGTTAAGAATAAGCTTGGTAAGCTCAACAGGGGAAACGATAACGCCGTCCTTGTAAACGCGCATATTGCCCGAAGCGATCTCGTCAATAAGAATTACCTCGCCGTTGTTGTAGCCGAACTCAAACTTGATATCCCAAAGATCAAGACCGATAGACTTAAGGTCGTCTGCAACTATCTTTGTGATCTTAAGCGTCTGCGCCTTCATGCTCTCAAAAAGCTCGGGAGACATAATACCAAGCGCCGCAAGGCCCTCGCTCGTTACAAGCGGATCGCCCTTTGCATCGTTTTTGAAGGTGCACTCAACGTAACCGCCCTCAAGTACGGTTCCGTCTGCGATGTATTCACCGTATCTGCGGATAAAGCTACCGGTAGCAACAAGGCGGCAAATAACCTCAAGTCCGTGACCGAAAACCTTGCCGGGAAGTACTTCCATAGTAGCCTCGTCAACGTTTGCGTTTACGTAGTGAGTCTTAATGCCTGCTTCCTTGAGAAGCTCAAAGTAGTAGATAGATGTCTTGAGATTTTCCTTGCCAATACCGTCAATCTTAAGACCTACAGTATTCTCACCGGGATCAAAAACTCCATCTTTGCCCGTGCAATCGTCCTTGAACTTCAAGAGAACGTTGCCGTTGTCAAGAGAAAATACGTCTTTTGTTTTACCTTCATAAATTTTTTTCATAAAAAATACTCCTCGTTTATAAGAATATAAAAAATAACAACACAGTTATTTTAACATAAAAAATTGATTTTGTATATATTTTTCAAGAAATTTTTTCGAAAAATATAAATTTTTTTACAGATATCAAATTTCGTACTTTTGACTTGACATATTTTGTTTAATATGCTATATTTTTAAGTGTAAAACCTTATCAATAACAGAAAGAAGTGAGT
>JAFVRA010000019.1 GCA_017504545.1 Clostridia bacterium | reverse complement strand
TCGGTATAATGTCCCGAGCCGTCAAGCTCTATAACGAGCTTTGCCTCTGCACAGTAAAAATCTGCAATGTACTTTCCGAGAACCTTTTGACGAGAAAAGCGAACAGGATAAGTACGCAGAAAATCATACCAAAGATGCTTTTCTTCCTTGGTCATATTCTTTCTCAGCATTTTTGCGGCAGGAACGATATCTTTATTATGTTTTCTCTGCATTACAATCCCTCCGTCACGCTCCGCGTGCCACCTCCCTTTACACAAGGGAGGCTTGGTGCTAAGCATTCATTTATCGTGTTGTTTTGATAATATGCAATTCAATTCATAGCAAAGCAACTTTATTGATTTAATTCTTCTAAAAAGAAAATTTCTTTTCCAAGTTCCTTCGCATATTCTATTTCTTTTCTTACTGTGTTTCCGATATATCCGTCTATGTTTACAACAAAAATAGCATGAGATAAATCAATTTTTGCTTTGTGTATATCTCCTAATAATTGCTTTTCATGCGATTTCAATTCTCTATCAAGCGTATGAGGAATGGGGGTAAATACAATCCATCCATTCTCAAGTTCAAGAAGTTCAGCTATTTTTTGAATTCTATCAAAAAATCTTAAAGAGCCACAGATGGTAACAATTTTTCGCATCTTTTTCTCCTTGTGATGTAAATATATATCCATTATAACACAGAAACCGCAGAAAATCAATCTGCGGTTTCTGTTTTTTCTGTCGGTGGGTAATGTACGCTTAAAACTGTCATTAAGAGTAAAGTACCTTCGACTCAGCCTTTTATATTTATTTAATTCTCAAGGTTCTTTGTTCTTATCTGCTCTGCGGCGAAGGCAAGGAACTCGGAGGCGGGCATAGCACCCATATCTCCGCTCTTGCGGGATCTGGGAGATACCGTTCCCTCTGCCATTTCCTTCTCACCGATGACGAGCATATAGGGTATCTTCTCGAGCTGTGCGGCTCTGATCTTATAGCCTATCTTCTCGTTTCTCGCGTCGACCGTTACTCTCATACCAAGATCTCTCGCCTTATTCGCGATGTCGTTCGCGTACTCAGCCTGCTCGTCTCCGATCGGGAGGATTCTGATCTGCTCTGGAGCCATCCACATGGGAAGCGCGCCTGCGTACTTCTCGATAAGAAGCGCGAGGGTACGCTCGTAACAGCCAAGCGAGGTGCGGTGAATGATATAAGGTGTAACTCTCGTGTCGTTCTGGTCGGTGTATTCCATACCGAACTTCTTAGCGAGAAGCATATCGATCTGAATGGTAACGAGGGTGTCCTCCTTACCGTGAACGTTCTTCATCTGAATATCGAGCTTAGGACCGTAGAATGCCGCCTCGTCGATACCGATAGAGTAGTTGCCCTTGCCGAGATATTCGTCAAGAAGCTCGCCCATGATAGACTGAGCCTCGTTCCACTGCTCAGGAGTGCCCTCGTACTTGTCCGTACGCGCGGGATCCCACTGAGAGAAGCGGAAGTAGCAGTCCTCCCACAGACCTACTGCGCTCAGGCAATACTTCGCAAGCTCAAGACAGCCCTTGAATTCCTCTGAGAGCTGATCGGGGCGAAGAATGAGATGTCCCTCGGAGATAGTGAACTGACGGACGCGGATAAGTCCGTGCATCTCGCCGCTATCCTCGTTTCTGAAGAGGGTAGAGGTCTCACCGAGTCTCATGGGAAGATCGCGGTAGGAGCGCTTCTTGTTGAGGAATACTTGGTACTGGAAGGGGCAGGTCATAGGACGGAGCGCGAAGCATTCCTTAGTCTCATCGTAAGGATCGCCAAGAATGAACATACCGTCAAGGTAGTGATCCCAGTGGCCCGAAATTCTATAGAGATCGCGCTTAGCCATAAGCGGAGTCTTGGTAAGCATATAGCCGCGGCGCTGCTCCTCGTCCTCTACCCATCTCTGAAGGAGCTGGATGGTACGCGCGCCCTTGGGGAGCATGATAGGAAGTCCCTGACCGATACTGTCGACCGTTGTGAAGTACTCAAGATCACGACCGAGCTTGTTGTGGTCGCGCTTCTTTGCTTCCTCGATAGCCTCGAGGTGAGCCTTCAGCTCGTCCTTGGACGGAAACGCAGTTCCGTAAACTCTCTGGAGCATCTTGTTCTTCTGGTCGCCCTTCCAATAAGCGCCCGTGCACTGAGTGAGCTTGAACGCCTTGATAGCAGCGGTCGAGAAGAGGTGGGGTCCTGCGCAGAGGTCAACGAACTCGCCCTGACGATAGAAGCTGATAACAGCGTCTGCGGGGAGCTCCTCGATGAGCTGAACCTTGTAGGGCTCGTTCTTCTCGGTCATAAGCGCGATAGCCTCGTCGCGAGGAAGCTCAAAGCGCTCGAGCTTGATGTTCTCGCGGACGATCTTCTTCATTTCGTCCTCAAGAGCCTTGAGGATGTCGGGAGTGAAGGAGGTCTCGCTGTCAAAGTCGTAGTAAAATCCGCCGTCAATGGCAGGTCCGATAGTCAGCTTGGTCTCGGGATAGAGGCGCTTTACGGCCTGAGCAAGCACGTGAGCCGCGGTGTGACGGAATACCTTCTTGCCTTCCTCGTCATCAAAGGTGCAAAGGCGGACGTCAGCGTCGCCCTCAAGAATATAGGTCATCTCCTTGACCTCGCCGTTAACAACGGCACAAAGTGTAGCGCGACTTGCAAGCTCAAGCTCGCTTGCCGCCTCAAATACGCTCAAAGGCGCATCTTTTTCGAGCACACGCTCGCCAAAATTGATCTTCATATTATTTTTCTCCTTTGTGGATATATAAGTTAGTTTGTGTTAGGTGTTTTTTCAACCTTTCTTGGAAGAAAGGTTGAGCCAAAGAACTTTAATGAAGGGGAAGGGTTAAGACCCGCACCGCACCCCGTTTTAAGTTTTTGCTCAAGCTTTTTTTAAAAAGCTTGCGGTTTCCAAAGGCAGCGCCTTGGTCGCTCGTCGCAACGAGCGAAACAACCACGGGCTTTTCTTTTTGCAAGCTTTTTCTTTTGGCCCTTTTGCGTCAAAAGAAAAAGCGTTGTAGATGAAGAATGATGTTTTATCAGAGGCACGGGACGCCGAGGACGTCGTCCCCTACCGGTTTGTGTGGCGTTTGATATTTTGGTTGTAGGGGCGACCAGCGGTCGTCCGCGGGCGTTCAAAGAACGCCCCTACGGGTTTAATGGTTGTCCTAAAATTCGTTCGTGGGGGAGGATACTATCCTCCCGTTTGCTCGACACCATCTTACCAAAAGCCTTCCCTTGCGAGGGAATCTTGTCGCAAGCGACTGTTGAGTTTGCGTTGCAAACGTCAAGGTGA
>JAFVRA010000018.1 GCA_017504545.1 Clostridia bacterium | reverse complement strand
TTCCCTCACAAGGGAAGGCTCGGACAGTCGAGGGCGCCTGTCCCTACAAGCACTCTTTTTTTATTTTTCTTCTTCCCTGTATCTTATCACCGGTTAACCTCTTTTCAACCACGCGACTATCGCGTGGTTTTCGTTTTACAAAAAAGCAGAGGATCAAAACGATCCTCTGCTTTTTCTATTTGGATTATTCAGCCTGTGCTTCCTCTTCGGCAGCTTCCTGTGCAGGCTCTTCAACAATTACGTCCGCAAGAACCTCTGCGGCGGCTTCCTCAGCCTCCTCAGCAGCCTTAGCGTCCTTCTTAGCCTGCTTTTCAGCAGCCTTTTTTGCCTTGTCAGCCTCGATCTCTGCCTTGATATGCTTCTTTTCAGAGATAAGCGCCGCGATTTCAGAGGCAAGCGCATTGACCTTTTCCTCAGGAACCTCTACGCCCTTGATATGCTTGTAGGCAAGTCTGCCGAGAAGCTCGTACTTTTCAGAAAGATTACCCTCTATTGTTTTAAGCTTTACGTGCTTGGAAGCAGTATCGGCAACCTCTCCCGTCTTTGCAACTACCTTGTTGGTTACCTTGCCGATCTGTGATTTGATCGTCTCCCACGATGCCATATAGTATTCTCCTTTTTATTTATTCGATTTTATTAAAAATCTCAAGCGTATCGGCTCGCCAATAGCAAGCCTTACTTAATAATTATTATACACCGAACAAACTAAATTGTCAACACAAGAAGCCCAAAATATGCATAAAAACATATTTTTCAGAGACAATAACTGATAGTTTTAGGTTCATTTTGGGGGTATTGATATGAATATGGATAAAAAGCAATACAAACGCTTCGCTACTTCGCACGCCAAGCGCTCACCTATCTTTAAAAACTGTGTTCATGCGTTTGTAGTGGGCGGTGGCATCTGCCTCTTTTCCGAGGGGCTTTTCTCTCTGTTTACGCTCTGCTTCGGACTTGCGGAAGAGCTATCGCGCACGCTATGCTCGGTCAGCCTTATCTTCATTGCGGTTCTGCTGACTGGCCTTGGGGTATTTGACAAAATAGCGAAATTTGCAGGCGCAGGTACGCTCGTTCCCATCACGGGATTTGCAAACTCCGTCGCCTCGCCTGCAATCGACAGCCGCTCAGAAGGCTACGTGCTTGGCGTGGGCGCAAAGATATTCACTGTCTGCGGCCCGGTGCTTCTGTACGGCACTCTCGCAGGCGCTATCTACGGGGTAATCTATTGGCTCTGCTCTGCTTTCTAAGAAAAATGGGGTGGGGTAAAGGATCGCGGAATATTCACGATCAATGCCCCACTCCCTCGTGAGTTATTACCTTTTTGAGCGTGGAAAGAATTATTTTGGCATCGAGCAGAAGCCGAAGATCCGACAGATAGATGCTGTCCTGCTTGAGCTTTTCCTCGTCGCGCAAGTAATTTCTGCCGCTTATCTGAGCAAGTCCCGTTATCCCCGGACGGATATTGTAAACACCCTCGCGGAGCCGCCCCTCGTGCATCTGCTCCTCCTCACAAATAAGCGGTCTTGGTCCGACGATGCTCATATCTCCCCTGATCACGTTAAACAGTTGAGGAAGCTCGTCAAGACTGCTCTTCCGCAAGAATCCCCCCACTCGCGTGACGTATTTCTCGTGATCCGCAAAACGCGAGGCAGGCATATTCTTTGGGGCGTGAGCATACATGGTTCTGAATTTATAGCAGACGAACTCCTTTCCTCCTCTGCCTCGGCGCGTCTGCTTGAATATCGCGCCGCCCTCGCTTTCAGACCTCACGGCTATCGCGATAATGAGCATTGGCAGGCAAAGGAAGAATATAAGGAGCGCTGAAAGCAAAATATCAAGCGCTCTTTTTATATATCGGCAATATATACTCTCCGCACCTCTGCCCATTTTCGCTCTCCCCTAAATTTATTCGGGTTTAGCATTTACAGAAAATCCTCATATTATACACAAAAAACGGCTGACGCATGTCAGCCGTTTTTTTAGGTGTCTATAATTACTATCTCTGTAGGATTGAATATTCTCGGTGGGAAGAAGGTCCTTTTGAGTCCTTTGCTGATAATAAATCTGCCCTCGTGCATTCCCGAGGTATACTTCGGGAAAAGCCCCTGACCGGGCGCGTACACTCCCCTGCCGAAAAATCTCCATTGCCCTCCGTGCGCGTGGCCGCTGAGCGTAAGCTCTATGGGCAAATTCTTCACGTAAGGCTCGTAATACTCGGGGTGGTGGCAAAGTAGCACCTTAGGCTCGGACAGCCTTGAGAAAGCCTCTATAAAGGCGAGATCAGGCACGTGATCCTCAAGTATGAGTCCCGATGCAAGACCGCCAAAGGCGATGCCGCCGCGAATGATATATCTGTCAATCAGAAGCTCGACGCCGCTCTCCTTTATCCTCTTGAGGTTTTCTTCGGTGTAGCTTCTCTTCATTCCTCGGCTGTGCTTTTTCTTCCAGCTCGCGCGCTCGGAGTGAACGCCGCCGTCCTCGTGGTTACCCACGCTGTAGAAGGTCGGAGCGACCTTAGCCGCACCCGAGAGAAATCCGAACGCCGCATCGTTAGTAGCGTCGCGACTGCCGTCAAGCGCCTCAAGTATATCGCCGCCGAGCAGGATATAGTCGGGAGCAAGCTCGCGAAGCGCGCTCAACACGTGATCGTATTTCTGCGCGTGCAGGTCGGTAACGAGCACCATTCGCACTCCTTGAGGAAAAGCGCCGCCCTTAAGCGAATAAAAGCTTTTTTTCATTCTTATCTACTCTCGCGTTTATTTTTTTATAAGAGAGTCCACGTATTCGACCATCTCGTCGTACTTTGCCTCGATCTCGGTGAGAAGCTTCATCTGCGCTCTCGCTCTTATGAGGTTGTGGTCGGGCGAGTTGATCTTGAAATACTCGTCGCCGTTGATGTAGTCAGTAAGGAATCTGAGCGCAAGCTCGCAGGTCATTACCTTTGCGCCAAGAGGCAGATAGTGTATCTCCTCGTCGGTCAGCGCATTGGCTATCTCCTCAACGAAGCCCTTGGTAAAGAGCTTGAAAAGCTCCATATTTATAGTTATCTTGGAGAGGTCCTTCTCGTCCTCAGCGGCGGTGGAAGCGCCGAATCTGATAGCGTCACCGTAGTCGTAGAGCGACGAGCCGGGCATAACGGTATCAAGGTCT
Source organism: Clostridia bacterium (assembly GCA_017504545.1). Classification (GTDB taxonomy): domain Bacteria; phylum Bacillota; class Clostridia; order Oscillospirales; family CAG-272; genus HGM12713. The sequence continues at coordinate 13,369 of JAFVRA010000018.1, read as the reverse complement.
ATAACGCATACAGCCTTGCCCGTAGCGTCGTCGATAAGCACGTTGTTGAGCTTGGTATCGTTGTGAGTAACTCTCACGGGGAGAATTCCCGAATCTATCTTGTCAACTATCTCGCTCATCATCTTGCGACGGTCAAAGAGAAAATCAATTTCGCTCTCAAGCTCGGCAACTCGTCCCACTCTGTCCTCTGCTATTGCAGCCACAAACGCGTAAAATCTGCGCTTGGTGTTGTGGAAATCGGTGATAGTCTCATGGAGTGCCTCTGCGGGAAAATCAAAGAGATTCTTCTGAAACTCGCCAAAGCCTCTGCCCGCCTCGTAGAAGAGCTTGGGATCCTCAATAGAGTTGTAGGCGGTGACTCCGTCAACGAAAACGTAGGCTCTCCAGAAGGAGTCCGCGCCGTCGTGATAAAGATAAGCGCCGCTCTTGGTGCTCACAAAGTGCAGAAGTCTGCGAGAGGTATCCTCTCCCTTCTCTGTAAGCTTACGATCTATATGGCTTATAACGTTAGTTATGTTCTCCATTACGGCATAAGGGTCCTTGAATACTACCGTGTTTATCCTCTGGAGTATATAATTCTTACGACTTCCGTCGGGCGTTATAAACTCTAAGCGATAGGTTGAATTGATGTTTCCCGATCTTAATTCCTCACCGCAAACGTATTTGCCCTCAAAGCAAAACTGTCTTATGGGCTGCTTAATGTCGTTGTAAAGCATATCAATATCCTTTCAAATTCGTTATGCATACGCACACATAGATATTATATCATAATTATATGTTTATGTCAAGCCGTCAGATTTATTCGTAAGAATGCAAAAGCGAGCGCAAGGCGCAGTTCCTTTAAGGAACTGCGCCAACTATGATCGCCTACGGCAAGTTTAGAGTTATGATTGGCTACGCCAAGTTATGATGTGCCTCTGCCACAGTTTGAAGTAACGGGCGATCATATCTAACGTTTGCGAAGTAAGCTCATAACGACGAGCGAAAGCGAGCCTTATAACTCATAACTAAAAAGCGACATCTGCGGACACCGATGCTGGGTTTATCAAGAAAAAAGGACGAAGAAATATTGCAATTTCTCGCCCTTTTTATGCAGATTTAATTAAGTGAACGAAGAATTATCCGTAAAGGACCATGTCCTTTCCCTTTTCGTTGTATTCACCCTTATAGATATAGGTGCTCTCGCACTCGCCAAGCCTTTCAAGGAGAGCGTCGCGGTCAATAGGCTTGCAGGTATTCGAGCCGTATTCTATAATATAATACGCGTCGTCAAGTCTGAGGCCGTCAGCTCCCTTTCCACTATAGCAAAAGCTAACACGAACAATTCCTATAACTCCATCGTCGGTCTTGGCGTACCAGCCGAAAATGCCGTAGCTACTAAGGCTCAGGCTATTATAGTTCTTGATGTGAGGCGGATCTATCCTTCCCTTATTGTATGCGTCGGCAACGGTAGTTATCGCAGTCCTGAGATCAGGCAGAGCATTGAGGTCATCCTCGCTGAAATGAGCTTTGCTGAACTCATAGCTTCCGGTGTCTCCTTGTATTCGTGTATCCTGCCTGATAAATAACCTTTCATTGCTGGCAAAGCCGTCTATATATCTCGTTGCAGTAAATTGAACTTCGGGAGAAGCAGAATGCAAATGATAGCTAATACCGGGCACAAAAATTCCGTTTTCAAAGGATTTTATATACTCCAACGCCTCTACCGCCTCACCAGAGAGATGCTTCAAAAGATTAGGTCCTCTGTATGCGTTACTCCGAGAGCTTTCACTTTCCGCCACTTCATCCAGCGATCCGGGTGATACATCATTCTTGGTAAATTCCCTCCATTTATCGTTAGACTCCCAAAGCCCTCGATCAAAGTTGCCATTCTCGTCAAAGGCAATGAATGTTTCTCCCATTCCTATTCCATAGGCGCTGTATGAAAACATAGCGAGATGTATCTGCTCAGGCCCGCCCTTCGTCTTATTATACAGCACTGCGTATTCATAAGAAGCCTGCCCCATCCTTTTGATAATAAAGCTATCGTAAAGTGAGAAATCGGTCATAAATGCTACCGGCACCATATAATAAAACTCCTCGGGCATCTCCTGCGAACCGCTAAGAAGCTTTACAGTTTTCATACGGATCAGCATGATCTCGTTTTGATCCCAATCATCATATACCGTATAAACGTCGGGCAGCGCTTCCACAAACTCAGCTATCACAGATGGACCGTCAACATAAGCATCGCCGTATAAGTCCAAACTGCTTGGACTGCCGTAATATACAGGCTCAAATGAGGGCGCTTGAGGATCTATTATAGTCAAATCATGGTTACCTTTGAGAATAAGGGTAACAAGCACACAAACTACCACCGCCAAGCACGCGGCGATGATCACCGCACGGAACCACACTGTCTTTTTTCTTTTCTTCTGCCTTAGCTCATCCTTTTGCAAAACGTATTTTTCAACTATCTCGGGATCAAGATGGTTCAGAGCTTCATTCCATTCTTGCTTTTTCATATCAAATATCCCTCACTTTCAAGCCTTTCTCGCAAGGCATTTCTGATCGAGGCAAGCTCCTTGTTTATCATTGAACGACTCAAGCTCAAGTCTTTGGCGATGGTATCAATGGGCTCGGCTAAGTAGTACCTACTCATAAATATGAAACGTCTGCGATCGGGCAGCGAGCGCACAAAATCGCTGATAACGTGTCCAAGTCTCTCGGCATCGAAATCCGAACCGACGTCCTCATCCCCCGCCACGAAGGCTTCAAGCTCGGATAAGGACAACGTCATCTCAGAAGGCACTGCGCTCTTTTTTTGATTTCGGTGATAGCGCTTGATAGCGTTTCGTCTTGCGATGGTAGTCAGAAATGCTTTCAATACGTCAGGTCTTGACGGTGGCATCGCATTCCACGCGCCCAAATATGTATCGTTAAGGCATTCCTCGCAGTCAAGTCGATCGCAAAGCAGATTGTAGGCTACCGAAAAAAGATATTTTCTGTATTTAAAGTCGGTTTCCTCAATAGCCTTTTCATCGCGATCCCAATATAGCGCAATTATCTTTTCGTCCTCTATCGGCGTTCTTGCAGTAGGCTTAGCTTGAAGTTCCATATCTTGCCTCCTTCCTCAAGTTTTTGAAAGGCCCTTCATAAATAGTAGTACCAAAAATTTTGAAAGTGTGTAATAATTTTAACTGTTTTTTTATATTATATCATAAATTTTTCTTTTTTTCATCAATATTCAAGAAAAAAGCGAGCGCAAGGCGCTCGCTTTTTGTGTGTCCTTATTCCACGGGATAAACTATATCACTATATTTCCCCTGTTCATTATACTTTCCCGTATAAATATACGTTATTTCACAGTCGCCCAGCAATTCAAGCAAAGCGTCTCGATCAATATCCTTGCACGTATCAGAGCCATATTCGATAATATAATACGCATCATCACAATAATCTTCATGTTTTTCGGTGTAGAAGCGCCAAGTCACTCTAACTATACCAATAACTCCACTTTCTGTCTTGGCATACCAACCGAATATACCGTGACTAGCAAGTCTTAATTTTTCGTAGTCCTCGATATGCGGCGGATGTATCTCGCCCTTGTCGTAAGCGGCGGCAACGGTGGTTATCGCGGCTCTGAGATCAGGCAGAGCCTTCAGATCCTCCTCACTAAAGTGAGCCTTGCTGAGTTCATAGGAATATTCATCTCCACCTTTCCACTCTTTATCCCAAATGCTGACTCTTTCGTTAGTTGCAAATCCGTTTATATATCTCGTTGCGTGGAATTGAACCTCAGGTGACAAAGCGTGCACGCGGGATGAAATAGGCACAAAAATACCATTTTCAAAAGACTTTATATATTCCAACGTTTCGGCGGCTTCGCCCGAGACTCCGCTAAGCGAATGAGCATATATAGAGTATCCAAACTCATTGCTCCTTTTCGCCAGTTCCCTTTCTCCTTCTTTTAACGTTGCTACTGATACACTATATTCCGTCTTTTTCTTCCACGCGTCATTTGATTGCCAAAGCTCTTCGGCAAACTTTCCATTCTTGTAAAATGCCATAAAGTTTTCGCCAAGATTTGATTCGAAACGTGCGAGATTAAGTTGCTCGGCCTTTCCTTGCGTTTTGTTGTACATCACGGAATATTCATAGGAGCGCTGAGACATATCGATTATAATAAAGCGATCGTAAAGCGAAAAGTCTGTCATAAACTCTATCGGCATCATATAATAAAATTCCTCAAACATTTTTTCGCCTATAAACATCTTTACTGTTCGCATTTTCAGTAATTTGTATTCTCGCTGTTCCCAATCTTGAAATAAGGTGTAAGTATCAGGCAAGGCCTCTACAAATTCAACTGTCAGCGAAAATCCGTAGGTAGCCAAATCTCCAAACATTGACGTCGAGTTGCTATACTCGCTTCCATAGTACAACGGCTCAAGCGACGGCGCTTGAGGATTTACTATGTTCAACCCGTCGCTACCGTCGGGAGTCGGGATAATATTATCATCATTATCTTTCGGCATAAGCATAACAGCAAGCACGCCAACTACCACCGCCAAGCACGCGGCGATGATCCCAACGCGGAGCCATACGCGCGCGGGGCTTCTCTTTTTCTTTACTTTGAGGGTCGCGTGTACCCTTTCCTTGATAGGCGCAAGCTCCTTCTCATCAAGCTCGGGGGCGCTGAGGGCGTCGCCAAAGGCTTCGAGCTCGCTCGGGCTCATCTCGTCAAATATTTCATTCAGCTTCTTTTTCATTTCTCTCCTCCAAACAAGTTTTTCAGCTTGTTCAAAGCTCTGTGTGTGCGCGTATCCACGCTTGACACGCTCATATTCAGCGCGTCGGCAATAGTCCTTGAGGACTCTCCGAGATAATACTTGCGGATGATAATGCTCGTGTCAGGCTCGCCGAGTGCCTTGACCGCCTCAATCAGCTCGCGCCTGAGCTCACTCTCGGTAAGCTCGCTCTCAATGTCAATATCGTCGGCTACCTGCAGCTCTCCGTCAAGCGAGACCTCGCCGTACTGTCTTGCGCGCCTACGCAAAAGGTCGGTCGCGTTGTTTCTCGCGAGAACGCAGAGATAGGTCTTGATGCTCGATATACTCTCGTCATATTTATCAAGCGCCGTGTAAAACTCGCAGAACACCTCTGCCACACAGTCTTCAATATCGGTTGAAACGTATGAAGTGACCGCCAGTCTGCCCTTGACAACGGCATAAACAAGACCTGCGTACTGATCCATCAACTGTTCCATACCTGCGCTCGCGTCCTTATGCAATAATCTGAGTAGCTTAGCGTCCTCCACAGTCTCACCTCTCCTTCGAATCGATTCACCTTTATATACGCGCGAAAAAGGAAAATCTTACACTTAAACTGAAAATAATTTACTTTTCTCAACAAAATTATATCACGATGGCGCCGATCTTGTCAACATACAATAAAAATCCTCACGTAAACGGCTCGCTAAAAATTTATTATATTTGTAGGGACAGGCGTCCTCGACTGTCCAAGCCTTCCCTTGTGAGGGAAGGGGGACCGCTTGCGGTGGATGAGTAGTCAATTTCTTTAGATTACGAACTCCTTATCCGGCGAGCCACTCCGCTTTGCTCCGTGTCTGCCAACTTCTCCTGTGAGAGAAGGCTTTTAGTGACTTGGCGTCGAGAACGGACAGTCGAGGACGCCTGTCCCTACAAGCACTCTTTTTTGTTTTTCTTCTTCCCTTTATCTTTATTTTATCACCGGTTAACCTCTTTTGAAGCACGCGACTATCGCGTGGTTTTCGTTTTACAACGAAAAAAGGGCAGCTTGAACTGCCCTTTTTATATTATTATCCGTTAGCCGTAGTAAAACTCTCTAACTTCGGCAAGCGAATCGTCGCTTTGCTTAGCGGGAGCGCCTATTCTTACGAAATAAAGCTTCTTTTCAAGCTTATCAAGCACCACGACGTCAAACGCATGCTCGGTGATCGTACCGAAAACTCGCTCGCTCTGATCAAAGCTTGGCGGATACTCTGCCGCATAGCGATCGCAGGCGGTAACGACGAGAGGAATACTTCCCCGCACCGAATACGCCTTGCAACTGTCAAGATCTGCAGAGTCGATCTCAACGCCTTCCTTCTTTTCAAACACTACCTCGTATCTGAGATCAAGGTCGTGAAGATCTATCTTTTGAGATTTATCGAGCAGTCCGCTGTCGTAAACAGGCTCACCGCTTGCTCCTGAATATCCTACCACTCTGTAAGGAAGCTTTTCGGGAGCATTGGCGGTAACGTATATCTCCGCAGTTCCCTCAGGCACGTCATAAATAAGCTCGCCTTCAGCATCCTCATATCTTTGATGGAGCATAGTGCGCTTATATATCTCGGTTGAATCTTCCCAATGGAAATGACCCTGAAGCACAGCCGCGATCTCGCCCTTTCCGTCATAATCCGCAACCGCATCATACATTTCGCTATATCCCTTAAAGGTAGTGGGGATCATAAATTCCTGAGAGTTGTCGTAACCGTACAGAAAAACGTGCGAGAATATCAGAATAGTATATCCCTCATCCACGTTAAGCGCCTCATTTTTAAACCACTCTATCTGCTCGTCATTGTATTCTATGGTAACGTTCAAGCCCTCTTTGGTGGGATTTGGCTCAAATGCTTGCAATACGATATATCTGATCTTTTTTGCGTCATCCTGAACGTAATAATAGAGACTGCCCTCGTCGCCCCAGGTAACGTTGCTCTTTTGAGAAAGGTGCATAAAGCTACTCGCATAGAGAAGCGATTCATCACCGTAATCACCGAAATCGTGATTGCCCGCAGCGGGAAAATAATTATCGTTTCCAAGCGCCTGCATAAATTCTCGCGCAACAGAAATATCGTAACCGTGGTCGACTCTGTCACCGCCGCTGAAGATCTTATTTATTCCCGTCGTTTCACTCAAATAATTCGCAAGCTTAGGCGATTGCTTAGCGTTCATCTCCCAATGCTCGTCGGTTATGAACATAAACGCGTCGCCGTTTGCCGCTGTGCGCTTGATAAGCTCGCGTATGTACTCGACCTTGCCCTGCATATATCCGTTCTCAAAATAATATTTGGGCGGCATCATCGAAGATTGATATACTGCATCCGTATATTTTCTCCACGCGGTGATCTTGTGATCAGCAATGTCCTCTTCGTCAGCAGCTTTTGTATCAGATGAAACAAAAACGTAGTAGAGATCAGGATCGGCAAGTGTAATGCTTTGGGATCCGCTCATCCAACCACTGTCATATACACAGTTCAGGTATGCAGGATCCTCATATCCCGCAATGAAATATGAATATTTCCACTCATTTTTAATTTCTATATCTATCTTTGCGGTTTTAGTCGGAAGCTCACAACCTATTCTTTCAACAAGCCAAGGCATGAGAGGGTCGCCTATCGAAAGCTCGCATACCTCGCTAACCATATCAACGTCACTCTCGTTATCCTTATTATTTGATAACAAAGCAAGTCTTTGTGCTTCTTTTGTGAGATTTTCGAGATCGTTTATCTTCTTCGTAAAGTAAACGCCACCAAATATCATCGCGCCAATAAGAGCGAGCAATAACGCCCATCCTGCGCATATTATATAAAATCTTTTCATCGCTACTCCCATAAAACTTTTTAGAGATGTATTCATATGATGCAATTATATTATAACACATTTCCTATTTAAATTCAATAGCCTTTATACTAATATATCTTTGTACGCGACAAAGCCGCCTGTTAAGGCGATATTTTAAAAATACAATGAAAAAAGGGCAGTTTTACTGCCCTTTTTTTCAGGATTCCATCTGCTTTCCGAGAAAGCTTGCCGCCGCGGTGATGAGCTTTGTCTCAACCTCTGCCTCAGCACTCTCCCGTCTCTTGCCCTCTTCGCAAAGAGAGAGTGCGCAACCGATGACGTCGCCCTCGCTGATTATAGGCATCGCACAGCTAACGAAGGCGTTGCCCTCCTCGTCAGTGGGATATATTTTACCCTCATGCTCCTTGCCACCGTAGCGATAAAGACTTCTGCCCTGCATAATGTCCTCCAGCGCTTTGCTTAATGCTTTGTCAAGATACTCCTTCTTTGATACCCCTCCAACTGCTACGACCGCGTCTCTATCGCATATAAGCACCGCAATACCGCAGGTCTTATAGAGCGTGTCGGCATACTGCGCGGCAAAGGTCGTAAGCTCACCGATAGGCGAGTATTTTTTGAATATTACCTCTCCCTCCCTGTCGGTGTATATTTCCAGAGGGTCGCCCTCGCGTATCCTCATCGTTCTTCTTATCTCCTTCGGGATGACGACGCGCCCGAGGTCGTCGATTCTTCTCACTATTCCTGTTGCTTTCATATATCTATCCAAGCCTTCCTTGTTTCTTTTTGTCTGTTTTGGATAATCTCCAATTTTATTATTCTCGTTATGGAGTTTTATTATACTCTGCATATAAATAGCAAGTAAAGGAAAATCTTCCCGAGAGCGCATACGTTAAAGTCTTGCGCATGTATCTATTGACACGCCGTATCGAACGTGCTATAATTATTGTACAAATAATGATCTTTTAGGAGCGAAAATGCTGAAATACAAAAATTATCTTTTTGACCTTGACGGTACGCTTACCGACCCCGGTGTGGGCATACGAAATTCAATAAAATACGCACTTGACAAGTTCGGACTTCCCATTCCCGACGACAGCCTTCTCAATGAATTCATAGGTCCGCCTCTTATGGAGTCTTTCCGAAAATACTTCGGCGTAAGCGAGGATGAGTCGCGCCTGCTGCTTGAATATTACCGTGAGTATTTCGGTACCAAGGGATATCTTGAGAATAAGCTCTATCCCGACACGGTGGAGGTACTTGAGGGCATTACCGCGCGCGGCGGTCGCGTTTATCTTGCGACCAGCAAGCCCGAGCTTTACGCATTCAAGATCGTCGAGCATTTCGGGATCGACTCCTACTTTTCCTACAAGGTAGGCAACACGATGGAGGAGACGCGATGCGCTAAGAAGGACGTCATCAGCTACCTCTTTGAGCAGACCGGCATTGATCCCTCCGAGACGATCATGATAGGCGACCGCGACTACGACGTGATCGGCGCACACGCCTGCGGACTTCCCGCGGCGGCGGTGCTTCACGGCTACGGAGACCGCGAGGAGCTCTGCAACGCCGACTATATTCTTGAAAGCTTCACCGATCTTCTTTATCTTTAAAATCAAAAAAGCTCTGCAGAATTTCTGCAGAGCTTTTATTGTTATTTTTAAAATTCTCAGACCACTGAGGCTTCCTTCATTTCCTCGGCAGCCTCGGCATTTTTGTTGACCTCTACGGGATCGTGGAAGGTGGGAACGACGCTCTTCATAGCATCTGTGATGCTCTCAGGAGCAAGCTCGTCCTTCGCATTTTCAACCGCATCCATAAGGATCTTGATCTTCTCGTCAACCTCTTCCCTTGTGTAAGGCGTGTCGGTCTCGATAAAAATCATATCGTTATCTGTCTTTTCAAGTGTCTCGGTCTTGATGAGAAGCTCCTCAAAGAGCTTTTCTCCGGGGCGGAGACCGATCTCCTCGATCTTGATGTCCTCATCGGGCACGAGTCCGCTGAGCTTTATCATATTGACTGCGAGGTCGTAGATCTTTACGGGCTTACCCATATCGAGAACGAAAAGCTCGCCCTTCTTAGCCATAGCGCCTGCCTGAATAACGAGCTGGCTTGCCTCGGGGATAGTCATAAAGTATCTGATTATGCGCTTATCGGTAAGAGTGATAGGACCGCCGCTTGCGATCTGACTCTTGAAGAGCGGAATTACCGAGCCGTTAGAGCCGAGAACGTTGCCGAATCTTACTGCTGCAAAGTTGGTCTTGCTGTCTGTTCTGCACTGAACTATCATCTCACACATACGCTTGGACGCACCCATGATATTGGTGGGATTTACCGCCTTGTCGGTGGAGATCATAATGAACTTTTCAACTCCGTAGCGCTCAGCGGCGTTAGCGGTATTGTAGGTTCCAAGTACGTTATTCTTGATAGTCTCGCAGGGGTTGTTCTCCATAAGCGGAACGTGCTTGTGCGCTGCCGCGTGGAATACCACGTCGGGTCTGCACTGCTTGAAGATACAGTCAAGTCTGTCAACGTCGCGCACCGAGGCGATAAACACCTCAAGATCAAGCGAGCTGCCGTACTCACGGATAAGATACTGCTGTATCTCGTACGCGTTATTCTCGTAAATATCAAGAATTATAAGCTTCTTGGGTGAGCACTTAGCCACCTGCTTACAAAGCTCACTACCGATAGAGCCACCGCCACCTGTCACAAGGACTACCTTGTCCTTATAATAATTCAAGGAAAGGCGGTTGTTTATGCTCATGGGCTTGCGGAAAAGAAGGTCCTCGATTGAAAACTCACGAAGCGTTCTTTTCGCAACATTTTCGTCCTCTCCGTACTCGCGCACGGGAGTATCGTAAAGCTTTATCTTACAGCCCGTCTCAATATAAAGCTGATAGATATTGCGGAGCGCCTCACTGTCAAGTCCGGGAAGCGCTATAAATATCTCCTGAACGGGAAGCTTTTTAATAGTATCAACGATCTTATCGTCCTCGGGATAAACCTTGATTCCGCCGACTATACCTCCGTGCTTGGAGGCGTCCTTATCTATAAACGCGATAGGATTATAAGCGGAAGTCTTACTGTATCTCAGCTCGTCTGCAAGCAGCGCACCGATCTGTCCTGCGCCTACGATAGCAACGTTGATCTTGTGGCTGTAGGGCTCGTCGGTAAGCTCGTTTCTGTATTTATAGAGCAAGCGATAAACGTATCTTGAGGTCAGCGTGAGCAGGCTGAAGAGTGCCGAAACTATAATAAAATACCATATATTGATATTCTGTCTGACTACAGACGTCAGCACAGCCGCCACAAGACCTGCAGAAAGGTCTGATATTATTGCGCTGAGATAAGCCTTCGTATAAACGTATCTCCATACGTTTTTATAAAAGCTCGTGATCATTCTGAATGAGAATACCAGAACGAACAGTATAAGAATATTAGTCAAGAACCTTGCGGGATCGTGAAGGTTCAGACTTTCATCAATGATTATACCAAGGGCGTAAAACGAATTTACTACTATGAAGCAAAATAGGTCAAAGAGGAACAGAATAAGTGTCCTTGACTTAAAAAATACCGATTTCATTACTTTCTCCTTAAAGCTTTCGCGGTGTATTGATGAAACTCGCACAATGCCTACTTAGCAGCAGAGGATCTTTCGGAAAATATTTCTGATTAAATGCATTACAAACTGTGAAAATACTATAAATGCCCATGCAGAGCACTCCATAATATTATATCCATTATAGCACCCTTTTTTTCTTTTGTCAACCGATATTGCAAAAAGCGAGCGTGTTTAAAGAGAAATATTCTTTAAACAAGCCCGTTTTTTACATTAAATTCAAAAAGTTACATTTATTCCGTTAACTATCGCTCCGTTGTCCGCTCTGATAAGGATATATTTGGTGCCGTCGATGATCCTTGCCTCGACAACGTCAGCCTCTCCCGCCGATACCTTTATGGTTACCTCAGGCGTAACTACCTCAAGCTTTTTCTTCGAGCTGAGGTTACCCGTGGGTATCTCGGAGTTCTCTCCGAAGCACTCGTCAAACTTCTGCTCAAACGCCTCTATTCTCTCCTCTTCAACGCCGCAATAGCGAAGCATCTCGCCCGCCTCCTCCTTGCTTATCACGCAAGGCTCGTCGAGCTTTTCGTTTTTATGCTCCTCTATCTTATGGTCTATCTGAGCGTGTACCGAGCGAACTACGCGAAGACTGCACTCGTCTCCAACCGTTTCGGCGAGTATGTCTCCAAAGGTCTGCTTCTGCTCTGCGGCAGGCATAGGAAGCTTTGCCGAGAAGAGAGACTCAGCCACGCCGTCGTAGCTGTTGCCGATATTTCTCGTGTAATATACGGTCTTGTATATGTTAGTACGCCTGTCGTCAAAGGCCGGGAACATAAAGCCAAGCTCGGGGCGGCAGAGCAGCGTGTCTGCGGATATGCTTCTGAAGCACTTGCCCGGCATATAGTAGCTCATGGAGGGCTTACCTGCCTTCACTGGACATACAGCGCAGATGACGTAGTTGAACACGGTCTCGGATTCGGTGCTCTTCTCACCGTCTGCGGTATAATCGAAGACGTCGTAGCTGTCGTGCGCGAGAAGGATAAGATAGTTCCCTTCAAGCTCAAGCGAGCCTGCTATTTTTTCATAAAGAGCGTGTGTGAGCGCGGAGTCGGCAAGCTTCGTTGTACGAAGGTCGGATATAAGCTTATAATCCTCGCTCTCGCTGACCTCTGCAGTTGAGAATTCTATCTCGTGTATATTTCTTCCCTGCGCGCCCGAGAGCACCTTTTTGAGAATGGTGAGCATTCCCTCTGCATCATCTTCGCTCATGCTTCCCATTGACTGCTCGAACTCGGATATTATTTCTTTCTTTTCGTTTATAAAGCAACCGCATATACGGCTGATGCCTGTTCTGTCAAGCCTGTAGCGGCGGCGTATTTCTGATATTTCCTTTTCGTTCATTGTCTTCTCCGTTATTCTGTTTCAAGTTCATCTCTGAAGATGGCGTTGGTGCACGCGCGTCTTCCCTGCTTATCTATGACAGTGATACGAGCGTATGCGAACTGAGGCTCAAAATCAAAGGTTGCCTCGGTCACTGACACGCCATTCTCGCTAAGCACCGTTCTTGCGCGTCTGAGATTGTAGGTGCAATTAATCCTGTCTGCCTCGGAGCATCTCACGTGCAGCTTTCCGTCCTCGTACCAAAGATCGTATATCTCGGGGCCCTCGGAGGAATAGAAATGTCCGTCCTCAAGAGCCTTGGTTATCGTGCGATACTCAAGCTTGTCAGCCTTTATCGTGATATACGCCCAACCCGAGTCGGCGTATCTGCTGTCGTCGGGTGCGGGGTTGTGATTGTCGTCAGCGCCGATGCAGTAAAATCTCTTGCCCGCGCGGAGCATATCGTCGTAAACTCTCGGATTGTAGTCCTCGTAGCCGTTCTTGATACTGCTTCCGTTGAACATTTCAAAGGCGTGCATGCCCTCGTATTGCATATAGTCGGTGTAGTCCTCAAGCGACCAGGTGGGGTGATTGTAGGTCACGAAAAAGCCCTTTTCCCTGCCTGTTCTTATCATATCGTTGATGCACTCGGGCGTAAACACACGGACGTACTGCTCGTTTTCGTCCTTAGTTACCTCGGCTATATGATTGCGCGCGTTGCCCCACACGTATTTTTCGTTCCAGCAGGGCTGAGTTACGTTATCCTCCTCAAGTGCGACGAAGCAGATATGACAGCACTTCTTGTATCCGTACTGATTTACCTCCTTTTCGTCTATAGACG
>JAFVRA010000017.1 GCA_017504545.1 Clostridia bacterium | reverse complement strand
GTATTCAACTCAAAACAAAACTGACACCACTAGAAAAGCGATGTCAGTTCGTTGCTTAATTATTAAATATACTACCCACAAGGGGCTTTTTGTACTGTCCGCACAATTTGGGGCAGTTCATTTTACGGGGGGATTTTTATTTGCTTAATTGATGCTCTCGGCGTATCTTACCGCCTCCATTGCATCCTTGGCGTATTTATCCGCGCCGATGCGGTCGGCGTATTCTTGTGTAAGCACTGCCCCACCGACGATTATTTTGACTTTTGGTGTCTGCTTGCGAGCAAGCTTTATAGTATCCTCCATAGCAGGAACGGTGGTGGTCATAAGGGCGCTCAGGCAGATGATCTTAGCGTCAAGCCTTTCTGCCGTATCTACTATTACCTCGGGCGGTACGTCCTTGCCGAGATCGCACACCGCAAAGCCGTAGTTTTCAAGAAGAAGCTTAACTATATTCTTACCTATGTCGTGTATATCACCCTTGACCGTGGCTATAACGATTCTGCATTTGTCGGATGCGCCTGCGGGAATTTTCTCCTTGATGCGCTCAAACGCCGCCTTTGCCGCCTCAGCGCTCATAAGCAGCTGAGGAAGATAAACGCGCTTTTCTTCAAATCCTTTGCCGACTACGTCGAGTGCGGGGATTATCTCGTTTTGTACTATGTCAAGGGGTGCAGAGATAGTGAGAAGCTCGCCTGTAAGCTCTGCGGATCTTTCCTTAAGTCCTTTGATTATCGCCTTCTGAAGCTCGGAGGCGTAGGATTCCTTATTTGAAGTATCAATAGCGGATATTTGTGCCTCGGGAGCAGCTGTAGGAATAGTTGCCGCAAAATTGATGTAATCCGCGCAGTTATTATCTTTTCCGTTAAGCGCACAGAAGGCTTTATACGCCTTCATCATCTCAAGCGAGTATGGGTTCATTATTGCCGCAGAAAGCCCCTTGCCCATGGCAAGAGTAAAGAAGCTTGAGGTGATGACATCTCTGCTCGGAAGTCCGAAGGATACGTTGGAAACACCGAGAGAGGTATGACAGCCAAGCTCGCTGTTGATGAGACTTACAGCGCGAAGCGTTTCGATTGCGGCGTTGTTATCCGCGCTGATAGTAAGTGCAAGCGGATCAAAGATTATGTCCTTCTTATCTATACCGTGCTTTTTTGCCTCTGTGAGTATCCGTCGCGCGATCTCAAGTCTTTGTTCAGCCTTGTCGGGAATTCCGTTCTCGTCAAGCGTAAGAGCCACCACAAGACCGCCGTATTTCTTTGCGAGCGGAAGGATAGCATCAAGGCTCTCCTGCTTGCCGCTTACCGAGTTTATCATTGCTTTGCCGTTGTATCTTCTAAGCGCCTTTTCCATAGCGACGGGGTCAGAGGTGTCTATCTGCAATGGCAGAGCGGTTATTGCTTGAAGCTCGCAGACAGAGCGAGTAAGCATATAAGCCTCGTCTATTTCGGGAAGACCTACGTTTACGTCAAGAATGTCAACTCCCTTTTCTTCCTGAGAAATTCCTTCCTTGAGAATGTAGTCCATATCTCCCTCGCGCAGAGCCTCCTTGAAGCGCTTTTTACCCGTGGGATTTATGCGCTCTCCGATAAGCACGGGGCGCTCACCGAAGATCACCGCGTGAGTGTAGGAAGAAACGAGGGTGTAGCTCTTCTCTTTTACGGGTACGGGCGTGATATTTGCGCCGTTCTTAGTAAGAAGCGAAATATGCTCGGGTGTCGTGCCGCAGCATCCGCCTGCTATCAGCACGCCTTTTTGAATGAGAGAGCATACTTCCGCCGCAAATTCTTGCGGTGTTATATCATATACCGTCTTACCATTTTCGGATTTGGGAAGTCCGGCGTTTGGCTTGAGAATTACGGGAACAGAGGCGTATTTAAGATATTCCTCTACTACGGGTGCGAGCGCCTTGGGACCGAGCGAGCAGTTGACACCGATAGCGTCGGCGCCCATACCCTCAAGCATCGCGACCATAGCAGCAGGTGTTGCGCCTGTCATAAGCTTTCCGTCTTCACCGTAGGCGTTGGAGACGAACACGGGGAGATCGCAGTTCTCCTTAGCGGCAAGAAGCGCCGCTTTAGTTTCGTAGCTATCGTTCATGGTCTCGATAAACACGAGATCAGCGCCGTATTTTGCACCGAGACGAACTGTTTTGGCGAATATCTCTACCGCGTCCTCAAAATCGAGGTCTCCGTATGGCTTGAGAAGCTTGCCGAGAGGACCTATATCAAGTGCTACCCATTCGGGTTTCTCGCCCGTCTGCGCCTCTTTCGCGTTTTTAATTGCCGCTTTTACTATATCTTCAAGCTCACCCTCCGAGAACTTGAGCGAGTTTGCGCCGAAGGTGTTGGTGTTTACGACGTTGCTGCCTGCCTTATAGTAGCGGCGGTGAATGTCGGTTATTACTTCGGGATGAGAGATGTTCCAATCTTCAGGGAGCTCTCCTGCCTTCAATCCTTCGGATTGAAGCAGAGTTCCCATACCTCCGTCGAGATAGAGAATATTATTTTTCAGAAAATCTAAGATATTCATAGTTTCTCCGTTGATCTAAACTTATTTTATACCTATTATTGCCGACACCGATTTTGAGGGAGACATCAGCATACTTTCGGTAAGTGTTACGCCTATTCTTCTTGAACAGTCAAGAAGTGCGAAAATATCTTTTTGATATTCAATCGGAAGATCCGAGTACCCGGGGCTGAATCTCGGTCTTGTTTCCCTGCCCTCGCTTCTCAAGTCGTCTTCAAAAGAATCGCAGAGAGCTTCTATCCGCTCACTGCCTATAGCTGAGATAAGCAGAGCCTTTGCGGGAGAGAGCGCGTTGTATCTTGCGATCAGACGGTCTGCCTCTATCCCGACGGTAGCGGCAAATATAACTATCTGCGAGCAACCTTGAAGATGCTTTGCAAGTGCTAAAGAATCAAATATTGCCGCGCATTCGGGTATTTCCTTTGCTTCATCTATACTCAAACCGCACCAGCAGACTCGCGGACGAAAGAGCGAGCGCGTCTCGGCAATACATTCGTCAAGCAGAGTCACGACCTCGTCCGCGGCACCTCGCACACCTGCGTATCGCAGTATCTCACGCTTGTCGGGCTCGGGAAGCTCGTAGCTTTTTTGATATACTGTCAGCATGTCAGTTAAGAATGTAAGACAGATTGCTCTTTATCTTTGCGGCAACGTCGGGCTTGTTCATTGAATAAACGTGAACGTTTGTGATGCCGTTTGCGAAGAGATCGATTATCTGATCGGTAGCGTATGCTATTCCCGCCTGCTTCATAGCTTCGGGCGAGTGTCCGAATTTATCAACTATGCTCTTGAAGCGCTGAGGCATAAACGAGCCTGAGAGCTTTATTGCGCGCTCTACCTGATTTGCGTTTGTAATAGGCATAACTCCGGGGATTATCGGCACGGTTATGCCTGCCTCGCGGATCTTGTAAAGGAAATTGTAAAGAAGGTTGTTGTCAAAAAACATCTGTGTCGTAAGAAAATCGCATCCTGCATCAACCTTTTCCTTCAGATACTTTATATCTTCCTTTTGATCAGCGCTTTCGGGATGTATTTCGGGGTAGCAAGCGCCACCTATACAAAAATCAGCACCGCTTTCCTTAATGTCTCTGATAAGATCGATCGCGTGACGATACGCCCACGCGCTTCGGTCGCTCGCCTCAAGCTCGGGCGTGAGATCTCCTCTCAGAGCCATTACGTTCTCTATTCCGGCAAGCTTCATTGCTTCTATCTTCTCTGCAACCGTCTGCTTGGTTGAGGAAACGCAGGTAAGATGAGCGAGAGTGGGAACGCCGTAGCGCTCATTTATATTTTTTGCTATTTCAAGAGTGTATTTGCTTGTTCCGCCGCCTGCTCCGTAGGTTACGCTCATAAACGAGGGAGAGAGCTTGGCGATCTCCTCGGTGGCGTGCTTTACGCTATCAAAAGCCATATCCGCCCAATGCAGTTTTGAGTCAGCGTATACACGTTCAGGACTGGATGAAGCTGAACAATGTAGTCAGCTATACCGGCACGGCTGTAACACGCATAACCGAGGAAGGTGTGTATGCACAGACTCCGGAAGGCGAGAAATTCTTCCCCGCAGACAGCGTTATAGTCAGCATAGGCAGTGAGTCCTGTGTGGAAGAACGCGACAAGTTCAGGAACATAGCCTTTGACGTAATAAATGTCGGCGACTGTTACAAGGCAGCGGATATGGTTAATGCAACCGATACCGGCAATGCCGCTGCGCTGTCC
>JAFVRA010000016.1 GCA_017504545.1 Clostridia bacterium | reverse complement strand
CCTGAAGAAAAGCACCTTTGGTATGATTTTCTTAAACGGTTACCCATGAAAGCGCACAGGCAATATAATATTGGAAACTATATAGTTGATTTTTATATTCCACAAAAACAGCTTGTTATAGAAGTTGACGGAATACAGCATCTAACGGAGGAACATAAAGAAAAAGGCTAAACAAGAGATGAATTTCTCAAAGGACAGGGCTTGAGGGTTTTGAGATTTCCAAATGAAAGCATACGAAAGAATTTTACTGACGTGTGTCAAATAATCCTAAATCACGTCGAGGTTAAATTTGAGGATCTGAAAGAAAGTTAGTTTGTATTAAAAACTACTCATCCGTCACGGCTTCGCCGTGCCACCTTCCCTGACAAGGGAAGGCTTAAGGACGCGAATGAGCTTTTATGTATCAATTTTAGAGAAAACAAAAATACAGTTCAAAAACAAAAATAATAAATAACAAATTTCTAGAAGGAGAAGAAAATGATAATCACAGACATTGTAAGGATCGGAGATCCTCAGGTGCTGCTCTATGAGGGCAAGTACTATTGCTACGCTACAGACTGCAACCACTACAGTCAGGGATTTTGCGTATGGGTAAGCGACGACCTCGTTAATTGGAGCGAGGAGGGTATATTCTGCTTCGACGCTATCAAATCCTGGGGCAAATCGCACTTCTGGGCACCCGAGGTAGTATATCACAACGGCAAATTCGTAATGCACTACACCGCAAAGAGCCGCGAGCTTGACTCCCTGCGACTTGGCGTTGCGGTATCCGACAGCCCCACAGGCCCCTTCGTTGACGTTCACGGAAAGCCTATGTTCGATCTCGGCTATGCGACTATCGACGGCTCGGTGCTTCGCTGTGATGAGGGCAATTTCTTCTACTATTCAAGAGACTGCTGCGAGAACTACGTTGACGGCATCAAGACGAGTCAGCTCTACTGTGTCCGCATGAACGACGATCTTACCGAGGTAGTCGGCGAGCACAAGCTCGTAAGCACTCCCACAGAGGATTTCGAGAAAAAGTCGATGTCGCTTGAGAAGGTGCGCCTCTGGAACGAGGGCCCCTGCGTTATCAAGCTTGGCGACAAGTACGTTATGAACTACTCGGCTAACTACTACGCATCCAACGATTACGCTATCTGCGTATCCACCGCAGATTCTCCCATGGGTCCTTGGGTAAAATCCAAGAATAACCCCGTGCTCTCCTGCCGCAAGGAGCTTTTCGGCGCGGGACACAACGCTTTCTTTACGGGTAAGGACGGAGAGATATACACCTCCTTCCACATCCAGACAGACCCCGCTCATCCGAGCGGAGACCGCCGCACCGTTATCGGTAAGGTAAGCTTCAGCGAGAGAAACGGCGAAATTTTTGAGGAAATAGAATAAAAATAGGACACGCTTAAAAAGTATACATATTTTCATTTGCGCGAAGGACTTTTTAGCCTTCCTCCGAGAGGAAGGGGGACCGCTTGCGGTGGAAGGAGCCTGCGCGACTTAAAATATGCACCACATTTTTTGTTGCGCGTTCTCCCTCAGTCGCTTCGCGACAGCTCCCTCCCGGAAGGAGCCTATAAATAACCTACTCTTTACTGAGCGAGTATTGAATTATAGAACACTTAAAGCAAAACATAACAAATTATAGATCAGACAAGGAGAAAAAAGATGTATAACGAGAAATCACTTGATACGCTCTGCGCCGCTCTTGCAGAGGTAATGGGCGTTGAGCGTCCCGCCGAGGCAAACGAGCCCAACGAGCTGCTCGTCAATTATGCAAAAGAGAAGTTCGAGGGAAGAACCCCCGACAGAATGTTTATGTTCAACCCCGACGCTATCGCGCAGTGGGTTTACGAGAAGTACCCCCAGCTTTGCGCTGAGGCTAAGAAGTGGACAGAGCTTGAGGTGCCCTTCTGCACTGTAATGCCCTCTGTTACTCCTGTATGCTTCGGTACCTTCTACACGGGCGCTCAGCCTGCCGTTCACGGAATTCAGAAGTACGCAAAGCCGGTCATCAAGATAGACACCCTCTTTGACGCTCTCATAAGAGCAGGCAAGCGCGTTGCTATTATCGCCGAGAACCATTGCAGTATGGCGGCTATCTTCCTTGAAAGAGAGATGGATTATTTCATCTACGACACCATCGAGGAGATCAACGCGAAGGCTGCAGAGCTTATTATCAAGGACGAGTACGACGTTATCGTCGTTTACGACGGAAACTACGATTCTATTATGCACAAGCACGGTCCCGAGAGCATCGAGGCGCTCGGCGAGCTGAGAGCAAACTCCGAGGCGTTTGCAATGTTCTGCGCTATGATAGACACTCATTGGAAGCACCACGATACTCTCGTTGGCTTTGCTATGGACCACGGCTGCCACGAGATAGACGGCGGCTGCGGCGCGCACGGTCTTGATATGGAGGAGGACCTCAATATCGTTCATCTCTACAAGGCGTACCCCAAGACTCTCGCATAAGGAGAAAAGAAATGAAGAGACAGTGGACTAAAGAAGAGGCTAACCTCTGGTATGAGGGCATGGGCTGGCTTCGCGGATGTAACTTTATCGGAAGCGACTGCACCAACCGCCTTGATATGTTTCAGAGCTACAAAGCCGAGGAGAAGCTCGCGACTGCCGAGAAAGAGCTTGCGCTCTGTCAGAAGATAGGCTTCAATACGGTGCGTATATGGGCAAACTTTGACGTTTACTACGCAGAGCCCGACTCTTATATGGAGATATTCGACCGCTACATCGACCTCTGCGGCAAGTACGGTCAGAAGGTAATGGTAGTGCTCGCGCACGAGGAGGATCTTCCGAGAGGAGATGTGTTCGTTCCAAAGGCAATGGGTGAGCAGAAGTACGCCCTCGGCGAGCATCAGGGAAGAATACCTATGTCCGAGGAGGAGCTTAAAAAAGCGCCCAAGCACTATATGGAATACCCCGAGCTTCGCCCGCTCTATATCGAGATGGTGCGAAAGACGGTAAGAAAGTACGCGAAAGACGAGAGAGTGTTCTGCTGGAACATTCTCAACGAGCCGGGTATCACTATCGGCGAGAGAAGCATTGATATTATGCACGAGCTTTTCGACGTGGTAAGAGCCGAGGATCCCATTCAGCCGCTGACCGCTGATATATGGCGCGGAGTCAACCACGGCGGCATCGTAACCAAGGAAGAAAAGGTAGCGCTCGAGCTTTCCGACGTCATCAGCTTCCACAGCTATCAGTCCTATGAGAAGCTGGTGCGCGAGATACGCTTCCATCAGAAGAGCGGCCGTCCTCTCTTCCTTACCGAGTGGCTCCACCGTATCAATCACAACACTATCGAGGAGGTTTATCCTCTGCTCTACATAACCAACGTAAGCAACTACTGCTGGGGCTTTGTCGTCGGCAAGACGCAGACCCACGAGCCGTGGCCTAATATGTGGGAGGAGTGGGATCGAGGCGAGGATCGCGGCTACGACTTCACCAAGTGGCAGCACGATCTCTTCCGCCCCAACCTTCGCCCCTACAATCCGCGTGAGATAGCGCTTATCGAGCGCTTCAACAAGTGCGCGGCAGAAGAGGGAAGATAAGGAGATACAAAAATGAAAGTTCTTTTTATAGGCAACAGCTACACCTTCTACCACGAGATGCCGAAGCTCTTTGAGGCGCTCTGCCGCGCAAACGGAAAGGACGTTGAGGTCGATTCGGTCACTAAGGGTGGAAGAAAGCTTTACGAGAACCTTGCGAGCGGCGACGAGAACAACGCGAAGATCCTTGAGCTTCTCAAGGAGAAGCACTACGATATTCTCTTCCTTCAGGAGCATAGCTGCGGACCGATACTCGCAGAGGACAGATTTATCAGCGCCGTAGGCGAGCTTAAATCTCTCGTTGGCGCGGACAGAACCGTGCTTTATCAGACTTGGGGAAGAAAAACGGGAAGCAAGACGCTTGCCGAGCATTCCTGGACGAGCGAGCAGATGTTCGCGGATACTATCGCCTCTTACGTAAAGTGCGCTGAGTTGAACGGCGCAGAGCTTTCAAGAGTTGGCGAGTGCTTTAAGGCGCTTCTTGCCGAGTCTGATGCCGAGCTTTACACCGAGGATCTCTCGCATCCGTCGCTTTTCGGCAGCTCTATTGCGGCTCTGTCGCACTACAAGACTGTTTTCGGAGAGTATCCCACGACTCTTGAGCCGCTTGACCTTTCCGAGTACGCCGAGATCGTAAAAAAGACTGTAGAGAGCGTCTGAAATACTAAATTCAACCGTTTGGAGAAAATATGAAGTTTCAAAGACGAATATTTGGCATAGTCTCTATCTGCTTGATCGTAAGCGTACTGCTTTGCTCCTGCAATCTTTTGCAGCCGGGCGAGCCGCTTCTTACCGACGAGGTCAGCAGACCTACCAAAGATTTTACGGATAGCACTCTGCAGGCTACCGACGAGCCTACCGAAGCACCGACAGATACTCCCACCGAGAAGCCGACCGACGACGTCGGGGGCGATACGCCCGTATTAGTGCTTCCCGAGGAAGCTCCCAAGCCCGAGAGCGATCCTTACGCGAGCGTTGACGTTTCTCGCTTCTACGAGAATTACGAGCCAGCCGAGAGCTATTGGGATTCCTACTACCGCACGCTTCACGGACTTATGTCGGGCGACATAAGCGATCAGGATCAGAAGCCTACTATATCAGAGAACCGCCCGACGAGAGACGGATTTTTTGTCAGAAACTCCTCGGCGATCTATTCTGAGGACGGCAACGTTTACTATATCCTCAACTCCGAGGGCGAGATAGTCAACAGAGTTTATAAGGGTGGAGCTTATATAACGCTTGAAGAGGTTGCGGCGTACGTATTCGCCTTTGGCGAGGTGCCCGCAAACTACGACGCCAATAAAAAGGCAAATCCTGCAAGCAGTATATGGGGCAAATATCTCAGGGTAAACCACACCGCCTTTAGCGGAAGTACTTCGAAGTACCCCTACGAGCCCGAGCTTCCCGACATCAGCGGATGCGGCGGAAGTCTTCGTTACTACGAGATAGACATCGGTACGACGGGAACGGATTGCGATCCCAAATATCCTGCTGCTGTCTACAACAACGGCAGTAGCATAGACAGAGGAGCGGCGAGAATAGTGTACAGCCGCTTTGACGCCAACGGAAACAAGGTCATTGAAGCGAACGAGAAGTACCTTTTCTATACCTACAACCACTACAACGATTTTCAGGAATATCTGAATTACGAGGGCGGTTGGGGCGAGATGTTCGGCAATATCACGGGCGGAGGCACTATATCGAGCAAGACTCATTATAATCCCACGCCTTACGTTCCCACGGTAAGAGCCAAGTTCGTGTCTGAGAGCAGCGTGGTATCTCTTTGCATCGTCGTGGTCGATGCCGCATTTCTTGAAAGAAGATATTCGGTTGCATAACGGAAAGCCGCACTCACGAGTGCGGCTTTTTGGTTTGTGTTCGGTAAGGGTTGATATTTTGTTTGTATG
>JAFVRA010000015.1 GCA_017504545.1 Clostridia bacterium | reverse complement strand
GCTCGCGGCGAGAAGAGAAGCAAACGTTGCTCCCTAGCCTAAGAACAAGACGGGCTGGCTTGCACGATACGCAAAGCACGTAAGCAGCGCAGACAAGGGCGCTATAATGAAATAAGACACGCAAATTAAGCACAACATAGTCAGAAAGGCGGCATACATTTGCCGAGATCGGATATAAAACATGAACAATTCAGATAAATATACTCGACAGTATTTTACGCCCCCCAAGGCAGAATACAAATGGGTAACGAAGAATTACATAGCAGAGCCGCCCGTTTGGTGCTCGGTGGATCTTCGTGACGGAAATCAGGCTCTTATGATCCCCATGATCCTTGAGGAGAAGCTTGAATTCTTCAAGCTCCTCGTTAAGATAGGATTTAAGGAGATCGAGGTAGGCTTTCCTGCGGCATCTGAAACCGAGTATAAGTTCCTTCGCACTCTTATTGAAGAGGATCTTATTCCCGATGACGTTACCGTTCAGGTGCTTACACAGTCAAGAGAGCATATTATCAAAAAGACCTTTGAGAGCCTCAAGGGTGCTAAGAACGCGATAGTTCATCTTTACAATTCCACCTCGGTAGCACAGCGCGAGCAGGTGTTCAAGAAATCCAAGCAGGAGATCATTGACATCGCGGTAAGCGGCGCAGAGCTTTTCAATAAGTATAGCGAGGAAATGGGAGTAAATTATCGCTACGAATATTCTCCTGAGTCCTTTACGGGCACAGAGCCTGAATTCGCGCTTGAGATATGCAACGCAGTTCTTGACGTATGGAAGCCTACGGCTGACAGAAAGGTGATTATAAATCTTCCCGTAACCGTTGAGGTATCTATGCCTCACGTTTACGCAAATCAGGTAGAGTATATGAATGACAATCTCAAATACAGAGAGAACGTCATCATTTCTCTCCACCCCCACAACGACAGAGGATGCGCCGTGGCAGACACCGAGATGGGACTTCTTGCAGGCGGCGACAGAGTTGAGGGAACGCTCTTCGGCAACGGTGAGAGAACCGGTAACGCCGATATAGTAACACTCGCGCTCAATATGTTCGCTCAGGGCATTGATCCCAAGCTTGATCTCTCGGATATGCCCACTATTACCGAGCTTTACGAGAGAGTGACCAGAATGCAGGTCTATGACCGCTCGCCCTATGCAGGCAAGCTCGTGTTTGCGGCATTCTCGGGCTCTCATCAGGATGCTATTGCAAAGGGAATGAAGTGGCGCGAGGATCACACCTGCCGTTATTGGACAGTGCCTTATCTCCCGATAGACCCTCAGGACGTTGGAAGAGAATACGAGACCGACGTTATCCGCATCAATTCTCAGTCGGGCAAGGGCGGTATCGGCTATTTGCTTGAGCATACCTTTGGATACGTTCTTCCCGCGAAGATGCGCGAGACGGTTGGATACACGGTCAAGAGCGTATCCGATCACTCGCACAAGGAGCTCTCTCCCGCAGAGGTGCTTGACGTATTCACGAACGAGTACGTTAATATAAATTCTCCGCTCAACCTTCTCGACTATCACTTCGTGAGAAGTGCGGACTCTATGAAGGCTTTTGTTACCGTTGAGTTTAACGGCGTAAAGAAAGACATCTCGGCAAACGGTAACGGCCGCCTTGACGCTATCAGTAATGCGTTCAAGGAAAACCTCGGACTTGGATATTCAAATCTCACTTATACCGAGCACGCACTTACCTCTGACTCTGACTCGAAGGCAGTTACTTACGTAAGCATTATGGCTCCTACGGGTAAGGTATATTGGGGCGTTGGCGTACACGACGATATTATAGCATCCTCGGTATACGCGCTGGTTTCGGCTATTAACAGAAGCATCAAGGCATAATTTGGCTTCGGCAAGAAAAGGAGAAAATAAAATGGGAATGACGATGACACAGAAGATACTTGCCGCACACGCAGGCCTTGAGTCTGTTAAGGCAGGTCAGCTTATAATGGCAAATCTTGATCTTGTTCTCGGAAACGATATTACCTCTCCCGTTGCTATCAACGAGTTTGAAAAGAACGGCTTTAACGGCGTTTTTGACAAGGATAAGATCGCTCTTGTAATGGACCACTTTGCTCCTAATAAGGATATCAAGGCGGCTCAGCAATGCAAGCAGTGCAGGGGATTTGCAAGAAGATTTGACATAAGCAATTATTACGACGTTGGCGACATGGGCATTGAGCATGCTCTGTTGCCCGAAAAGGGACTTACAGCGCCCGGAGAGCTTATTATAGGAGCAGATTCACACACCTGCACCTACGGCGCTCTCGGAGCGTTTTCCACGGGCGTTGGAAGCACCGATATGGCTGCGGGAATGGCAACGGGCAAGGCTTGGTTCAAGGTTCCCTCGGCTATCCGCTTTGAGCTTGTCGGAGAACTCTCTCCTCTCGTATCGGGCAAGGACGTTATCCTGCACATAATCGGTATGATAGGCGTTGACGGAGCACTTTATCGCTCTATGGAGTTTGGCGGAGAGGGACTTAAGAACCTCAGTATCGACGACAGACTCTGTATGGCAAATATGGCTATCGAGGCAGGTGCTAAGAACGGCATTTTTGAGGTTGACGAGGTCACTCTCGCATACGTAAACGAGCGAGTAAGCCGTGAATTCAAGGTGTACGCTCCCGATGAGGATGCAGAGTACGACGAGGTAATAACGATAGATCTCTCCGAGATAAAGCCTACGGTATCCTTCCCGCATCTTCCCGAAAACACAAAGACAATAGACGAGATCACAGATAAGGTGGTTATAGATCAGGCTGTTATAGGCTCTTGCACCAACGGCAGAATTACCGATATGCGCGCGGCTGCGGCTATCCTTAAGGACAAGCGCATTGCCGATAACGTAAGATGCATAGTTATCCCCGGTACACAGCAGGTATATCTTGACTGTATCAAGGAAGGTCTTGCCGAGATCTTTATCAAGGCAGGATGTGCCTTCAGCACTCCTACCTGCGGTCCTTGCCTTGGCGGACACATGGGAATTCTCGCTGAGAACGAAAGAGCAGTCTCCACCACTAACCGAAACTTCGTAGGAAGAATGGGACACGTGACCTCTGAGGTATATCTCGCAAGCCCTGCAGTTGCCGCGGCGAGCGCTATCAAGGGATATATCGGCGCTGACATATTCGATTGAGGTGGCGTATGGTAAAGCATATAATTATCTGGACGCTTAAGGATTGCTACGATGCTTCAGAGAAGGCAGAGATAGCGAAGAATATTAAGACTAACGTCGAGGGGCTTAAAGATAAGATAGACGGAATAGTTGAGATAAAGGTGCAGACAGAGCATCTGCCGAGTTCTACGGGTGACGTGATGCTTGACTCGACCTTCGTCAGCGAAGAAGCACTCAAGGCTTACGCGATAAACCCCGAGCACGTTGAGGTAGCGAACCGAGACGTAAGACCTTTTGTTGCAAGCAGAAGCTGTCTTGATTTTGAAATCTGAGAAAGGAATGTCGGAATGAACGCACAGGGAAAGGTACATAAATACGGAGATAACGTTGATACTGACGTTATTATTCCCGCAAGATATTTGAATACCGCAGACCACAAGGAGCTTGCTTCTCACTGTATGGAGGATATCGATAAGGAATTCACCTCTAAGGTAAGCAAAGGCGATATTATGGTCGGCGGCGCTAACTTCGGCTGCGGCTCGTCTCGTGAGCACGCGCCTATCGCAATAAAGAATTCGGGTATTTCCTGCGTTATAGCTAAGACCTTTGCAAGAATCTTCTTCAGAAATTCTATCAATATCGGTCTTGCTATCCTCGAATGTCCCGAGGCAAGTGAAAAAATAGAAAACGGAGATAGCGTATCGGTGGATTTCGATACGGGTATCATCACAAATATTACTAAGAACGAAAGCTATCAGGCAGAGCCTTTTCCGGATTTCGTAAAAGAGATCATAAAGGCTGACGGACTGATGAATTCTATCAGAAAGCAGTGAGCGTATGAACAAGAATATAACGGTTTTGAAGGGAGACGGTATCGGTCCTGAGATAGTTGATCAGGCTATCAAGGTGCTTGACGCCGTTTGTAAGAAATATTCGCATAGCTTCAGCTATACCGAGGTTGATATCGGCGGTTGCAGTATTGATAAGCACGGTGTGCCGATAACAAAGGAGGGAATGGAGATATGCAAGTCGGCGGATAGCGTTCTTCTCGGCGCTGTTGGCGGTCCTAAGTGGGATAACGTTGATCCGTCTATCCGTCCCGAAAAGGCTCTTTTGGCTGTCAGAAGCGAGCTCGGACTTTTCGCAAATCTTCGCCCCACCAAGCTCTTTTTGCAGCTTGCGGATTCTTCTCCTCTCAAGGAGAGCATCGTGGGTAACGGCATTGATCTTATGATCGTGCGCGAGCTTACGGGCGGTATATACTTCGGTAAGAGAAGAACCGAGACGGTTGACGGTGAGAAGGTCGCAACAGACGAGATGACCTACAGCGAGCACGAGATAGAGCGCATAGGCAGAGTTGCTTTTGAAAGCGCGAGAAAGAGAGGCGGTCGTCTGGCGTCTGTTGATAAGGCTAACGTTCTTGACTCCTCAAGACTCTGGAGAGCTACTATGCACAGACTTGCAAGTGAGTATCCCGACGTTGAATACAGCGACATTCTCGTTGACAATACCGCAATGCAGCTTATAAAGAACCCCGCGCAGTTTGACGTTATCGTAACCGAGAATATGTTTGGCGACATTCTTTCGGACGAGGCGAGCATGCTTACGGGCTCTATAGGAATGATGCCCTCTGCAAGTCTTTCCGAGGGAACTCTCGGTATGTACGAGCCTATTCACGGCTCTGCTCCCGATATAGCGGGACTTGACGTGGCTAATCCTATCGGCACGATAATGTCTGCCGCTATGATGCTTCGTTACTCCTTTGATATGGCAGCCGAGGCTGACGATATTGAGAACGCCGTAAACAAGGCTCTTGATAACGGATACCGCACGCCCGACATTTACAAGAAAGGCACGAAAAAGGTCGGATGCTCTGAAATGGGCGACGTTATCGCGTCTTATATTGCTTAAAGACTTACGAATACGTGAAAGGAATGAGAAAATGCTTAATATAAAGTATGAGTTGGCAAAAGAATTAAAGGCAAAGCCCGATTGGAATGATCTCGGCTTTGGAAAGTATTTCACCGATCACATGTTTATTATGGATTACGATGAAGGAATGGGCTGGCACGATGCTCGCGTAGTACCTTATCAGAACCTCTCTCTCGATCCCGCTTGTATGGTATTCCATTACGCGCAGGAGATGTTTGAGGGACTTAAGGCATACAGAACTCCCGACGGAACGATACAGCTCTTCAGACCCGATAAGAATATCGAGCGAATGAATCATACCAACGACCGCCTCTGCATCCCGAGACTTGATCCCGAGGACGTGCTTGACGCTATCAAGGCACTCGTTGCGACAGAGAAGGACTGGGTTCCCGCACTTGAGGGCACCTCGCTCTACATTCGCCCGTTTATTATCGCGACCGACGTTCAGCTCGGAGTTCATCCCTCTAAGAGCTACAAGTTTATGATAATCGTTTGTCCCGTTGGCTCTTACTACGCCGAGGGTATCAAGCCCGTAAAGATATTCGTTGAGCGCGAATACGTAAGAGCAGTAAAGGGCGGCACGGGATTTGCAAAGGTAGGCGGAAACTACGCCTGCTCGCTTATCGGTCAGCAGAAGGCTGAAAAAATGGGATATTCTCAGGTACTTTGGCTTGACGGCGTTGAGCACAAGTATATCGACGAGGTCGGTGCGATGAACGTATTTTTCGTTATCGACGGAGTCGTTATAACTCCCGCACTTGACGAGGGCAATATACTTCCCGGCGTTACGAGAAACTCTTGTATTCAGATACTTCGCAAGAAGGGATATAAGGTTGAGGAGAGAAAGCTTTCTCTTGACGAGGTAATCGAGGCTTACAACAACGGTAAGCTTGACGAAGCGTTCGGCACGGGAACTGCTGCGGTTGTTTCTCCTATGGGAGTGCTTGACACGGGTGATCTCAAGATGGTCATCAATAACAATGAGATCGGCAAGGTCGCTTCCGACGTTTACAATGCTC
>JAFVRA010000014.1 GCA_017504545.1 Clostridia bacterium | reverse complement strand
GTCATCACCGTTCCGGCTTACTTCTCTGACTCCCAGCGCCAGGCGACCAAGGATGCCGGCCGTATCGCGGGTCTGGAAGTTCTGCGCATCATCAACGAGCCGACCGCCGCTTCTCTGGCGTACGGCCTTGACAAGGAAGACTCCCACAAGATCCTCGTGTACGATCTGGGCGGCGGCACCTTCGACGTTTCCATCCTTGAGATCGGCGACGGCGTGTTTGAAGTGCTGGCCACCAACGGCGATACCCGTCTGGGCGGCGACGACTTTGACGAGCGCATCATCAACTATGTGGCCGACCAGTTCAAGCGTGAGAACGGCATCGACCTGCGTCAGGACAAGATGGCCTATCAGCGCCTGAAGGAAGCCTCCGAAAAGGCCAAGATCGACCTCAGCGGCGTGATGAGCACCAACATCAATCTGCCCTTCATCACAGCTACTGCCGCAGGTCCTCTCCACTTTGACGCAACTCTCACAAGAGCTGAGTTTGATAAGATCACAGCAGACCTCGTTGAAGCAACCATGGGCCCGACAAGACAGGTTCTTGCAGACTCCGGCCTTAAGGCAAGCGAGATTGACAAGGTGCTTCTCGTCGGCGGTTCTACAAGAATTCCCGCAGTTCAGGAAGCGGTCAAGAAGTTCCTCGGCAAAGAGCCCTTCAAGGGTATCAACCCCGATGAGTGCGTAGCACTCGGCGCGGCTATTCAGGGCGGCGTTCTCGGCGGTGACGTAAAGGATCTTCTCCTTCTCGACGTAACTCCTCTCTCTCTCGGTATCGAGACTCTCGGCGGAGTATTCAACAAGATTATCGACAGAAACACCACTATCCCCGTAAAGAAGAGCCAGGTATATTCCACCGCGGCTGACGGACAGACCTCTGTTGAGATCCATGTTCTTCAGGGTGAGCGCGAGATGGCAGCTTACAACACCACCCTTGGCAGATTCAACCTTGACGGTATTCCCGCAGCTCCTCGCGGAGTTCCTCAGATCGAGGTAACCTTCGATATCGACGCTAACGGTATCGTTAACGTAACCGCTAAGGATCTCGGCACGGGTAAGGAGCAGCACATCACCATCACTTCCTCTACAAATATGTCTCAGGCTGATATTGATAAGGCTATCAAGGACGCAGAGAGATTTGCTGAAGAGGACAAGAAGCAGAAGGAAGCGGTTGACGTAAAGAACCGCGCTGATTCTATGGTATTCCAGGCTGAGAAGACTCTCGGCGAGATCGGCGACAAGGTTGACGCGTCTGATAAGGCTTCCGTACAGACCGCTCTTGACGATCTTAAGGCAACCATTCCCGGCGGCAACACCGAAGATATCAAGGCTAAGACCGAGGCTCTTGAGAAGGCGTTCTACGCTCTCTCCGAGAAGCTCTACGCTCAGCAGGGCGCAAACGGCGCGGCAGGTGCAGGCGACGCAGGTAACGCAGGCGGCGACGACACCTACTACAACGCTGAGTACGAGGATAAGACTAACGAGTAATCGTAAGATCACAGCGCTAAACGGCATTTTTGCCGTTTAGCGCGAAAGTGCTTTTATAAAGAGATTTTTATTTTAACATTTTCTTAGGTTAACGAGGCAATTTTATGGCAGATAAACGAGATTATTACGAGGTGTTAGGTCTTTCCAAGGGAGCGGACGAGGCTGAGATAAAAAAGGCTTATCGCTCAATGGCGAAGAAATATCACCCCGATATGAACCCCGGAAATGCCGAGGCAGAGGCTAAATTCAAGGAAGTTAACGAGGCATACGCCGTTCTTTCAGACCCTGACAAGAAGGCGCAGTACGATCAGTACGGTCACGCGGCGTTCGATCAGACCTCGGGTGGCGGTGGCTACGGCGGCTTTGGCGGATTTAGCGACTTTGGCGATATAGGGGATATATTCGGCAGTATTTTCGGCGGCGGATTTGGCGGCGGCAGACAGAACAGAAACGCTCCGATGCGCGGCGAGGACGTTATGGCAAAGGTAACTATAACCTTTGAGGAGGCAGTCTTTGGCGTAAAGCAGGACGTTTCCTACAGCCGTATCCAGAAATGCTCGGATTGTGGCGGTTCGGGCGCGGCTAAGGGCACGAGCGCCGAGACCTGTAGCGCTTGTCGCGGAAGCGGACAGAGAGTTATCACTCAGCGCATAGGCGGCATGGCGTTCCAGTCCACGACCACCTGCGACGCTTGTAAGGGAAAGGGCAAGATAATCAAGGAGCCCTGCTCGAACTGTCGCGGAAAGGGATTTGTCAAGGTCAACAAGAAGTATGCTGTTTCAATTCCCGCAGGAATCAACGACGGACAGCGCCTTACCATAAGAGGTCAGGGTTGTGACGGACGTAACGGCGGACCTGCAGGTGACCTCATCATTACGGTAAACGTAAAGCCCCACGCATTCTTCGAGCGCGACGGCTTCAATATCTATTGCGACGTTCCGCTCACCGTGGCAGAGGCTACGCTTGGGGCTGAAATAGAGATCCCCACACTCGAGGGTAATCAGAAATTCACTATTCCCGAAGGAACTCAAGGCGGCACGGAATTTACGCTTAAGCAGAAGGGCGTACCCTTTATAAACAATCCCAATCGTCGCGGAGATCTTATATTCACGACGGTCATTGAGATCCCCAAGGGACTGAATGAGAAGCAGAAGGAGCACATGAGAGCCTTTGCGGAGTCCTGCAAGGAGAGCAATTACTCAAAGAAGAACGGATTTTTCAAGAGAATATTTGATAAGAAATAAAGGACTTAAAAATGACGGATAAAGATTATACCTGTGAGGATTGGGGAACTGAGACCGAATGGACTCAGATAAAGGTAAAGGTAAGCCTTGACGCCCTCGACGATACTATTGCCGTTATGAATATGGTATCAAATTATCTTCAGATAGAGGATTACAGCGACATAGATCTCAAGACCTGCTACGGCGATCTTATTGACGAGGCAATACTTAACGCTGATAAGACTGTTGCTTACGTCTCGGTTTATCAGTCGGCAGACGGAGGAGTCGCCGATACCCTCGCGTTTCTTCGCGAGCGCTTTGACTCTCTCGGCATCAAGGCTGAGATAAGCGTAAGCGGTGTAAACGAGGAGGATTGGGCAAACTCCTGGAAGGCGTACTACAAGCCGATAAAGATAGGCGAGAAAATAGTTATCGTGCCCGCTTGGGAAAAATACAGCGCATCTCCCGAGGAGATCGTGGTAAGAATGGATCCCGGAATGGCGTTCGGTACGGGAACTCACGAAACCACGAGACTCGTTATCAAGCTTCTTGAAAAGTACGTAAAGAACGGGGCGAGAGTTGCAGACGTTGGTTGCGGAAGCGGAATTCTTGCTATCTGCGCGTCAAAGCTCGGTGCGGGCGAGTGCAAGGCTTACGACATCGATCCCGTTGCCGTAAAGGTTGCAAACGAGAATATCAAGGATAGCGGACTTAATAACGTAACTTGCGAGGTATCCGACCTTCTCAAGCAGGTCGATCGAAGCGGTGGCGCCTACGACGTTATCTGCGCTAATATCGTTGCCGACATCATTATCAGAATGATGCCCGACGTTGGCGCACTTATGGACGAGAATTCGGTAATTCTCGCGTCGGGAATTATCGTTGAGCGAAGCGAGGACGTAATATCAGGATTTGAGCAGCACGGCTTTAAGATCGTTGAGCGTATTGACGAAAACGGCTGGTGCGCGCTTGCTGTTATGAAAAAATAAAAAGGGGCGATTGCCCCTTTTTGTTTTATATCTGTCCTGTTATAACGTATTCTACCATTCCGGGAGTAACGCTTACTATGCCGGTTGCAGCATCGCGGGTAAAGGTAGCCGCAGGAACGCTTACAGGCGTACCCGTACCGACGGGTGTAGTGAGCGTTCCACCGACGTACGAATACTCACTTCCGCCAAGAAGCACGCCGTCCTTAGAAACCGTGATAGTATCGGGAGCAGGATTGAAGGTATCAGTCAAAACTACGTCCTCGGCAGGAATATTGCCGTAGTTGTAGATGCGGATAGTGTAGGTCACGACGTCTCCGCATACTACGGGATTAGGCGCCATCTGCTTGAATACGCTTACGTTAGCCGCAGATGCCGCGGTTACGGTAGCACTTGCGCTGCCGTCAGCACAGTCTGAATCGCTCGTGAGTGTGGCGGTGTTGACAATGGCAGAGTTGAGATCAAGCGGTGCGTACTCGTTGACTGTAGCTCTGTAAACTATATTAGCGGTAGCGCCAGCGGGCAGAGTGGGGAAGCCGAACACAAGACTTCCTGCCGTGGTGTCATCAACCGTGAGCTGAGCGCTTACGTCCTGTCCGTCTATAAGCAAAAGCGCGGGAGCAGTATATGCGAGGGGCGTCAGTTCCATCGTACCAAATACGAAGCTTCCGAGATCATCGGTAATACTTACGTTTGCGATAGCCGAAGCTGAGGTGTTGGTGATGCTGAGGATATAGGTTATAACCGAGTCCTCGCTATAGGTGTCTCCAAGCGTGGCCTTGGAAAAGTTCACAGCCGACTCAAGACCTATCTCGGCAAGGTTTGATACCTTTGTTTCAAGAACGCCACCGGAGGTGTAGCTTACAGTGGCGAAATTTTCTATCGTTGCCATAATATTCTCCTGTTAAAAACTAAGGCACTCAAGGTTTTACGTCCTTGAGTGCCTCGTTATTATAATATGTAGGTACAAAGAGAAACGCCAACGCTTTGCCTAAAATTGCGGCGTTATCTCAAAAAGCCTTGCGGCGTGAGTAGAATAAACCGAAACTCGCGCGCACTTTCTTCCGAAGAGATGCTCTACTGCCTTCGCGTAATAGGAGAGCTGAAGTCCGTGCGTCTCGTTCATTCGTGCCTCGGCGAGTACAGGATCGCTAAGCTCTGCCCTTGAGAGTCTGTCGGTCTTGTAATCAAAGAGCGAAAGGTTTCCGCTCTCATCTATAATGATAAGGTCAATAACACCCTGAACCGCAAGCTTCTCGTCCTGCATAAGATCAAGAAGCTCCTCGTCTGAGGTAAAGCCCTTGGCGGAAAGCTCAACGTTGAATCTCTGTTCGCGAATGATGCTCTTAGCCGAGAGAATCAACCCGATAAGCTCGCTCTTCATAAAGGCTTCAAGCTCGCTCTCGTATATCAGCTCTGATGTGCCTACGGGCAGGAATTTCTTTTCCAAGAGCCGGGAGAGCTCTTCTTCGACTCCATGCTCGTATGCATTCTTAAAGTCGCAGAACTGAAGGAAAAGGTGTGTAGCCGTGCCTCTCTCGGCAGCATTTGCGCGCGCAGGTGCGCCGTCGGTAAAGAAAGCGGGGACTTCAGCCTTTTGCACGGTCTCGTCGTAGAGAGTAGCTGAGGTGTCGTTCTCATCAAGCACGTCGGGATACAAGCGCGAGACCGAAAGCTTTGAGGGAACGCGGCTGAGAGATGAATACTTGTATTTGAAGGTAAATTCCTCTCTCAAGCGATCTGTAAGCGCGGTGTCTGCCTTTGGAGCATCGTCAACGTCCTTAGAAAGCACTCGCTTTTCGCTGCTCGAGATCTGGTCGTAGGGAACAATCTCAAGATCAAAGGAGGAGTTCTCCTTTCCGTACGTGGCGAGGAGTACCCAATCAAGATACGAAGAGCAATTCCGCATAATATTGTATCTGTCGGGGAAGGTCGAGTTTACCCTCGCGTTTTTAAAGAGTGTATCAGCCTTTTTAGTTGAAGCTGTGAGATAGAGCCGCTCGCGCGCTCTCGTAAGCGCAACGTAAAGCACTCGCATCTCCTCCTCCATATGCTTATTCGAGATATTTGCAAGAATCGCCTCTCGCATGGGAGTGTTGATGTAGGCAAGACCATCCTGTTCTGAGAGTTTGAAGGCAATTCCGGCAGGGTAATCGAACACGAGGCTCTCTTTACTGTCCTTGGAGGTGACGGGAGAAGCCGCGTTTACCACGAAGCAGACGGGGAACTCAAGACCTTTTGATTTGTGAATAGTCATCAGCGAAA
This sequence comes from Clostridia bacterium, assembly GCA_017504545.1. GTDB lineage: Bacteria > Bacillota > Clostridia > Oscillospirales > CAG-272 > HGM12713. The sequence continues at coordinate 3,459 of JAFVRA010000014.1, read as the reverse complement.
CTCTGTCCGCAGAAACGCTCTTGAGATCGCTCTTCAGCTTCCCACCGTTTTCGATCACCGAATTGATATATTCAATAAATTGATAAAGTCCCTTAAAGCTGCCACTCTCAAATTTTCGCGCATACTCGTACAGCATAATTAGATTTCCACCCTCGCCCTTGCTGTCTGTCTGTGAAACAAGTCCGGAGGCGATAAACCGATCTGATTCATAAAGCATGCGGATAAATCTGTCAACCGAAAGCGCGGCAGCATCCTTTTGCCACCCTTCAAGAAGCGAAATGAAATCTCTGCACTTGCTTGCGAGCGGCTCGTCACCCTCTGCGGCGTAATCCTTTAGCGCACCGAAAAGAGAAGAGCCAATATCGGTAAAGTGGCGTATTCTGATAAGCTCGTCCATATCAAATTTGAAGATAGGAGAACGCAAAGCGCCCGTAAGATAAATATCGCGCTCGGGATTATCAACGCAGTTAAGTATGCAAAGCATCATCAGAACGTCAGGGTCCTCAAAATAGCGATCACTATCAGACTCCGAGGCAAGTATTCCGCGCTTCTCAAGAGCGGCGGTAATTATAGGCGAGATCTTTTTTGATCTGAAAAGCACCGCAATATCTCCGGGCACTATAGGAGTTCCGTCAGCCTTTTTTTCACTACTGATCAGCCTTTCTATCTCAGCGGCGATATATTCAGCCTCGCGCTCGTGGCTTGAGAGTTCGGTGTCCTCAGCACCCTCGTCGTTCTCTGACGGTGTAACTATCCTGACGTTTACCTTTGGCGACTGATATTCTTCGTACGGCGGCATCTTTGAAAATCCGAGATCATCCTTCGCCGTATAGCCTATAGTCTCCGCACAAGCCGAAAAAATGACTGAGCAGACCTCGTTGGTGAACTTGATGACGTTAGCATCGCACCTGAAGTTATCCGACATAAAAATCGATGCTGTGTCCGATGACTCTGCTTCAAGCGAGTCAATAGAAGGAAAGCGTCGTCTGTAGTCCGAGAAAAGCTTGGGCTCAGCGCCACGGAAGCTGTAGATGCTCTGCTTTATATCTCCGACCATAAATCTGTTCGTAGGGCGAGAAATAGAGCGGAATATAAGATCCTGAACCATATCAACGTCCTGATACTCGTCGATATATATGTCGGTGTAAAGCTCGGAATATTTTCGCGCAAGCTCGGTGGGAGTACCGTCCTCAGCTACAAAAAGCTTCATAGCGGCTCTTGAAATATCAACGAAGGTAAAGAGCGAAAGTCTGTTCTTTTCCTCAGTTATACGGGCATCAAAGCTTGAGAGAAGCTCGTAGAGAATATAAAGATTTTTGGCGGTATCGCGCATAGCTCTCCTGATAGTCTCTAAGGATTTCGAAAAGCTCTTTTCCCTAAGCTCAGAAAGCTTTTTTGTAAATTTGTCCCTCATCTGCTTATAGGTAACCGCTGACTCGGTCGCTTTATCGGAAGTAAGACGTCCTGCCCGTATAGGAGCATAGCTTTCAAGCAAAGCCTTGACCTTTGCATATCCGTCCTTTTCATCAAGGACAGCGCTACGCAAACGGTCACAGTAATCAAAATCGTGAGTAAACGAGTTTCCGTAAGCCTTCGCCATATCCTCGTCGGTCTGCATATATTCCATTGCAGCCTTTAAAACGAGATAATAATGCTCAAAAACGTCCGATGCGTTCTTCCTCTGTATCTCACCGTAGGATGTAGCAAAGAAATCGACCAAAGAGCCTTCTTCGGTGCTGACTGCACATTCCTTTACGTATTCCACACCTTGAGGCAGATAGGAAAGATCGGAATGAAGCGCAAGAAACACCTCGTGCACGTTTTTGACGGTACGGACGGTGCCAAAGCATTCAATAAAGGCAGGAAAGTCAGGATTGGTCGCGTAAAGCTCATCGATACACTCGCACATTATTCTTTTTGAAAGTGTATCGTACTCAGCTTCGTCAATTATTCTGAAGTTAGCGGAAAATCCAAGAGTTGAAAAATTGCTTTTGACGACGTCAAGATAAAACGCGTCGATAGTAGATATCTTCGCGCTTCCTATTTTCATAAGCTGAGAGGTAAGGTGCTTATTTGAGGGATCCTTTGCAAGCGCTTCGCTTAGAGCAGAGAATATTCTCGTTTTAAGCTCTGCTGCGGCAGATCTCGTAAACGTAACAATAAGCATTTTGGATATATCCGCAGGATTTGCGGTGTCCGTGACGCTGCGAATTATTCTCTCGGTAAGTGTGGCGGTCTTTCCGGAGCCCGCCGCGGCACTGATAAGGAGAGTTTTGTCGTGTTCTGTTATGGCTTTAAGCTGGGCTTTTGTCCATTGCTTTTCCATTTTCTCTCCTCCTTAAATTTCTTCTTCGCTACCGCGCTCTATCCTTCGGCAGATGGGCCGAGCCTGACAGTAGGCGCAGGGAAGTGAATTGTTATGCTTGAGCGGCGAAGCGTCTGCGGTGCCCGAACGAAGCTCTGCGGCTATTTTGCAAATTACCCCTTCAAGCTTATCGTAAAGCTCGGCAAAGGTCTCACTGCTTGCCACCGCAGATCCTGAATAGGTATCATCCTTTGCACTCTTCTTTATTCCTGCAAGAAAGCTTGAGTCAAGCTCGTTGTTCATTGCCAGGAGAACATCGTCCTCACAAAGCAACAGCCCAGAGCGTTCGAGCTTTGAGGCAGCTTTTTTAAGAACGGTAGATTCATCGTTGTAATCGTCCGCCTCGACCGCAGGGATATTAGTTGAAAAATAAATTGCTCCCGAGGGTATCGCGTTTCCACCCTCATCTATACCGACCGAACGCTTGAATTCTGCTGAATTAGTGCGGCAAAGAGTAAAGAGATACAAAAGCATCTGAGTATTAATGCCCTTATCAATATCAGAAATATTAAACTTCTTGGTTCCCGTCTTGTAATCCACGACTCTGATATAAACGTTATTTTCCTTTTTGTAGACATCAACACGGTCTATAATTCCCGAGAATGATACCGCTGATTTGTCATCAAGTCTGAATACAAGCGGAGGCGGCGCACCGTCCTTACCGTTTGCCTTAAGCTCAAAGAACGCAGGGCGGAAGCTACTCTTGGAAAATTCCTCTACGATATTTCCTACGAGCAAAAGAGAAAGCGTACGCAGGCGTTTATAAAGATGCGCAAGCCGCTTGGAATCGGCAAGATGCGGCGGAGCAATACGGCTTACGTATTCGGATATCGCTTGATCGGTCATTGCTATCAATGTCTTATCGTCCGGCATAGCGGCATTCGGATCGTTCGGTATTGCATTTTTCAGAAGATTTTCAAGGATAAAATGCACGAATGTGCCGATATTGTTGAGATTAAAATCTGCCGTGACCTTTTCTCTTAGCTTGAGAACGTAAGAGCAATAGTAGCTGAAAGGACAGCGCACGTATTTCTCAAACGAGGATGCCGAAAAATGCAAAGAGCCGCCGAGCGCATTCGATACGCTATCAGATG
>JAFVRA010000013.1 GCA_017504545.1 Clostridia bacterium | reverse complement strand
TACAAACAACGAACGTTATAATCAGGTTATTGATATTTGGACTGATACTAATGCTAAATTGACTGAAACAGTGATGAAACGTTTGTCGAATGACCTTGCTCCAGTCGTAGTCAAAGCCAAGCTCCTTGAGCTGATTCGAGAAGGTCTTTATGTTATTCTGAGTAAAGCCGTTGGGGTGGTTGCCCGTATTTACGGCGTACTGCTCTGCGGGAAGACCGAAGGAGTCGTATCCCATGGGGTGAAGGACGTTGTAGCCCTGCATTCTCTTCATTCTCGAAACTATGTCGGTAGCGGTATATCCCTCGGGGTGTCCTGCGTGGAGACCTACGCCCGACGGGTAGGGGAACATATCCAAAACGTAATATTTCGGCTTAGAGAAATCCCAGACGTCAGTCTTGAAGGTCTGGTTTTTCTCCCAATATTCCTGCCATTTCTTTTCTACGCTCAAATGCTCGTATCTCATCGTAATTATCCTTTATTATCCGTCTCTGTCAGACTGTATTTTAAACGTCAATCCTCGTAAAGCTTCTCGAGGTTGTAGAACTCTCTTGCCTCTCTGCTAAAAATATGAACGATAACGTTGCTGTAATCAAGCAGTATCCAGGAGTTATTGTCTCTTCCCTCAACGCTGTAGGGGTTGAGTCCGCGAAGCTCGGTACGGTATTCCACCTCGCCCGCGAGTGCCTTTACCTGAGTTGAGGAGTTACCCGTGCAAAGCACGAAGTACTCTGCGATGACAGTCTTGTCCTCTACGTGAAGCACCTTTATATCTCTCGCCTTCTTGGAGTCAAGTATCTCGGCTATCGCATCAGCAAGCTCTCTTGCGTTTTCGGCGTCAAGCGGAGGGAGATTTTCGGTTACGGGAATGTTTTCGTTGAATTCCATCTTTTATTTCCTTTCATTCTTCGGGTTTGAAACTATAATATATAATTTTAATTCAAAATGCGGCTTTTGTCAATACAAATTCGCAACTCTTGTATCAAATTTGTATTTTTATCTCATTGGAGCTCCTTTGCCGATACGATCAGCGGCTCACGCGCGCTTTCATATATCGAAATAAAGCCTTCGTAGCTCGGATGTCTGAAAGCAAGGCTTCCGTCAAAGCTCTGCCCCTCACTCTTTCCGAAATACTCGCAAAGCAAGGCATCGGTAGATGCGGCTGAGAGCACGTAGTATGATGCTCCGCTCTTCTCTGCCACGATCTGCTCACCCGGTGCGGTAACGAAAAACAGACTGTCGCTCTCTGTCGTGAGCGCTTCAAGTCCGAGGGCGACTGCCGTCGCGATACCTATATCGGTATCAAGCCCGTCCATCAAAGCATCGGCAAGCGGATAGGCGTTATCGGAATTGACCTTCTGCTGCAGACTTGCGAAAAGAGATGCGAGAAATCTTTTCTGTGCGCCAAGTCTGCCGATGTCTCCGTCGGCATAGCCCTTGCGGTATCTGACGAGCATCTCTGCCTTCTTACCGTCAAGCACCTGTCTGCCGCTCGGAAGGTCTATAAAAAGTCCCTGCTCGGCATCGGTGTAGCGTATTGCTTGTTCAAGCTCTATTTCCACACCGCCTATCGTGTCTATTATCCTACGGAACGAGGCAAGATCAAGTGCCAGATAACCGTCTATCGTCACTCCGAGGCTCTGCGAGAAAAATGCGCGAAGCCCCTCAACGCCGCCGAGAGCGTTTGCCGCTCCGTTGAGCTTTTTGTAGCTCCCTTCGGTGTACTCGGCGTAGGTGTCGCGAGGTATCTGCATTACGCATATCCGCTCGTTTCTCGTATCCACCGACACGAGCATTATCACGTCGCAAAGTCCCGACACCTTGTCCTCGCCCGTGACGAGAATGCAATAAGGCTTATCTGCACCCTTGAAAGACTCCGTGGCGCTATCGCTATGCTGCCGCTCGCCCTCTCGGTTTCCGAAGATCAGCGTAGCGACTACCGTAGCGAGTATCACCGCAAAGGTCAGTGCTGTGGCTATCAATAAATATTTCTTGTATTTTTCAGACATTTCCCCTCCACACAATTAAAGCAAATTATGTAGAGGTATTAAGTTATCTCTTAAGCGAAAGTATGATCGAATTTCTCGCGCTGACCGTCTCGATACTGATAGGACTTCCCTCTTGGGCAAGCGATGTAAGCGTCATATCAAACGAGAGAAGCAGGGTGCGAAGAAGATGCTCTTCTCTCTGCTCTGCGCTCATATTTTCGGGGTGCGCGTCCCAGAAATAATTTCTGAGCTTCACGCAATCATCAAATTTTCGGGAGTCGTCGATATAATCGGCAAGATAGATTATCATCTCGCACACCGACATATCCGCGCGTCCCGTGGTGTGATAGCGCACCGCGTCAAGCACCTCGCTATACGCGAAGTCGCCGTATTTTTCCTTTATCAGCTCTACTGCCGATCTCGCGTGAAGAGTTTTATAAGAGAGCCTGTCAAGTGCGCTAAGGCTCTCGCCGCCGCGCTCGATCAGCTCGGCGTGGGCGTCTATGCCGTATTCCTTGGTAATATCGTGCAGAAGCGCCGCCGCGCGCAGAATATCAAGCTTGTCGGGAGCGTAAAGATTTCCAAGGCGCACAGCCATTTTCTCGACCTCTGCGGTATGGATAAATCTGTACTCTGACATCTGTTCTCTGACGCTATCGTGAAGCGCGATCAGGCTTTCCTCGGAAAATCTCATTTCTCGTCCTCCGCAAGATAAAGCCCGTTCTGCTTTATAAACTCTGCCACCGCAGGCGGTACAAGTCCTGATATATCCTTGCCCTCGGCAACTCTTTTTCTTATCTGCGTTGAAGAAATCTCTGTAGGCTCGGTCACTATCCGTCTGAACATAACGCCGTATTTGTTGTAATACTCGGTTATCTTATCAACAATGCGCTTCGTCATTATCGGATCGTTCTCTCTGCGGACGTAAACCGGATAGCAGAGCTTGATTATATCCTCAAATCTGTACCACTTGTCAAAGGTCAGCACCATATCGGTGCCGCACATAAAGAACAGACGTGTATCGGGGCGAGAAAACTCCACGAGAGTATCGTAGGTATAGCTCTTTCCTCCGCGCTTTATCTCGCAATCCGAGATTATGACTCCGTCGGTGTCCGCAAAGGCAAGCTCGCACATCTTAAGGCGGAAGAGCGGATCGTCGGAATGATCCATCTGCTTGTGGGGCGGAGTTCCCGTGGGAATAATAAAGAGATAGTCAAGCTTCATCTGCTCCATAAAAGCCTTTGCAGAGGCTACGTGGCCGTTGTGTATCGGCGCAAACGTGCCGCCGTATATTCCTACGCGCAAGGCGTCAAATCCCTCCATATTGTTCCCTCCTTCTTTTGATATATCCGTACTCAGAGCTTAAAGCTCTATCTTCTTGTGCTTTACGGACTCGCGGTAAAGTATTACCTTTCTGCCTATAACGCCGACTACGTCAGCGCCGACAGCCTCTGCGAGTGTGTCTGCGGTCTCTCGGGGCGTGTACTCCGAGTTCTCAAGCACGCTGAGCTTAATAAGCTCTCTTGCCTCAAGTGCGTCGGATACCGTTTTTATAAGATTATCTCCGATTCCGCCCTTGCCGACCTGCATTATCGCAGGCTCGCTCGTGGCGAGCGAGCGGAGATACGCTCTCTGTTTTGATGTAAGCATATATTATTCCTCTTCGTTCTTCTCTTCGATGATCTCTTTAAGATTTTGGGCAAAATTTTCGATAGCTCTGCCTCTGTGCGAAATCGAGTTCTTCTCCTCGGCGCTCATCTCTGCAAGCGTTTTGCCAAACGGCTCGTAGTAGAAGAGCGGATCGTAGCCAAAGCCGCCCTCTCCGCGATATTCGTCGATTATCTTACCCTCGACCTCTCCGCGAAATATATGTGCTCTATCCACGTCATCGGGAAAAACGCAAGCGATAGCGCATACGAATCGCGCGGTCCTGTCCTCTTTATCGGAAAGGTTCTTGAGCAGGAGTGCGTTGTTTGCCGCGTCGTCACCGTGCTCGCCCGCGTATCTTGCGGAATACACTCCGGGTGCGCCACCAAGCGCGTCAACGCAAAGTCCCGAGTCGTCGCCAACGCCGATATATCCGAGCCTTGCGACCGTGCTTGCCTTTATATAAGCGTTGTCGTAAAAGCCCTCGCCGTCCTCGATTATCTCGCCCTCAAAGCCAATATCGTCAAGCGAGAACACCTCTATCTCGGGGATATGCTTTGCAAGCAGATCCTCAAGCTCCTTTATCTTTTTCTTGTTTCTCGATGCTAAAACTATCTTCATATCAGTCGAACAGTGCCTCCACGAATTCTGCCGAGTCAAACTCCTGCATATCGTCTATCTTCTCGCCGACACCGATGAACTTGACGGGGATCTCAAGCTCCTTCTTGATCGAGATGACAATACCTCCCTTGGCAGTACCGTCAAGCTTGTTGAGAATGAGTCCCGTGATGTCAGCCGCGTTTCTGAACTCCTTAGCCTGAAGTATTGCGTTCTGTCCCGTGGTAGCGTCAAGCACGAGAAGGTTCTCTCTTGCCGCATTCGGACATTCCTTGTCGATAACGCGGTTTATCTTTGCAAGCTCGTTCATAAGGTTGGTCTTGTTGTGAAGTCTGCCTGCCGTGTCTATGATAAGCACGTCGGCGTTTCTCTTCTTGGCGTAGTTGAGCGCGTCGAACACTACAGCCGCAGGGTCGCTTCCCTCGTTCTGCTTGACTATCTCAGCGCCCGATCTCTCGCACCATACCGCGAGCTGATCTATAGCTGCCGCTCTGAAGGTATCAGCCGCCGCAACGACGACCTTCTTGCCCTTCTGCACGAGTCGGTTGGATATCTTTCCTATAGAGGTGGTCTTGCCCGCACCGTTAACGCCGATAACGAGAATTATCGAGGGCGTTGTGGAGAGGTTAAGCTCTCCACCCTCGCCTATCATATCGGTAAGAATTTCCTTGAGCGCGCCAATTACCTGATCCTTTTCCTTAAGTCTGCCCGACTTGACGTCGTCGCGCAAACGCTCCATTATCTCTTCAGTCGCGCCGACACCGACGTCCGACATTATCAGAAGCTCCTCAAGCTCCTCAAGCAGATCCTCGTCAACCTTAACGAAAGCCTTGAGTACCTCGTCTATCTGACCGAAGATAGCATTTTTAGTTTTAGAAAGACCGGCCTTAAGCTTATCCAAAAATCCCATCCCAGTCTTCTCCTTTCTTCTTTGATATCTCGCCTACGTCGAGCTCGAGAACCTTAGATATACCTCTCTCGGGCATCGTAACTCCGTACAGGCGGTTTGCCGCTTCCATAGTGCCGCGGCGGTGTGTTATCATAACGAACTGCGTCTCGCCCGAATATCTCTTGATATACTGAGCAAAGCGCGCGACGTTGACCTCGTCCAGCGCCGCCTCTATCTCGTCGAGGATACAGAAGGGCGTGGGATTTACCTGAAGTATCGCGAAGAAGAGGGCGATAGCGATGAACGCCTGCTCTCCACCCGAAAGCTGAACCATATTCTTGATTATCTTTCCGGGAGGCGCCGCCTTTATCTCGATGCCGCTTTCAAGCACGTTTTCGGGGTCTGTGAGCGAGAGCTCGGCAGAGCCGCCGCCGAAAAGCTCGGAGAATACTCTGTTGAAGTTCTCGTTTATCTGATTGAAGGAGTCAACAAAGGCAGTCTTCATCTCTCCCTCAAGCTTACCGATAACGTCAAGAAGCTCTTCCTTTGCGGCGTTCAGGTCGTTTATCTGAAGCGCCATCTCGTCGTATCTCTTCTTGATCTCGGTATATTTGTTAACAGCGTCAAGGTCCACGTTTCCGAGGACTCTGAGCTTATTTCTGCATTCTATCTGCTTTGCGGCAGCCTCGGCTCTTGTCTCGGGAGTGAGCGTGGGGTATCCGAGAGTCATAGCCTCGGAGCGTGTCAGCTCGTGCTCGTCCCAAAGCCTTGAAGCGAGCTTATCCTGCTCTGCGCGGAGATTTCCAAGGCGATTTTCAAATCTCGTGTACTCCTTGAAGATGTTCTCCTTGTGCTGCATTCTCTCGCGGATCTTAGCGTTGACCTCGTTGAGCTTGCGCTCAAACTCGCTGCTTCCCTCCTCAACCTTAGCTCTCTTTTCGTTGAGCTCGGCAAGCATCTTGCTTCCCGACTCGTAAGCCTCGCGGTTCTTCTTCTGAGCCTCTCTGTATTCCTTGATACGCGAGTTGAGCTCGTCGATACGCATCGTCTGGAGTCTTTCTGCCTCGGCAAAGCTTGCTATTCTCGCCTCGCTCTCCTCGGTCATTCTCTCCTCGGTCTCAATATCCTTTCTCATCTCATTAGAAAGGATTATATTGGAGGTGATACGCGCCTCGGCATCCTCTCTTGCCTCGAGAATTCCGTTTCGTCTGACGTCCATATTGCTTCTTGCAGCACTTATCTCGCTCGCCTGATGCTCAAGCTCGGAGAGTCTTATCTCAAGCGCGCGCTTGTCCTCGTCAAACTGCTCTCTTGCGCGGAGCATTGCGGCGTAGTCCTCGCGAAGCTTCTCTGTAAGAGTCTCGTTTGCCTCAAGTCTTGCCTCAAGCTGCTCGAGTCTCGTGTTCTCGGAGTCGCGCATTACCTTAACGAGACTTATCTTCTGCTCGCAGGAGTCCTTGTCCTCCTCAAGAGAGGTTATGCGCTCCTCAAGAGCGGTAAGCTTCTCGTCAAGACCTGCGATAGCACCGTCAAGCTCGTCAACCTCGGCACTAAGGCGCTTTATCTCGCCCGCTCTGCCGAGAATATTTGCCGCCGTGCGAACCGAACCGCCCGTGAACGAGCCGCCCACGTTGATCTGCTGTCCGTCAAGCGTTACCGCCTTGACCTTAAAGCCAAGAGCCTTAGCCATAGCGGTGGCGTTATCAATATTGTCAAATATCAGCGTTCTGCCGAGAAGTCCCGACAGTACGGTAGAGAATTTAGAGTCGCTCTCCACAAGCTCGTCGGCTATAGCGATATAGCCTGCATATCCCGTAGCCTCGCGCATCTCGGGAGTTACGGTCTGTCCCTTCATAGATGAGAGTGGGAAGAAGGTAGTTCTACCTGCCTCGGCTCTCTTGAGCGCGAACATTGCCGCCTTTGCGACCTTTTCGTCCTCGACCACGATGTGCTGAAGATTGGGGCCGAGCGCCGTCTCTATTGCGGTTATGTATTTTTCCTCAACGCTTATAAGCTTTGAGAGAGGTCCGTACACCTTGCCTGCCTTGTTGCCGTATTTATCGGTAATGCCGCCCTCGGCGTACTTCTTCATTACGAATCTTACGCTGCCCGAGTAGCCCTCAAGCTGCTCTTCCATAGCGCGAAAGGTCTCTATCCTCTGCTTGACAGAGTCTCTCCTGAGCGAGAGAGTTGCTCTCTCGTCAGAGTTCTCGGTTCTCTCGGAATAGAGCCCTCCAAGCTCTTCAAGAGCCTTCGTAAGCGCGGCGGTAGCCTCGGCGGTAACGCCGTCGTATTCCTCAACCGTCTTTCTTATGCGCTCGCCCTGAGTGCGAAGTCCCGACGAGGTCTGTTCATACTCGGCGATCTCGTCAAGCATTGCACTATTCTTATCGTTCTCGCTGTCTCTCGAGCTGTCGATAAAGGATATTCTCGCCTTGGCGTCGGCGATCTCGTTCTCTATCGCTCTTATATCCGAAAGCGCGCTGTCAATGTCAAATCCGAGCTTCTGCGCCTCCTCGGCGTACTTGCTCTTCTCTGCCTCGAGCGCTTCCTTTTCCTTTGCCCTTTCCTCAAGAGAGATCTCAAGTGCCGCTATTCTCTCGCGTCTTGCTCTCTCTGCCTCATATTCCTTTTCAATAGACTTTTTAGTCGATTCACAAGCGCCCTCTGTGGCGGCTATCATCTCCTTGGTGTGAGAGATATTGGTCTCGGCAACCGAATACTCGTTGTCAAGCTTGTGATTTATATCGGTCTGCTCTCTTATCTGCGAGAGAAGATTTTCGGACTCTGCCTTGTTAGACTGGGAGATCTGGAAGAGTCTGTCGTTCTGCGCCTCGAGCGCGCGGATAGAATCCTCTGCGTTTGAAAGCTCAAACTCAGCCTCCTTGAACTTGCCCTCGACCTCACTTACGTCGTTGCGGAGCTTCTCTGTATCGTAAAGCCAGAGCTGAACGTCAACTCTCTTCTTCGTGTCAAGCAGCTCGATAGCCTTCTTTGCCTTCTCTGCCTCTTTTTCAAGCGGAACTACCTGCGCCTCTACCTCGAGGAATATGTCGTTGATACGAGTCATATTGTCCTCGGTTGAGACAAGCTTTCTCTCGCACTCGCTCTTCTTGTGGCGATACTTAGCGATACCCGACGCGTCCTCGAATATGCTTCTGCGCTCGTCGCTCTTTCGCGAGATTATGTCGGCAATTCTACCCTGACCGATAATAGAATATCCGTCTCTGCCGACACCCGTGTTCATAAACATCTCGTAGATGTCGCGAAGTCTTACGGCGCGGCGGTTGATATAGTATTCACTCTCGCCCGAGCGATAATAACGGCGTGTTACCGTGACCTCGTCGTAGGGGCAGTCGAGTCGGCTGGTCATTCCCGTATTGTCAAAGGTCACCGATACCTCGGCGTATCCCATCGGTCTGCGGCTATCAGCACCGCCGAAGATGATATCCTCCATCTTTGTTCCGCGTATGCTCTTTGAGGACACCTCGCCCAGTACCCAACGCATTGCGTCCGAAATATTTGATTTTCCGCTTCCATTAGGACCTACGATCACCGTAGTGCCGCCCTCAAAGGTCAGCTTGGTCTTATCGGGAAAGGATTTAAAGCCCTGAAGCTCAAGAGATTTAAGATACACTTGCTTTCTCCTCTCGGATGTTTTTTCGTTGCGTCAGTACTGCCTGTCCGCAAAATGCTCTACCAATATATTATAACCTATTATTTCATTTTTTTCAAGCACTTTTACCCATTCAAGCCCATATTTTTCGCAAATTTTCACTTTATTTATCTTTTTTTGCCCCACCGCCTTGGAGGTAGCTCCGCGAGCGACGTATATCTTCACTCCGCCGCCGCGAATTGCGAGTCTGTCAAGCTCTGCGGAGATACGGTCAAGGTAAAGCGCGCTCATTGCCATCTCGCCTATCGCCACGTGGTTCGCGCCCGCTATAGCCACCGACGCGTCAGAGAGATTTTCAGACGCGCAAAGCCCTACGCGTATGCAGGGCACGCCGTATCGGTCAAACACCGCAAGGACGTTTTTAGTCCTCTCTACCGCATCGTCAAGCAGAAGCGGCTGATATTCGCCTCTTTCCATCATACAGGCAAGCTCGGTGTCGGCAAAGACTACCGTTGGGTACACTCTCGCGCCGTCAGCGCCCGCCTTGCATATAAGCTCGGCGGTCGCGATCTCCTTATCCGCGTCCGAGAGCGGCAGACCTATCATCATCTGACCTATAAGCGAAAATCCCGCTTCCTTTACCGCTCTGCACGCCTCAAGCGCGCAAAGCCTGTCGTGACCTCTGTGCGAAGCCGACAGAACGCCGTCGTCAAGGCTCTGAAGCCCAAGCTCGACGGTTTTTACCGAGTAGCGCGAAAGTATTGAAAGTATCTCGGAGTCAATATAATCGGGGCGCGTTGAGAGCCTTATCTCGCTCACTCTCCCCGCCCTTACGTATTCCTCTGCAAGCTCGAGCAGAGCTATCATAAGCTCGCGCTCAATGCCCGTAAACGAGCCGCCGAAAAAGGCTATCTCGGTGGGCACGCCCTCGCCTATCGTGGAAAGCGCCTCGTCTATCTCACGGCGTGCTCTGACGAGCTCAAACTCGCCGTGTCCCGAGATGGTGTGCTGGTTACAGAAAACGCAGTTGTTGGGGCAACCCAGATGGGGTATGAATATCGGAATATTAACGTGCTTCGAGCCCATGCCGCGCCTCCTTAAAACAAATATTCGGGGTGAATCTTCACCCCGAAATATTATATCATATTTTGCCCGTTATGTCAACATTAAGAAGGCAGTCTGCTGTACTTTGTTCCTGCCTTGGCGCGCGATCCGAGAAGCTCGGAAACGCTGACGACGTCGTAGCCTTCGTCGTGCAGTCTCTTGAGGATTATCTTGGTCGCCTCGTAGGTGTTTTCGTATATGTCGTGCATCAGGATTATATCTCCCGACTTGACCTGCGACATTACGTTTTCAACGATTGTGTTGATATTCTCCTCCGCAAGCTCGCCGTTCTCGCCTCTGCCCTTGTACTTCCAGTCCTCAGAGTCAACGCTCCACATAATTACCGAGTAATCGCACTCAGATGTTCTATCCTCTGTTATCCTGCCGCCGATGGGACGCATAAGCCGCACCTTTGCATCGGGAACGACCTCCTTGATGGCGTCGTAGGTGCGCGAAAGCTCTCGTCCGTATCTCGCATCGTCGCACTCGTCGTAATAAACGCTATGAGTATAGCCGTGGATAGCCACCTCGTTGCCCTTCTCGTAAACGTATTTGAGAGCGGCAGAGCCGTTGTAGGTCTTGCCGTCAACGCGGTTGCCCACTACGAAAAAGGTGGCGTGGTATCCGTATTTTTCAAGCTCGTCTGCGATCAGCTTGGTCCGCACGTTGTGAGGTCCGTCGTCGTATGTAAGAGCCACCACCTTGCCCTGCGGCTTATTCTGCGAGTTCTCGTTCTTTTGGGAGGTAGTCTTGTTTTTGTTGCTTGTTTCCCTTTCGGTATCATCCTCGGCATTACAGCCGCAAAGGAGGCAAAAAACGAAGGAAAGCGCTAAAATAAGCGCGCACGCGCGGTAGAATTTTCTGTGCTTTGACATCTATATGTAACCTTCCGTAGAAAAAGTAAAGTAAGTAATATTATTGTATCACAAAGGACGCGGCTTTGCAACAGCTTTTTTACAAAAAGCGACAAATAAAAAATGCGATAGGAATTAAAAAATATTAATAAAAATTCAAAAATAAGTATTGACAAAACAAAAACTTTGTGGTATTATATTAGAGCGGTTTAAGAAGCCACACATTTTGCGAGTGTAGTTCAATGGTAGAATTCCAGCCTTCCAAGCTGGCCGCGTGGGTTCGATTCCCATCACTCGCTCCAATAACGAATGGCGCATTAATGCGCCATTTGTTAAGTCTTGTGCCTTTAGCTCAGCCGGATAGAGCAACTGCCTTCTAAGCAGTAGGTCGGGGGTTCGAGTCCCTCAAGGCACGCCACTATGGTGGGATTGGCGCAGTTGGTTAGCGCGTCAGGTTGTGGCCCTGAAGGCCGTGGGTTCGAATCCCATATCTCACCCCAAACCCTCAAGGCTGTTGCTTGCGACAGCCTTGAACCTTAAAAAAGCTAAAAGCAAATATTAAATTAAAAAAGCGTTACGATTTTACACCGCAACGCTTGACAAACTTTTCTTAATATGGTATAATGCCGACAAAGGCAGTATATAGCCAAAACCAAGTCTTGTCCTACCGTTACAGCGGTGGATGAGGCGAATTAAAAACGTTCCCCAACGTTTTTAATTCGGGTTTTTATTAAAGCACTCTTTGGAGTGCTTTTTTCTTTTGTGTTTTCTATTATAACACTTGATAAAAGATTTGTCAAGTGTTGGATTAATAATTTATAATTATATCGGGTTCTATAAGATGTATTCCCGGATATTTAGATGGGTCATAGATGTATTCCGCTGTCACTGATTTTTTATCTTCGGATATTGTACCATAGCTTGTATTTTTTATTTCGATAGGAAGTGTAATTGTAATGACGGATTTTCCATCATTAACAGTGAGACCGTGTATCGCATTTTGAAAATCAATAGTTAAGGTTCTACTTTCTTCATTTAAATTAAAAACAATCTTATTTGATATTTTGGTTGGTTTTTTTATTGTAGTTCCTTCATAAAAGCCAGGAAAAATATCCGATGCAGTGTAGGTGGTTTGAGTGCATTGCTTTGCATTAACATAATCAATTTGTTCAAATTTGACTATAATATTATTTTTAATTTCATTTGCTAAATCCTCTTTGCTCTGTCCGCAGGATGCGAAGCTTGTACCGATGCAGAGCAGGGCTAAAATCAAAGCTGCTATTTTAATTATTTTTTTCATTGTCTATGATACCTTCTTTTTTTAATTTGTATTCCATAAGCTTTAATAAATG
>JAFVRA010000155.1 GCA_017504545.1 Clostridia bacterium | reverse complement strand
GGCATTTTCGTAAGAAAATGACGGAGGGATTGTAATGCGACGGGAGGAGCAAGCCCCTCCCCTACCGATGATAAATTTAGAACAACAATAAACTTGTAGGGGCGACCACCGGTCGTCCGTTTCCCTAATTAAAGATCATTCTCCGTCCACAACGCTTTTTCTTTTGACGCAAAAGGGCCAAAAGAAAAAGACTTGCCCGGTCAAAAACATAGTCGCCTTGAACGCTAAAAACGCATTCAATGCTCCTTGTTTTTTCCGTTGATCGCACTCGCTTCATCGCCCACCGGGCGCGCTCCTGCTCCAACCAAAAAGAAAAGCGCCGTTTAAGAGGGTTTCGATCTCTGCGGAGAGCGACCAAGGCGCTGCCTTTGGAAACCGCAAGCTTTTTAAAAAAAGCTTGAGCAAAAACTTTGCACGCGTGGTGCCGTTCTTACTCAAGCTTTCCCTTCATTGAAGTTCTTTTGGTTCTTTTCTTCCAAGAAAAGAACAGAAAATCCTTGTATAAAACTAACTTCTCAGATCTTCACGTACTTCGGCAAGCCGTTTTCATAGGCGGGAGATGCTTCTCCTTTAATAAGAGGAAGGATATAATCGGCGCAAGCCTCGGTGATATAATTGCCCTCGGCGTTTATGTAATCGTCGGGGAGCGCGCTGATATAGTTTGCAACGTCAAGCACGCTGCAGTGCTCGATCTCGCAAGCATAGGGCTTGCTTGAGAGGCGCTTGAAGTAGACCATCTCGCCGCTCGCGCCCTCGTTTGCAGCCGCTCTTACCGCCGCTCTGCCTATCGCTACGGACTCCTCAAGGTCTGTCGCAGAAGCCAAGTGAGCCGCGCATCTCTGGGGGAGATTGAGCTCTATCGAGCGCACCTTGCAGCCAAATTCAGCCTTTACCGCCTGCTCGAGTACCTTTGCAGTACCCGCAAGGTACCGATGTCCGAACACGTCGACAGCGCCGCTCTGAGTGCCCTCTCCAACGTATCGTCCGTCGGCAAATCTGATGCCCTCGGACACCGCAACAACGATATTCGGGTGCTTATCAAAAGCCAGCCTCAGCGAAGCAAAAAACTCGTTCATATCAAAGCTTCTCTCAGGGAGATAGATAAGATCGGGAGCGTCCGCGCCGATATACGCACCAACACCTGCAGAAGCGGTCAGCCAGCCTGCATCTCTGCCCATTATCTCAACTATAGTTACTGCCTTAACGGTATATACCGCACAGTCGCGGATTATCTCATTCATCGTAGTAGCAACGTACTTAGCCGCCGAGCCAAAGCCGGGGGCGTGGTCGGTGATAGCGAGGTCGTTGTCTATCGTCTTGGGAACTCCCATTATGCGAACGCTGTCGGCAATTCCCTTGCGCGCGGCGTATTTTGAGAGCTTTGCGACGGTATCCATAGAGTCGTTACCGCCAATATAAAAGAAATACTTGATAGAGTACCTCTCAAATACCTCAAATATGCGCTCAAATACCGCAATATCCTCAGCCTTCTCGGAATCGGGAGAGGGGAGCTTCTTTCTACAGGAACCAAGCGCCGCCGCAGGCGTGTGGATAAGAGCATTCTGCTCGCTCTCGTCGGCAAAAAGCGCAGAAAGATCAACAAATCTTTCAGCCATAAAGCCCTCGATACCGTTTCTCATACCGTAAAGAGTCTCTATGCACTCGTTCTCAAGCGCACCCTTGATAACTCCCGTGAGAGTCGCGTTTATAGCGGCGGTAGGGCCGCCCGACTGTCCGACGACAGCGTTTCCTCTAAGAATATCCTTCATTCTTTCCTCCTACTTGTTTATAGGGTATTATGTCTTCTCACGCGGCATAGAATTTACTAACTCTAAAGTGCAAAGGAGAAGCTTTATGATTTTCAACGTTTTATCTCTTTTTTCAAGCTTTATTCACTTCGTGCTCGGTCTTTCAACGCCCCAGAGCTATCCGCCGCCCTTGAGCGAGGATGCGGAGCGCGATCTGTTTCTCGTTCTTGAAAAGGGCGCGCCCTCCGCAAAGGATGCCCGTGAGAAACTGATACTTCACAATCTCCGACTCGTCTCGCACATCGTCCGCAAGTACTACGCCTCAGCAAAGAACCAAGAGGATCTCGTATCTATAGGCACGGTAGGACTTATCAAGGCGGTCGACAGCTTTAAGGTAGATAGCGGCGCGCGCTTTGCCACCTACGCCGCTAAGTGCATCCAGAACGAGATACTCATGCACTTCCGCTCGCAAAAGAAGCTCGCCGCCGAGGTCTCCCTTTGTGACACGATCGACGTCGACCGAGACGGAAATCCGCTGACTTATATGGACGTTATCTGCACCGACGAATCTCTTGACACCGAGATCGCGCGAAAGCTGACAGGCGCGAAAGCGCTGCAGCTCGTATCAAAGCTTCCCGATAAGCGACAGCGGCAGATAATCGTGATGCGCTACGGTCTTGGCGGCAGAAAGCCTTTAACTCAGAAGCGCGTCGCCGAGCTGCTCGGCATCTCGCGATCTTACGTCAGCCGCCTTGAAAAAAGCGCTCTTGAAAAGCTCCGCCGCGGCTTTGAGGGCTAAGCTCTTCACGCGCGGCGAAAGCAGATCGTCAGTTCTTAAGTGAGTGTATAGGCGCGGGTATTCTTCCGCCGCGCGCGATAAAATCAGCGCAGGAATAGTCGCTGAGCTTCATTATGGGAGCGTAGCCGAGGAGACCGCCGAATTCAACGCTCTCGCCTACTCCCTTGCCGTAAGCGGGGATTATTCTTACAGCCGTGGTCTTGGTGTTTGCCACGCCGATCGAGATCTCGTCAGCAATAATACCGCAGATAGTAGAAGCAGGGGTATCGCCGGGTACTGCTATCATATCAAGACCTACCGAGCATACCGCCGTCATAGCCTCAAGCTTCTCAATAGAGAGTGCGCCGACCTTTACGGCGTCTATCATTCCCGCATCCTCGGAAACGGGTATGAAAGCGCCCGAAAGTCCGCCGACGTGCGAGGAAGCCATTACTCCGCCCTTCTTTACGGCATCGTTGAGTAGCGCAAGAGCCGCAGTAGTACCGTGAGTACCGCACTTCTCGAGTCCCATGCCCTCAAGTATGTGAGCGACCGAGTCGCCAACGGCAGGCGTGGGCGCGAGCGAGAGGTCAACTATGCCGAACGGAACGTCGAGCCTTCTCGACGCCTCGGTAGCTACAAGCTGTCCCATTCTCGTTATCTTGAACGCGGTCTTCTTGATGACGTCAGCAAGCTCGGAGAAATTGCAATCTCCCGCGCGCTTGATAGCCGAGCTTACGACTCCGGGACCCGAAACGCCTACGTTTATAACCGTTTCAGCCTCTCCGACTCCGTGGAACGCGCCTGCCATAAAGGGATTATCCTCGGGCACGTTTGCAAACACCACGAGCTTCGCGCAAGCCATAGAATCGTTATCCTTCGTCAGATAAGCCGCCTTTTTGATGATGTCGCCCATCATAGCAACGGCGTCCATATTTATTCCCGCCTTAGTGGAGGCTACGTTTACCGACGAGCAAACGCGCTCGGTCGATGCAAGAGCCTCGGGGATAGAGATTATAAGATTTCTCGCGTTATCCGTAAATCCCTTCTGCACGAGCGCGCTGTATCCGCCGATAAAGTTTATACCGAGCGTATGAGCGGCGCGGTCAAGAGTCGCGGCGATCTTAACGTAATCCTCGGGGCTGTATCTTCCGCCCACGAGCGAGATGGGAGTTACCGACACGCGCTTATTGATGATCGGAATGCCGTATTCCTTTTCAATATCACAGCCGACAGACACCAGCTTCTCGGCTCTTTTCGTGATCTTGTCGTATATTCTGTCGCAAACGGTGTCCACACCGTCGGCGGCACAGTCGTAGAGAGAGATACCCATGGTTATCGTACGGATGTCAAGGTTCTCCTCCTTGATCATATTTATAGTTTCAAAAATATCCTGTGCGCTAAGTAAATTCAAAGTAATTTCCGCCTTTCTGTTCTCTCTTGAGAGTCGCCTCAGATCCTATGCATAGAATTGAAGATATCCTCGTGCATAGTGCGGATATCAAGGTCGGAGCTCTCGCCCACAGTCTTCATCTCGTCAACGAAGGCAGTAAATGGCATATTAAGCTCGGTTATGTCTATGACCATTATCATCGCGAAGTATTCCTTGAGCACGCTCTGCGAGATCTCAACGATATTGGCGCCTGCCTCGGCGCACTTTGCGCTGACCTTAGAGATTATTCCCTTGCTGTCGTGTCCGACTACGGTAATTATTGCATTCATAAAGTTTACCATCCTTGGATTTAAAATTTCTACTATTAGAATTATATCACACAAAGTCTCTTTTTGCAACGATTTATCGCTATTTTTTTGTTATTCTGAAAAACTTTTTAAACGCAGTACAAAAGCAGAAAACGACAAGCCTCTACACCAAAAGACAGGGCGCGATCTTTTTCTGCATTTTTTGTGATGATAAGTACAATAATTTTAATTTTTTTAAAAAATATTTAGGTTATATTATTGACTTGATTTACATATATTGGTATAATAGCCAAGAGGAAACCAAATCTATCCGGAGGAAAACAAAAGCAATGAAAACCAAAGAAAAACAAGGATATTCCTATATTTTAAGTCTTGCAGCCCTGCTGTTAGCGCTCACCTGCGCGATATTATGCGGAGTGTTGCCAACGGTGGCGGCGCAAAATATCTCGGGGAATAATTTCCTTGAGGAAAATTACAATCTGACAGAAGAATACTCCGCTCTTCTCGGCGAGGAGAGCAACCTGTATTCCTCGCTTGACAAAAGCTCTCAGAAGGAGGTGAGCAAGCAGGTACTCAGCTTGATAAATCTGTACCGAAAGCAGCTCCTTGATCTGCAGAGCCACCCCGACGCTGACGTCCGCACGCTTAGCAAGGAAATAAAGCTCGCCTACGAGCAGGGATGCGCGGTCGGCGCTCTGGGATGGATATATCACTACAATTATCCGCGCCTGGCGACCGAACAGGCGCAGACTTCCGTAAAAGCGGCGTACGAGAACTATCTTGCCGAAATAGACGGTTCTAGCGACGCCTCTGTTTTATCGGCACGCGCCGAGGTCATAGCCACCGAGATGAACCGCGAGGTCTACTTTCAGCTTATCAAGGAGCTTGCCGCCGAAGGTGACTCTCTCGCCTCTGCGTCGGTGATCGCGGGAGCACTTGCGCGGGCAGAGCTTATCGACTCACCAGATCTTTTTGCGGACAAGCTTGCCTCTCTGCTGCTTGAGACCGAGCACGCGCTCTCGCTTCAGCGCGCTCGTGACACTCTCTCTGCAGAGCTTGAGGACGTCTTTTCAATAATTCTCCCCGACGCCGATCCTTCGTCGGACAAAACGGTCGCTCTCTTCACCTACAAATTGAAGAACGCCGAGAGCATCGCCGAAATGAACGCCGCGCTTCAGTCGACTCTGCAAACGCTCCTTGCGGTGCCCGAGAGCAATATTTACTCGCGTCTTTACAGAACTCAGCTTTGCGAGCGTATTGCCGAGGCTACGCTCAAGGCGTCAAATGAGGATATAGCCGTCGATCTGCTCCCGCTTTTTGCGGACTTCCCCACGCTTTCGGCAAGAGCCGAGACTAAGGACGAGATACGCGCCCTGCTTCTTTCGTCGGGCTCTGCGGGCGACAAGCGACTTGTTGAGATAGAACAGCAGTTTAACGGCGAGAGCGGCCTCGTGGATCTTGCCCCAAAAGAGCTTTTGTCGCTTGAGATCACTCGCGCGAGCACCGTAAAATCATGCTACTCGCACTACGTGGACACACTTGAGCAGTTAGAGATAGTTCTCCTGCCCTACGGATACGAGAGCTTTAACGAGCGCATCGAGTCCTGCTTCGAAGACTTTCTCAAAAAGCTGTACGAGCTTAAAGGCTACGCGGGCTTTGACGAGAGCTGTAGCTCTCTGCTCGCAGAGGCCGAGAGCGCGCTTTGCAACCTTCTTTGCGAGGCCAAAGCAGAGAGATTTCTGCTTGACCACAAGAGCATTATCGGAAAGCCTAACGAAGCGCTGAGCGCGGGCGACGAGCTTGCTCTCAGACGTGCGCTTTGCGATTATTCATCTCTTGAGGAAAGAGTGCGCGAGGCGCTTGCAAGCCAGATAAATACTATTGCTGAAAAATACAATACTGTTCTCTCACAAATTATCCGCTCAAAGCTTAGTGACGACGCTTTATACCTTGATTTATGTGAGAGTATCTGTTCAGAACTTCAAAAGCTTTCAAAAACAGATATTGCGGAATATTACAATAACTGTGATCAAGTGCTCAAAAAATCCGAACTGCTCGCCTCGGTCGTCAGCGCCTACCGCGCTCTCTGCTCAAGCGAGCTTTACCCCTCGTTTAACTCGAGTGAGCGTGAGGAGCTCGTGATCATTTGCCGAGAGTCATCAGGGGCGCTCGGAAAAGTCGACGTCAACGATAAGGTGATATTTGATAGCGAGCTCGAGGATATACTTGAGGACGCAAAGGTAAAAATGAGCCGCACCAACGAGATCGTACGGATACGCGTAGCCGCGAGAGACTCGGAAAACGCGCAGATCAAGGCGCTCGTGGCAGAAGCAAACGCCAGGATCAAGGCATCCTATGACAAATCCGAGATGACCTCGGTCGCCGACAAGGCGATCTTCAAGATAAACCGTCTGCTCTGCATAGACGCCGTAAGCCTTTACGCAGAGGAGAAGAAATACCTGATAGGCGAGATGCAATTTCTTACCTCAGACGAAAAGAGTTCACTTTATTCATCTATTGACTCACTAAAAACAAGCTCGAGTGAAAGCGCTGCTCTCGCCGAAAACCTCACGGTGCTCGGCTTTATATGGAATACCTTTGACGAAAAGCTCGGCGAGATATATAAGAGCGGTGAGCAAAAGAATCTTGCGCGCTCAAAGGATGAGCATATATATCTGTTTGACAAGGAGATCGAAAAGCTCACACACGAGCTTCGCGCAATGGTAAATCTCGCGTCTACTAAATGTGATGAATATTTGAATAAGCTCAATCAGCTCCAAGCCTCCTTCAAGGCGAGCATCGTCACCTTGCAAACGAGCGCTGAGGTAGAGGATTTATATAAGCAAAACGTTGAGTCCATTAATTCTATCCGCATGACCGCCTCAGGAGAGGATCTTGAAAACTACAAGTCCCTTCTTCTCTCAGAGCTTGATTCATTTAAGGCTTTGAAGGCAAATTATTCTGCCGAAAATTACAATAAATTACTACAGATCGTCGAGGGTGCGCGAGAGTCACTTCTCGCCTCGGGCAGCATTTCAAGTTGCAACGAGCTTATGGAAAGCGTGAAGTCACAGATAAGCGCGGTGGACGATCTGCTTGACGACGCAAAGGAAGATGCGCTTGCAAAGCTTGAGGCACTTGCCTCGACCTACCGTTCGCAATCCGAGCTTTATTCGTCTACGGCTCTCTCGGCAATAGATCAGATTCTTTCCGAGGGAAAAAGGCGCATCAATTCCTTCTCGGAGATATCCGACATTCCCGCCCTCAAAAAAGAGCTTGAGGAGCGGCTGACCTCTCTGCGCTCGGTAAAAAAGGACTACCTCACCACCTCACCAAACGGGCTTTCGTTTACCTCCGAGGGTGCAGAATATCCGCTTCAGTACGATTTCAGCTCAGGCTATTGGGCGCTTCTTCACTCAAAGGATGGACTTGACGCCGACGCGATCCTCTCGGCAAAGCCGCTGACCTCAGTAGACCTTGACGAGATACAAAAACAGATCCGCCGCGCAGCAAAGGACGGCAAGGTCAAATTTTTAGGTAGTAAATCAGACTCCTCAACGAAAGATCTGCTCAAGAGCGGCACGGTCGCTCTCGGCTTCGATCTCAGCCTCAGCAGCGCGCCCTTCCCCGACTCCCCCGTTACCTTGCAGATGCTTTTGCCCTCCGACTTAGCAGACGAGAACCTGCTCGGCGTGGCTTTTGTGGGCGAGGATAATAGCGTTGAATTTTACAGTATCGAGCAAAGAGATATGTTGATATCGCTGCAGTTAGACCACTTTTCAAATTATTATATTGTGGTGGAAAACACAATAGATCTGCTCCCTCTGATAATACTCCTCACAATCATCATAATACTTGAATTCCTTGTTTTCGGGGTTCTTGTATTCGTCAGAGCAAACCGCAAAAGAAAGGAGAACGGCGATATGTTTCCCATACTTCCCGCCTGCTTCGCATCCCCCATCCCGATAATCAGCGCCGCGCGCGTAAGACCCTCGGGTGCGGTAGGAGCGACCATACTGCTATCAGTCGCAGCCCTCGCGCTCGGATGTGGCATCGCGCTTCTCGTGCGCGCCGAGCTTCGCGGAGCAAGATCCCGCAAGGTGCAACCCACACCGAGAGCGCGCAGAGCACCCGAAGAGCCCGAAACTCCCCTGCTCAGCTCCGTAAAGCGCTCGCTCCTCAAGGCAAAGACCTACGAGCTTGATGCTCCAAAAGAGTCCTCGAAGGAGGAAGAAAACGATGCTCAGTACTACGGTACCGAAGAGAGTACCGAGAAGGTACCGTGCGCCGTTGGTGCACTTGAGGATAGCGAGATCGCCGAGATCAGCTATGAATCCCACACCGACGATGAGGCGGCAGGCGCGAAGCGCCGCCGCAGATTTGAGATAAATCTTGACGTGATCGAGAACAGCTTTGAAGCAGGCGAGCTGGTCACTCTTGATGCGCTCAAGCGCCGCAATATCGCTCCCAAACGAGCAGAGCATCTCAAGATACTCGCGCGCGGAGCGCTTTCAAAGCCGCTCATAATCGAAGCGCACGAATTCACACACGCCGCCGAGGAAATGCTCAGAGCTGTAGGCGGAGAGGCTATCCGCATACGCCGATAAACAGACGTGAGGCACGGGGCGGTCTGATCTGACCGTTCCGTGCCTTGATTTTAAAGAAAAAAAAGAGCCAAATCGCGCCAAAACTCTTGCTTTTTTCAAAGAATTGTGCTACAATATGCTTACCCTGAACCACGAAAGGAGGACTTGCCCGTGGCTGAGAACAAAAAGCAGACGACTAAGGTAGTCGCGCAAAACAAAAAAGCCTATCACGATTACTTCGTTGACGAAAAGTACGAGGCAGGTATCGCTCTTTTCGGCACAGAGGTCAAAAGCATCCGTATGGGTGCGGTAAATCTCAAGGATTCCTACTGCTCTATCAAAAACGGCGAGCTTTTCGTTATCGGTATGCACATAAGTCCCTATGAAAAGGGCAATATCTTCAACCGCGAGCCGCGACGTGAGCGCAAGCTGCTGATGCACAAACGCGAGATAATGAAGCTTTGCGGTCAGGTCGAGCAAAAAGGCCTTACTCTCGTGCCACTCTCGCTCTATTTCTCGGGCAAAAACGTCAAGGTCGAGCTCGGTCTCTGCCGAGGCAAAAAGCTTTACGACAAGCGCGACTCGCTCGCAGAAAAGCAGGCAAATCGCGAGATGGACAGAAGAATGAAGGACAGCGCTCGCTACGACGATTGATAAGAGGGGTATTATGACAAACTACGCCACCCGATTTATGTGCGAGATAGGCTTTGAGGACGAGGCGATAGCCTCTCTCTCGGGAGATCTTGAGAAAATATACTCTGAAGAGAGCGCCAAAGCACTCTTTGAGAAATGCATTTGCGAATACGATCGCTCCTGCGAGCTTGACTATACCGCGCTTTGCAAAAAGGCGGCAAAGGCAGGCGAGATCGTGGGAGTTCACAAATACAGCGCCGAGCTTCTGCTCTTTATCTGCCTTTCCAAGAGATTGCGTGAAAGATACGCCGAGCGCGGAATAGACGATTCTATCTGGCACGACAGTATGTGCGACCTTAAGTGGAAGCTGTGGGAGTGTAAGGCGGTCAAGGGCGTGTATGGATCTTTCGTCGCTTATTGGTTTGACGGATGGTTCAATCTCACTCGCTTCGCACTTGGCAGATTGCAGTTTGAGATCGAGTACGCCCCCGGCGAGTACCACTTCGGTACCATGGTACTGACTCCGAGTGCTAAGGTCATAAACGTGCATATTCCGCGCACGCTGACGCCTCTTGATAAAGAGAGCCGCGAGGACTCCTACAGAAGAGCGGCGGAGTTTTTTAAAGGCGAGCTTGGCGGCGCGCCGACCGTGTTCGTGTGCCATAGCTGGCTACTCTATCCCCCTGCAGAGAAAATACTGCCGAGCCACTCGAATATCAGAGGCTTTATGGCGGACTACCATATCGTGCAATACGGCGAGAACAAAGAAAACGAGCATCCTGATATGTGGAGACTGTTTGATATGGACTTCACGGGAAGCGCCGCGGATTACCCCGAGGATAGCTCGCTCAGAGCGGCGTACAAGAAATTTTTGATGGAAGGCAACAGAACGGGCTGGGGCTACGGCGTGTTCATTGCTCGACATAGATAAAGAAGTGAAAACCTCTTCACTTTTACTTCTTACTTCAAATACGGGCCCGTAAAGGTTTCGACGGGGATTTTGAGGTATGATAAGCGGGTAGAGCCGGGCAATCTCTATAAAGGCCTAAATTAAAAATAAACGCTAACAATAATAAAGTAGCAATGGCTGCCTAAGGGCAGTGCCGCGGCCATAAGCGCCGCCCGTTCCTCCTGTGAGTATCGTGGCCAGGACTCGAGCGTCAAGTAAGCGGTGAACGTGCGTCAGCCTTTCGCCATTGAGCCGACCACGCAAAAAATGGCTACCCGAATCTGAAGTCTGTCTGTTGACGGCGGACAAGGGGAATTCTAAATAACAGACTGCACCCGGAGAAGGTCATATCAAGAGGTTTTCGGACAGGGGTTCGACTCCCCTCGGGTCCACCAAAAGAATAAGGGACGGCAACGCCGTCCCTTATTCTTTTGGTGGACCCTTTAATGAGGGGAGTCGAACGCAGCGAGCAAAACAACCCTGTGAGTTGTTTTGCGAACGGTGACCGAAGATTTTTGCGAGACGTTACCTCAAAAGAACCCAAAACGTCGAGCAAAAATCAAGAACGATTCCCCGAGTGACGTCCGAGATCTTAATAAGCCTAAGGTATGATCACTACCGTAATTTTTCCTCAAAAGACTTGACTAAACGAGCAAAACATGATAATATAATTGTAACCAAACAAAAAAAATAAAAGGAACTATCTGACTGTAGAAGACATTGGTTCCTTTATGCTTTTCAGAGGAAAATCTTATGGTTAGAAAAAAGAAATTTGCACTTTCAACCACGCAGATCATATTGCTCAGTTTCCTTGTGACTATACTTGCGGGAAGCGGGCTTCTGTCTCTACCGATAAGCTCCGCAAGCGGTAAAGCCGTTCCATATCTCGACGCACTTTTCACGGCAACGACATCGACCTGTGTGACCGGACTTGTCACACTTCCCACAGTATCCACGTGGAGCGTATTCGGTCAGGTAGTCATTTTGCTTCTGATACAGATCGGCGGTCTTGGTATCATTACCATCATGTCAGGCCTGATGCTTCTTCTCAACAGAAAAATGGGCATCAGCGACCGTTTACTCATTCAGGATGCATTTAATCTGAATACTATGTCAGGGCTTGCAAAGTTCGTTAAGAACGTGCTGCTCGGCACGCTTATTATCGAAGGTATCGGTGCGGCTCTCTATATGTTCGTGTTCGTTCCCGAATTTGGAGCAAAAGGCATTTGGATATCGGTATTCAATTCGGTTTCCGCCTTCTGCAACGCAGGTATTGATATTATTGCAGAAAACAGCCTTTGCAATTACGCCACAAATCCCTTGATTAACACCGTAACCTCTGCGCTCATCATTCTCGGCGGTCTCGGTTATATCGTATGGTGGGACGTGCTCCGTGTTGTTCGAAGCCGATCTCAAAAAAACCGCAGGATATTCAGACATCTGACCTTGCACTCAAAGATCGCGATCACCGTTACCGCATCTCTTATTCTCGCCGGGGCAATTCTCATATTTATTTTTGAATACACAAACCCGTTGACTATTGGAGACATGTCTCTCTTCGATAAAATTCAAGTGTCATTCTTCCAATCCGTCACCGCGAGGACCGCAGGCTTTGCTTCGGTTCCTCAAGAAGATCTGACGAACGCTTCTGCCGCAGTATCGATCCTGCTGATGATCATCGGAGGATCGCCCGTGGGCACTGCGGGCGGCATGAAAACAGTAACCGTTGCCGTTCTTGCTTGCTCGGCGTTCGCTACCATTCGCAATAAAAACAGCCCTGCTCTGTTCGGCCGCCGAATTTCCGAGGGTTCAATCAAAAAAGCAGTGGCAGTAGCGGTAGCCTTTCTTGCTATATGTGCAGCATCAACCGTGCTTTTGATGGCAACGAGCAACGCATCCGCTCTTGATGCGATCTATGAAACGGTCAGCGCGACCGCAACCGTCGGTCTTTCAAGGAATCTTACGGCAACGCTGAACACCTTTGGAAAGCTCATTATCACCGTGACCATGTATTTCGGCAGAGTCGGCCCTATCTCACTTGCAGTAGCGCTTGGCAGTAAAAACGAAAGTCAGAACGTCATTTCCGAGCCGACGGAAGATATAAGTATAGGATAAGGAGAAAAGCAATGAAAGCAAAGAAAACATACGCAGTCTTCGGACTTGGAAGATACGGCACAGCCGTAGCAAAAGAGCTTGTAGAGCACGGCATGGAGGTCATTGCCGTCGATACTGATGAAAGGATCGTCAACGATGCGGCGGCATATCTGCCAGTGTGCAAGTGTGCCGACGTGACCGACGCGGAGGTCATATCCCGTCTTGGAATCGGCAATATCGATACCGTTATCGTTTGTATGGCAGGCAATCTTGAGGCAAGCGTAATGGCGATCACACTTTGCAAGGAGGCAGGCGCTCGAACCGTTATTGCAAAGTGTTCCAACGAGATGCAACAAAAGATATTGCTTCGTGTGGGCGCGGATCAGGTGGTCTTTCCCGAGAACGAGTCGGGCATATGCCTTGCAAAGAATCTGCTCAGCTCCGGCTTTATCGATATGATATCTCTGTCAAAGGACGTCTCCATGGTAGAGATCGACGTGAAGGACGAGTGGTGCGGCAAAAATCTGATAGAGCTTAATCTTCGTAAAAAATACGGCTTCAATATCGTCGCTATCAAAAAGGGCGATAAGGTCAACGTAAATATCAATCCGGAGCAAGTGCTTGATGCAGAAAGCTCGCTTATCGTTATTGCAAACACGGCAAAGCTTGGAAAACTAAAGTAAAAGTCCTATCGTTGGATTTTAATTTCGTGTTCCTCTTTACCTTTTTTCACAAAATAATAAGGGACGGCAACGCCGTCCCTTATTATTTTGGTGGACCCGCCGCAGGCGAGCGCCCTCGTGGAGCGAAGCGACACAAATAGGGGTTCGCATTTTGCGAGCAAGGCGATGGGAGCTCGCTCACGTGAGCCGCGAGCAAAAATATTCGCCAAAGACGAAACTCCCCTTGTCATAAAACCTTTTAACCGATGATTTTTGCGAGATACTTCCTTAGACTTGGATTCAATACCGCATCCATGCGCCAGGCTTTATATTGATACTAAGCGCATCACAGCATCGTCTCGTCGTAAACGGCTCTCGCGCCGCCGATGAATTTCGGGCGTGTACGGGCAGCTATGACCAAGGCTTCTCCGATGCGATTATTTTCAAGTCTTACCGGCACAGCCACCTTCTTCAGATGCATACCGATAAGCGTAAATCCTATATCTATTCCGGCGTCCGCCTTTATTTCCTCTGCAACAACGGGGTCTTCAAAGGTAGCGTACGCCTGAGTAGCCATCGATCCGCCTGCTTTCGGCTGTGGAATTACGTTTACTACCTCAAAATTTCGTGCAGCCTCTCTCTCGATAACTACCGCGCGGTTTAGGTGCTCGCAACATTGCACGGCAAGATATATTCCCTTCTCATTAGCGCACTCGTAAAAAGCGGCAAACACCGATGCGGCTATCTCGGGAGCCGAATTCGTGCCTATCCTTGAGCCTGCTATCTCACTCGTCGAGCATCCTATCACGAGAATGCTTCCCTTGCCGAGCCCCGCCTTTTCTATTATTTCCTCAATAGTCAGCCGTGCCTGACCGTATAATGACTTTTCCATATTTCCTCACTCTGTGCCTTGTATTTTTACAAGGAATAGTATATACCATATCTTGATATATTTCAAGCACCTATTCAAAATTTTCTCACGCGCAAAGATATTTTTCAAACGTATTGATTTAATCGTTCGGTTATGGTATAATCTAATCGACGATTTGGGCTCTGTCCGGAGGTAAATTATGAGAGATCTATCAGCGCTTCTCGCGCAAATGACTATAGAAGAAAAGGTGGGGCAGCTTATGCTGCTCAGCGTCAACTTTTTCGGCACGGACACAGAGCTTACGGGGCCCGCGCAGGAGTGGGGGCTCTCGCCCGAGGAGCTCTCAAGAGTTGGCGGCTGTCTTGGCGGCAAGGATGCCGACACGGTCCGTAAAATCCAAGAAAAGCATCTCGCATCAGACCGCAATAAGATCCCGCTGATGTTTATGAACGACGTTATCCACGGCTTTCGCACGATATATCCGATAAATCTCGGGCTTTCCTGCTCGTTTGACCCCGAGCTTGTCGGCGAATGCACGAGAATGTCGGCAAAAGAGGCGGCGGCAGGCGGTGTTCATCTCTCGTTCGCGCCTATGATAGACCTCGCGCGCGACGCGCGCTGGGGGCGAGTAATGGAAAGTAGCGGCGAAGATAAAATTCTCGCCTCGGCGCTCGGCGCGGCGCAGGTCAAGGCTTATCAGGGCGAGGATCTCACCTCAAGCGAGCATATCGCCGCGTGCGTAAAGCATTTCGCGGCTTACGGCGCGGGGGAATCGGGCAGAGACTACAACACGGTCGATATGTCCGAGCGAACTCTGCGCGAGTTCTACCTCCCTGCCTACAAGGCTTGCATAGACGCAGGCGTGAAGATGCTGATGACAGCCTTCAACTCGCTCAACGGTCTGCCCGCAACCGTAAATCCGCTTCTTATGAAGCAGATATTGCGCGAGGAATGGGGATATGACGGTGTGGTAGTCAGCGACTGGGGCGCGATATACGAGCTTACCGTCCACGGTGTTGCAGGGGATCTGCGCGACGCCGCAAGACTCGCGTTTGACAACGGATGTCATATAGATATGTGCTCAAAGGCGTACTATCAGAACCTTTCAAGACTGGTGCGCGAGGGAGTTATACCCGAAAGCGACCTTGACGATGCGGTAATGAAGATACTCACGCTCAAGGACGAGCTTGGGCTCTTTGAAAATCCCTATCACGGCGCGGACGTCGAGAAGGGGTACCTCTCGCCCGAGCATCGCGCTATCGCAAGACGTGCGGCTACTGAATCAGCCGTGCTTCTCAAGAATGACGGCACTCTGCCCTTTTCTAAGGACGTCAGGCGCGTGGCTATCGTCGGCCCGTTTGCCGACGATCACGGCATTATCGGCGTGTGGGCGTCAAAGGGCAAAAAGGAAGAGTCGGTCACCGTTGCCGAGGGTGTCCGCGCGCTTCTTCCCAATGCCGAGATAGTTACCGCAAGGGGTTGCGGCAACACGCATACCGACACCGACGAGAGCGGCTTTGCCGAGGCTATCGAGCTTGCGAGAGGCGCTGACGCGGTCATTATCTGTGTGGGCGAGCACGCGCATTACGGCGGCGAAGCAAATTCCCGAACTTCGCTTGATCTTCCCGGTGTTCAGGCTGAATTCGTAAAGGCTATAACGGCGGTAAACGGGAACAGCGCGGTGCTTCTTTTCAACACAAGGCCCTTGTCGCTTGTCAATATATACGACGCCTCGCCCGCGATACTCGATATGTTCTTCCCCGGAACAGAGGGCGGCAACGCGGCGGCGGAGCTTCTGTTTGGAGAGGCTAACCCCTCGGGCAAGCTGTCGATGAGCTTCCCGAAGTCAGTCGGACAATGCCCTATTTATTACAACCGAATGCTCTCGGGCAGACCGAAGGTCAGCCTTCCCGACGAGGAATATCAGGCGTTCTCAAACGGATATATCGACTGCGGCTCGCGCCCACTCTTCTTCTTCGGCGAGGGACTTTCCTATACCTCGTTTGAATATAAGAGTATGGAGCTTGATTCGCACGAGCTTGATGCGAGCGGAAAGATACGCGTGAGCGTTACGGTTAAGAATACAGGCGACAGAGCGGGAAAAGAGGTAGTTCAGCTCTATATCCGCGATATAGTCAGCTCGACGATCCGTCCCGTTCAGGAGCTTTTTGATTTTTGCAAGATTTCTCTTGAGGCAGGAGAGGAAAAGACGGTAGTATTTGAGATCACCGAGCCGCGCCTGAGATTCTGGGACGCGCAGTGCCGACATATCTCCGAGCCCGGAGAGTTCTCTCTCTTCGTCGGTTACGCCGACCACCCGATAATAAGCGACAGCTTCAGACTCGTTGAGGGTAAGTAAAACACCTATATAAAAAATCTCCCGATTTCTCGGGAGATTTTTCGGTTAATGAGAAAAAAGCGGGAGGGGATACCCCTCCCCTACAGATAAAATTCATTCATCATTCATCATTTATCATTTATCATTAATTAAAAACCCGTAGGGGCGGATTCCATATCCGCCCGTTCCTTTTCGGAAGCATATGGAATGCTCCCCTACAGGCATTAATTCAAGGATAACAATCAAACCCGTAGGGGCGTTCTTTGAACGCCCGCGGGCGACCACTGGTCGCCCCTACAATCAATAAAGATAACGTCAAATCACAAAGCGAGAACCGCACCTAAGCCTTCCCCAGCGGGGAAGGGGGACCGCTTGCGGTGGATGAGGAGAGCCTTGATATTAAACTAACTTTTTCTCCTCATCCGTCAGCCAGCTCCGCTTCGCTCCGTGTCTGCCACCTTCCCCGCTGGGGAAG
>JAFVRA010000154.1 GCA_017504545.1 Clostridia bacterium | reverse complement strand
GGTGTGTATCGCCGTTGGTGGCTTTTACTTCGAACACGCCGCCGCCGAATTCGAGAATGGAGATATCGAATGTACCGCCACCCAAGTCGTAAACGGCAATTGTTTCATCATTGCTCTTATCCATACCGTATGCAAGGGCTGCAGCAGTCGGTTCGTTGATGATACGTTTGACATCGAGACCGGCAATACGGCCGGCATCTTTCGTTGCCTGACGCTGTGTATCATTGAAGTATGCGGGAACCGTAATAACTGCTTGGGTTACGGGGGTTCCGAGATAAGCCTCAGCGTCAGCCTTGAGCTTCTGAAGTATCATTGCGGAGATCTCCTGAGGAGTGTAGGTCTTGCCGTCAATAGTTGTCTTGTGGGCAGTACCCATCTCACGCTTTATACTGATAACAGTTCTGTCGGGGTTTGTGATAGCCTGGCGCTTTGCAACCTGACCTACCATTCTCTCTCCTGTTTTGGAAAATGCAACCACAGAAGGTGTTGTTCTCGCACCCTCGGGGTTGGCGATAACGATAGGCTCGCCGCCTTCAAATACCGCTACGCAAGAGTTTGTTGTACCTAAATCTATACCGATGATCTTTCCCATAATAATTTTCCTCCTTAATGGGTTATTCAAAATTTTTCAAAATTATTGTTGTTTTTAGTTTGCGACCTTTACCATGGAATGTCTGAGGACCTTATCGCCCTTTTTGTATCCCTTCATAAAGACCTCAACTACTATATTCTCGCCCACACTCTCATCATCAACGTGCATTACCGCGTTGTGAAGGTTGGGATCGAATTCCTTATCGAGCGCCTCGATCTCGTAAACGCCCATCTTATTCATTGTTTCAACGAAGCTCTTGAGTGTAAGCTCAAGTCCCTTCGCCATAGGCGAGTCCGCATCCTCGGTGCTGAACTGTGCCGCTCTCTCGAGATTGTCGAGAACCGGCAATATCTGCGAAAGTGCATCGCAATACGCGTCTGTATAAACGCCCTCGCGCTCTCTCGCACTTCTCTTGCGGAAATTATCGTATTCCGCGTAAAGTCTTAAATACTTATCCTGCTCCTCGGCGATAGTCGCGTTAAGCTTCTCGATCTCAGCCTCAGCCTTCTTGATCTTTCGCTTTTCCTTGCCCGAAAGCTTTTCCTCGGTCTCTTCCTCGGTAGCCTCCTGCTCAAGCTCTACCTTATCAGCTTCAGCCTCTGCCGCCTCCTGCTCCTTGATATCCTCGGCGCAGGTGTTCTTGTTTTCTTCCATCAATTATCTCCTTCCTTTGTATTTGCTTCCTTTAACTGTCTGTCCTCATCCATCATCTGCGTTATGCTTCCGCCGATGTCTCCGAGGGTCTTTAATACCTGTTTATAATTCATTCGTCTCGGCCCAAGCACTCCGATAACTCCGATCGTGTGTCCGTTCTTTTTTATCGGTGTAAAGACGAGCGAGGAATTGTTCATTACCTTTACAGAGCTTTCAGAGCCGATGAGGACGTTGATGTCGTCACTCTCTGCGGTAGATACCAGCTCAAGTATCTCCTCCTGGCTTTCAAGCGTTCCGAGAAGCTCGCCTAATTCTTCAGTGTCGGCGTATTCGGGGTATTTAAGAAGATGATTAAGACCCGAAAGCTTCATCTCGCCGCCGTCTATCTCGTTCATTACCTCGTAAACGCACTTGACGGTGGGATTTACAAGGAACGCCGCGTCTCCCATCTCGACCTCAAGTCGCATTATTATCGGGAGCGTGATCATATCCGCGCCAATTCCGCACAGGGCTGAGTTGAAGAGCTCGGAAAGTCTTGCAAGTGCTCCTTCGGGAATTGTCTCGGCTGTCTTTACCTTTTTGGTCTTAACGACACCGCCCGAGCTTATCATTACCATAGCAAAGTTGTTCTGATCCATCGGGATTATCTCAAACTTTGACATCGTTACCGAATTGGATTTGGGCTTTATTGCGATGCCTGTGTAATTAGTCATCGTAGAAGCGAGGCGTGAAGCCGTATCAAGTAGCTGATCAAGCTCGTTCATCTTGGTGCGAAGAAGCTGATTTATCTGCACTACCTCGTGCGTGGTTCTCGCGTATTGCTCTACGAGAGCGTCAACGTAAAATCTGTAGCCTGCCTCACTTGGCACTCTGCCTGCGGATGTGTGAGGCTGAACGAGGTAACCCATCTGCTCAAGCTCTGCCATCTCGTTTCTGATGGTTGCAGACGAGCAGGAGAGAAGATTGTTCTGCATTATATACTTTGAGCCGACGGGCTCGCCGCCGTCAATATGAGCTTCAACGATAGCCTTGAGTATAAGCTTTTTTCTTTCGCTGAGATTCTCGTGTCCCATTAACAGTTCTCCTCTCACTTTTTTGATCGATTTTAGCACTCTTTTGCGTTAAGTGCTAATCACTGTATAAAATTTATCACTTTTCAGTTTATTTGTCAAGGGTTTTTGAAAAGTTTTTTGTTAATTATTTGTGAACAGTGCTAATTTTTTGGTTGTTTTTGCTGCTTTTGTATCTGAGCGCCAAAAAAGAGTGCCGAATTCCGACAAAAATCGGTTTTTCAGCACTCTTCTTTAAATTTTGCTATAGCTCTCAGACTATTCTTCTGTAATTTATAGCTGTAACGTTACCGTCCTTGAGCGTAAATTCAAGCTCGAGATTTCCGCTCTTGTAGGTCAGCTTTCCGTTTGCCTCTGAGGAGGGTGTACCGTAGGCTTCCTTGACGCTTGCCTCGTCGTCGCCGATAGAAATTCCCTTAGAGGTAGAGACAAGATCGTTGAGAAGAGCTATCTTGTGTATCTTCTCTCCGTCCTTCTCTTTGAGCGTATTGACTGCTATATCATCGTAGGTGTACTTGGTCTGCACGCCGATTCCGCCGCAGTCGCCGAGATTGTCGGTGTATTTAGGATCACCAAGCTTTGAAAGAATACTCTCTGCCTTATCGTCAAGCTTTATCGTTATATCCTTATATACTATGCCAAACGTACCGCCGGAGGCGCTCACGTCCTTATCCCCGGAGTTATCACAAGCAACTATGACGCTGCCAATACAAAGAAGCGCCAACATCGCGCACAAAATTTTCATAAAAGCTTTCATTTATCGGTGTCCTCCATTTGCTTCTTTTTGTTTTCATATTCCTCAAGATAGGTATTCCAACGAGAAAGAGTATCGGCGTCATCCTTATGAGAAGGAATAGCGTGACTCTCTGAGAGCAAAGCTCCGAGGAAAGAAGTAAACTTCTCTGCCCCATAGACGTTGAGGTGAAGTCCCTCGTCGTAGGTGTCAGTCTGCCAATCTATACCCATCTCATTTGCGTAAGGAATAAAGTTATAATAAGAAAGGCTATGCTCATTTGCATACTCGGTTATCTGCTTATCCCACTCGTCGTACCACCAATATCCTCTTGGATTAGTGGGAGCCTTCATAAGTATCAGCTCGCAACCGTTCTCCTTGCAGAGCTCTCTCATCTTATCGAGATACTCGAGTGAGCTATCGGGCAGAAGCTCCTCGGGCGGATCGGTTATAGGATCGCTCTCGGGCATAGGTCTGACGCCTGTTTTCATAAGGTAGCCGTTATCCGAGACGTCCTCGGGAGACTTGAACCAATATTTGAAGTCGTCTTTCTCAAGCTCGGTTATTCTTGAATGGTAGCGCAGAAGCGGAAATACGTATTCTATAAAGCTCTCGTCCTCGGTCATGGATGCGACTATTCCCTTTACCTTTGCGCCCGACCATTTCATATTGTCAAAGGTCATTCGGTTGTACGCCTCGCTCTGCGGCTCGCCGTATTTGAGGGCGTAAACGTTAAATACCACCGCCTTGGGAGATTCGTATTTAAAGGTCTCCTCAAGAAGATAGTATGAATGCCATACAAGCTGTTGAGCGCCGCCGCGCACGTAAGAGGTAATGCCGTATTCCTTCCATAATACAGAAGGCACTACGCTCTCATAAGCCTCACAGTCGCCCACGAATATAACGTCGTGTCCGCCGGCGTCGGCGTAATATTCTCCCGTGAGAAGTCCCTCGGGATTAGTTATATACTTTGGAACGACAAGCGCTTGAAGCAGTCCGAGTGTCAGGACGAGCAAGAGGAGCGCCGCTATGCTTACTAAAATCTTTTTTTTCATTTATATTCCTATATATCAGAATTGTGTATAGATAAACTGGGATGCGTCGTATCCGATGCTATACGCGCCAAAAAGTATTATCGCGATCAGAATCGCCGCGCTGAGTGTCCAGGAGAGCGCCGTCTTGCCAAGCAGCCACTCGCGAATATCTCGTTTCTCGGAAAGCTTTGCCACTACTGCAACTACCGCAACGGCAAGAGCGATAATAACGTAATCCTTTATTTCAAGTCCGAGATCAAGTATTCCTCCGCTAAAGCAGCTTTTGTAGTTAAATGTGGTGAGCATACTGCCCCACATACGAAATGAGAGCGGCACGTTGGCGTAGCAATCGAGTGAGCGGATAAGTCCCATAAGCAAGAAGGTACGCGTTGCCTCAAAGCAATGGTATCCGTAGGATGCGGTAAGGCGCGGGAATTTCTCTCGGAAGCGTCTGTAGAGCGGCTCAAGCTCTTGAGAAACGAGGATCACGAGGCAGTTGAGCATTCCCCAGACGATAAAGTTCCACGCCGCTCCGTGCCAAAGTCCCGTTAAGAACCAGGTCACAGATGTTGCGATATAGACGGGCAATCTCTTTCCTACCGCGTTGCCGAGCTTCGCTCTGCTCCAGGTAGAAAGCTTCATCATGAGTCTTGAGAAGGAAAGTGGATAAAAGACGTAATCGGTAAACCAGCTTCCCATAGTGATATGCCATCTGTTCCAATATTCCTTGGTAGAACGCGATGAGAACGGATGGTTGAAGTTCTCTTTTAAGCGAATTCCCATTGCCTCTGCGATACCGATGGTTATATCTATTCCGCCCGTAAAGTCGGCGTATATCTCTATTGAATAGAGTATGATAAGCAACGCAACGTACGCGCCCGTATAAGACGAGGTATCCCCAAGCAGAGACTTGATAGCCACGAGCACTCTGTCTGCTATAACA
This sequence comes from Clostridia bacterium, assembly GCA_017504545.1. Taxonomy (GTDB): domain Bacteria; phylum Bacillota; class Clostridia; order Oscillospirales; family CAG-272; genus HGM12713. The sequence continues at coordinate 29,349 of JAFVRA010000154.1, read as the reverse complement.
AGCTTCTTGAAGTATCCCCAGAGCACTCTCTGCAGACCGAATTTCAAGCTTTTAGCGCTGAAAGGATGCGGGGTGTAAAGCTCTGCGGCAAGATCCGAATGTCTTGATATAGGGCCCTGAGCAAGCTGAGGAAAGAAGGAGACGAAGAGCGCGAGGCGCGCGATATTCTTCTCTGCGAAGGTTTTGCCTCTGTAAACGTCGATAAGATAGCCCGTGCTCTGAAATACAAAGAAGGAGAGTCCCAAGGGTATTATCAGATCGGGAACGGTAAGCTTATCCGCTCCAAAGAGGGCAAGCGCGCTATTGAGATTCTTTACTGCAAAGGCGGTGTACTTAAGAACTGCAAGAATTCCGAAGTTGAGCAGAAGTCCGAGTATAAGGATATAAAATCTCTTTTTCTTCTCCTTTGCTCTGTATGCCTTTCTCTCTTCCTTGCTCAAGCTTTCCTTATTGAGCGCTACGTATTCGTCCTCGCGCACCTTTCTCTTCTCTATCACTCTTGCAACGAAGAAGCAGGAGAGCGTCGTGAAGATTATAAACGCGAAGTTTTCTATTCCGGAAAAGGCGTAGAAAAAGTAGCTGGCGACAAGCAGTAGCGTCCATTGATATTTCTTGGGGAATATATAATAAACGCCAAGCAGCACCGCCATAAAGAGAATAAATCCGTATGACGTAAAAAGCATTTTGAGTTATTATTCCTCGTCGAGTCTTGTAATAAGCTCCATAAGAGCCTCTGCGGAGTTGAAATTCTCGGGAACTACCTCTTCGGCGGGAATGATAACGTCGAAGGTAGCGTTTATCTCGGTAACGAGAGTAACTATATCGAGTGAATCAAGAATACCGTCGTCGATAAGCGAGTCGTTGCTCTCAAAATCAACGTCGGGGTGAAGCGAGGAAAGAATTGCGATAAGTTTTTCCATATTAATTTGTCCTTAGTCAAGAAAGCGCCTTCTCGGCTCTTTCTTTAAGTCCCTTTCTGTCTATCTTTCCGTTTGCGGTAAACGGAAGCACGTCCAATTTTTCAATGCTTGCGGGGAGCATATATCTCGGCAGATATTCACGCAAAGCGGCGGCTATTGCCTCAGGTGTACTCTCACCGACCGCGTACAGAACTATGCGCTTACCCTCACTGTCGTAAACGCAGCATGCGCTTCGCACGCCCTCGCACTTGAGCGCGGCGCTTTCTATCTCGCCAAGCTCGATGCGGTGTCCCATGTGCTTTATCTGCGAGTCCTTGCGGCAGAGGAAGACGAGCTCTCCGCGCTCGTTTATCCTGCCTATGTCTCCGGTCTTATATATAAGCTCGGGGTAAGCCGTGTTGAGTGGATTCTGAACGAACGCCGCGTCGGTCTTATCTTTATCGTTGTAGTATCCCATAGTAAGACAAGTGCCGCGTATGCAGATCTCTCCCTGCTCTGCGCGCTTGTCCTCGTCTATGAGGATAATATCGGTATTGTCAAACGGTCTGCCTATCGGGATAGGCTCGTCCTCTGAAAGCTCTCTGTCTGCCTTCCAATAGCAAGACATTCCCGTTGCTTCCGTAGGGCCGTAGAGGTTATAGAAGTCAGCCTCGGGAAGCGCCGTACGCCAGAGATCGTACTGCTTTCTCGGAAAAAGCTCGCTTCCAAACGCCACCTTCGTAAGATATTTAGGCGTATGGTTTTCAAGCGCACCGAGCGAGGATATCTGCACGAGCGCCGACACTACCCAGCAGATAGTGTTGATCCTATGCTCGTCGAGATATTCAACGAGCTTGATGGGAAACGAGAAAAGCATCTTGGGGATAAAATAAGTGGTTGCGCCAAGCTTGAGCGTGGGCATTATCTCCTTTAAGGGCGCGTCAAAATAGAGGGGCGTCTGATTGCCGAAAACCGTATCAGAATCAAACTCAAGCGCCTCGCAAAGCGTTTCGGTATAGTCTATTACCGAGCGGTGCGCGGCGACTACGCCCTTAGGCGTACCCGTAGAGCCTGAAGTAAACGCGACGTAGATAGCATCGGTGCTGCTCTGTCTTGCGCGTATATCCGCAAGCGCTCTCTCGTTGACCTCATAATCGCATATATCGTCGTAGAGATACACGCGCAAGGCTCCGAGGGCGTCGGCAGTTTTTTTGTTCTTGGCGTCGCAGATCACGGCTCTCGGCGAGAGCTTTTCGATGATCACGCTCATTCTCGCCTCGGGCATCTTTTCATCTATGCAAGCGTAGAAGCAGCCTGCGTAGTTCACTCCCCAGAACGCCGTAAGGGTACGGGGATGCTTGTCCATAATTATTGCTATCGGCTCTCCGTAAAAGGAGTTATCCGCAAGAAAGCTTCCGATGGAGCGCGAGTGCGTGTAGATCTCTCTGAAGGTCATTCCCTCCTTGCCCGTGGAGAAGGCTAACTTATCAGGGCAGACCTTGACGGTGCTTTCAAGATATTCAAGTATATTTTTTTGCATATCAGTCAAGCTCCTCGGTAGAAATAGTCGGAAAATCGTACGCCTTGGTCATTCTGTAGAAGTAGGTCTCACCGCTTGAGGTCTTGTGGCTCTTGAGCTTTGCCTCGGTGATAAGGCACGCGTTCTTATCGGATCTGTTGCCGTTGAAATATCCGTTGAGACGAGTAGCATCGTAATAATACCATCTGTCACTTCCCTCGCCTACGTTTACGGCGCTCCAGAAGTGAGTTCCGTCATCCTCAGCGCCCTCGTAGTTCTCAGCGCGCTTGATTCCGTAGCTCTCAATGCCGTAATACTCAAAGAACGCCTTAGAGATAGCGTAATAGGTATAGCAGTCGCCCTCCATGGTCTCAAGTCCGCGTACAGCCTCCTCAAGCCAATCGCTCTGCCACTTACTGCGATCGATATTCGGAATATTGGATTCATCTGTAAACCTGACGTTTGTATGCGCGAAATCGTAAATAGCGCGCACCTGCTGTACCTTTGACATCTCACGGGTTATTCCGAGCTCTTTTGCCTTATCCTCGATAAGAGCCATAAGAGTTGCGAGCGAATACTCTTCCTTCTTGACCTCGTAGGCAAGCGTTTTATAGGAGACGTTGCCTGAAGCGTCCTCAACCGTGTATTTTATCGTATAAGTGCCAACGGTATTTATATCAACGTTGTGTTCAACCGAGACCACGGGTGCCTCGTCGGTATCGTCGCTGACCGATATGAACTTCTTAAACGTAGGAGTTACGCCGACGTATCCCACCACGCCTCCGTTATAGGCTTCAAAGCCCTCAACGTTCATATTCTGAGCTATAGCCGGTGCTTTAGTGTCTCCACCCTTGCTCGTGTCCCATTCAAAAACGCTTGAAAGGACGAGCGTGAGGCAAAAAACAAGAAGAAAGGCAGCGAAGACAACGAAGGTTACTTTTATAACAAAAAGCACCGAATTCTTGTGCGCCTGCGCTTCCTTTTGCATATTTTCCTTATCTGATCTATACGACATCGGAATCCTCCGTAATATATAAAGATATACATAATATATTATACAACTATACAGCACATTTGTCAACTGAAAATGTGCTGTACAATACAAATTTTTAACTATTTCTCTTGCCCGTAGGATAGCAGATACACGCAAAGCATTCAATGGGCGATATTGCCGCGAGAGCCTTCTGTGCAAACTCAAGATTTTTAAACACCCCAAAGACCGACGGACCGCTTCCGCTCATTCTTGATGCAAGTGCGCCGTTTGCCCTAAGCGTATCAAGAAGTCTTTTTGCCACAGGGCGCTCAGCTATCACGGGAGCTTCAAAGATGTTGAAAAGGTGCGAGGCAAAGGCAAGCGGCTTGTCGTTCTCTATTGCATATCTCAGCGCTTCACATCCTTTAGGCAGATAGCCGTTGAAGTTATCAAAGGTCAGGTCAAGAAGCTTATATCCCCACGGGGTAGAAACGCCCTCTCCGCCACACGCCACCACGAATACCGCGCTTTTGTCAAGTTGCGGGAAATCGTGCAGTATATCTCCTCTGCCGTCGGAGTAAGATGTTCCACAGGAGATGCAAAACGGCACGTCTGCACCAAGAGAAGAGCCTATCGAGAGAAGCTCGCTCTCACTAAGAGCGTTATCAAAAAGCTGATCGAGAGCGACGAGAGTTGCCGCCGCATCCGCGCTTCCGCCCGCAAGTCCTGCCGCCATAGGGATGCGCTTTTCAATTCGGATAAAAGCACCCTTATCGCTATTTATCGCTTCAAGATACGCCCTTGCGGCTCTGACCGCTATATTTCTCTCATCGGTGGGAAGCTCGGGAATATTACACGCGCAGGAGATAACTCCATCCTCTCTGAGTGAAACGCTGACGTCATCACAGAGTGAGAGTGATTGCATTACCGTCTCTACCGAGTGATAGCCGTCCTCTCTTATACCCGTAACGTCAAGGTGAAGATTTATTTTGGCGTATGCCTTTACCGTTTTCTCCATCATCGTCTCCATTATATCTCTTTTTTTGACGGACTTATCCGTCTGAGAACATCTACGGTAAAATTATAACAAAAAAATGAACTTTTTTCAATAGATACGCGCTATATTTATTGTGTGAATGTAAACTTTTCTTTTTTTCGCTTATTTGTCTTGACTTCCGTGCAATTTATAGCTAAAATATAAGAGATGATTTTAATATATGAAAAGAGATCTTACTCTCTTTGGAAAGGATATAATATGACCGAAGAAAACAAAAACGTAAAAAAGGGCGGAATATCTGTTGACACAGAGCATATATTCCCTATTATAAAAAAGTGGCTTTATTCCGAGAAGGATATTTTTCTTCGCGAGATAGTTTCTAACGCTTCCGACGCCGTAACAAAGCTCAAGAGACTTGAATCTCTCGGAATCCGCGAGGCTACCGACGATAACTATCGCATAACCGTAACGCTTGACTCGGACGCAGGCACGCTGACTGTCAGCGACAACGGTATCGGTATGACCGAAGAAGAGCTTGATAAATATATCTGCAGCATTGCTCTCTCGGGCGCAGTTGATTTTATACAGAAATACGAAAGTGAAAGCTCTGAGGGCGCAAAAAACGGAATTATAGGACATTTCGGACTTGGCTTCTACTCGGCGTTTATGGTCAGCGACAGCGTTGAGATAGAGACTAAATCATATACTGATGCGCCTTCTGTGCATTGGGTATGCTCCGAGAGCGGCGAGTACGAGCTCTCCGCAGGAGAACGCACCGAGCGCGGTACGAGCGTTATAATGCATATCTCGGAGAGCGAGAGCGAGTATCTCTCAAAATCCAAGATACGCGCGGTGCTTGAAAAATACTGCTCATTTATGCCTGTTGAAATATATTTCGAGGACGCGGATGACGAGCCGAAGGCTGACGCTAAGCCTATAAACGATACCTTCCCGCTCTGGCAAAAGACTCCCTCTGAAGCTACTGACGAGGATTACAGAGACTTCTACAGCCGCGTATTCTCTGACTACAAGGCGCCTCTCTTCCACATTCACATCAATGCGGATTATCCCCTCAATTTTAAGGGTATTCTCTACTTTCCCAAACTCTCCAACGAATATGAGACTGTTGAAGGACAGGTAAAGCTTTATTACAATCAGGTATTCGTTGCAGACAACATCAAGGAGGTCATTCCCGAATATCTCCTTATGCTCAAGGGTGTGCTTGACTGTCCCGAGCTTCCTCTGAACGTCTCGAGAAGCTATCTCCAGACAAACACCTACGTTTCAAAGCTCTCCGCACACATCGTAAAGAAGCTTGCGGACAAGCTCTGCGCCCTCTGCAATAACGAGCGCGAGGAGTACGAGAAGATCTGGAACGATATAGCTCCCTTTATTGAATACGCTTGCATGCGAGACAAGAAGTTCTACGACAGAGTCAAGGGTGCTCTGCTTCTCAAGCTTACCGACGGAAGCTTTGTTGCCTACGAGGACTATCTTGCAAGTGCCAAGGAGAAGCACGAAAACAAGATATATTATTCCACCGACAAGGACCTTCAGGCTCAGTATATAGCTATGCTTGAAAAGGAGGATATCAAGGTCGCTCTCTTTGAGCGCTCTATAGAAACGCAGTTTGCATCAATGCTTGAGCAGTATATGGAGGGTGTGTCATTTGCAAGAGTTGATGCCAACATTTCCGATACCCTCAAGTCAGATGCTGACGCATCCGAGAGCGAGGCACTTAAGGAATTATTTACCGATATTCTCGGAAGTGGCGTTAAGATAGAATTCTCGTCTCTTAAGGATGAGCAGATCCCCGCGATACTTACGGTCAGCGAGGAGGCAAGACGCCGCGAGGATATGATGAGGCTTTACGGGCTTCCCGTAGATCCCGAGCTTAGTGACGCTACCTTTACGATAAACACATCTTCGCCGCTTTGCACGAAGCTCGAGGCGCTTTCTTCCGCCGAGCCCGATAAAGCAAAGCAGATGGCATCCTACGTCTATAAGCTCTCGCTTCTTTCACAAAAGAAATTCTCTGCCGAGGAAATGCAGGAGTTTATGCGCGAGGGCTTTGAGCTTATGATGAAGCTTTAAGTGCCGATATGACAGATCAGAAAAAGCTTGATATATTGCAGAGCAATCTGCAAGAATTTAATTTACGGTGCAAAATATCACGCGAGCAAAGATCGCTGACTCTGATTGAAATAGCACGGACTCTTTGCGATCTTTATGAGGGCGAGGAGCTTTCGCGGATAGTTGCACGCTACTCCGAGATATCCTCAGACGCCTCGCCGTCAGACAGGTTGATCCTCTGTAGAGAGCTTCTTTCGAGAAAAAGGACTTCCCTTGAGCTAAAGCGTTTGACATCTATCGGAGACAAGGAGGATACCCCGGCAGGCTCTCACGGTAAGATCGCGTATACTAAAAACAATTTCAACGACGCGGCATTTGAGCAGCTCTCATCATCTATCAACTCTCCGAGAGCGATATATACCGCATCTATAAACGGAGCTTGTGAAGCAGTTGCCGACGGATCGTGCGAATTTTGTATTTTGCCTATAGAAAACTCTGTTGACGGTAAGCTTTTCAGCTTTTATTCGTTTCTCAATAGGTTTGAGCTCAAGATATGCGCTGTATGCGATATTGAGAGCGACGGTGATGCCAACGTCAGATACGCGCTCGTGGGCAGAAGCTCCCTCGAGCCGTCGGGACGATTTATCAAAAGCACGCGCTATATACTTGAATTCTTCATCCTTGGCTTTGGGGGTGAGACTCTTGACGGCATCTTTGAGGCGGCAAGAGAATGCGGTGTTGAGCTGCTTTCCATAGACGCACGCCCCGTGCCCTACGATGCGCAATCCAAAAAGTTTATTATGAGCTTTAGCGTAAGCAGTGGAGATGCAATGCTCTTTTGCAGCTTCCTTTCACTCTATTACGACAGCTACTCACCTATAGGACTTTATCCACATCTTTAATAAAAGGAGATACGTAAGTTATGGAAAAATTCGTTTATACCCCAACAGGAGTTTGCTCAAGAAAGATAGAGCTTATCCTTGATGGCGACAGGATCGCCCTCGTTAAGTTTACCGGCGGTTGCTCGGGAAACACTCAGGGCGTTGCTTCTCTGCTTCGCGATATGTCGGTCGAAGAGGCAATTTCTCGCCTTGACGGGATCAAGTGCGGGTTTAAGAACACCTCTTGTCCCGATCAGGTAGCAAAGGCGCTTGAGCTTTACAAGAGCAAAAAGCAGAACGGCGAGAGCTTTGAGACGGTAAGCGTAGCGGAGCTTTGATCGATATTACTGTAAAAAGAGTGCTCTGGCGCGTGCTGAGCGCTCTTTTTACTAAAAAACGTCATATTTTTGTATATTTTTTTATTATTTTTGCCGCTAACCCTTGACAAATACATAATTTGTGATATAATTATTATCATCATCGGTATATATTTATACTGAAATTTATTTTATGGAGAAAACTAGCCGTGGATAACTGCGATAGTGACGGTAACTGTCGAAGTACTTATTTAATAGCTTGTTTGAACGCATAACCTGCGCTTTTTACTAAAAAAAGAGCTCGGGCTATGCTTTTTTGCGTTTCTGAGATTTCGACTTTTTCTCATTTCGTTCCCTGCTGTTTTCTCAATTTTTTATTAAGGAGTTAATTATGCCTGACGGGAGTACCTTCTACATCATTGTAATGATAGTTCTTGTGGCTCTTTCTGCCTTCTTTTCTGCAAGCGAGACCGCTTACACCTCATTCAACCGCAACAAGATGAAAAATCTTGCCGCCGAGGGTAACAAGCGCGCTGCTTCCGCTTTGAAGCTTTCTGACAATTACGACAAGCTTCTTTCCACAATCCTTGTAGGAAACAATATCGTTAATATATCGCTTTCCTCGCTTGCTACTATCTTCTTTATTGAGTGTCTTGCTGAGACCTCTCTTGCTTCTGCGGCTGCGGGAATTTCCACCGCGGTAGTAACGATAGTAGTACTTATCTTTGGAGAGATCTCCCCCAAAAGCGTCGCTAAGGAGCACGCCGAGGGATTTGCAATGGCGGTTGCCGGAATACTCCGTTTTCTCGTTATCATCCTTATGCCTATAAACGCCATCTTTATGCTCTGGAAGAAGCTTCTCTCCAAGATCTTCAAGGCTAAGGAGTACGATACTGTCACCGAGGGCGAAGTTCTCACTCTCGTAGACGAGGCTCACGAGGACGGAAGCATCGACGAGTACAACAAGGAGCTTATAGAAAACATCTTTGATTTTGACGATCTGTCCGCAGGCGAGATCGCTACTCACCGTACCGAGCTTACTCTTCTTGACATATCTGACGATATGGAGGAATGGGATAAGGCTATCGTTAACAGCAGATACTCACGCTATCCTATCTATGGTGAGAGCGTGGATGACATAATCGGTATTCTTGATGCTCGCGGATACCTCAGACTTGAGGATAAGAGCCGTGAGAACGTTATGGCTACCGTCGTTTCCCCCGCTTACTTCGTTCCCGAAGCAGTTAAAGCAGACGTCCTCTTCAAGAATATGCGTGAGCACAAGGAATCTCTCGCTATAGTTCTTGACGAATACGGCGGACTTTACGGTATCGTTACCACCACCGACCTCGTTGAATGTCTGGTTGGCGAATTTACTCAACCTGACGATGACGAGGAGGAGATAGAAGCAATTGAGATCCTCTCGGATGAGTCCTGGAGAATTGCGGGTAGCGCGTCTATCTCCGAGGTCGAGGAGGCTATCGGCATCAAATTTGAGGACATCGACTCCGATACATTCAGCGGATTTATTCTTGGTCTCTACGGCTCGGTTCCCGAGGACGCCGCAAGCTTTGAGCTTTCTACCGATACGCTTGATATTCACATCGAGGATATCAAGGATCACAAGGTAGGCCGCGCGGTCATTACTCTCCGCCATGAAGAGACTGAGGACGAAAAGAAGGAAAAGGATAAGGACAAGGATAGCGACGAGGAGTAATCCTTATTAAACTTTTAAGCCCACGAGGTTATTTATGAAAAACAATAAAAATTTTTTTACAGCTGAAAACCAGAAATATCTAAAGGCTCTCGCTGTAATTCTCACTTCAATTCTGTTTTTCGTTATTATTTCAAATATGAGCACCGTAGGCGACGCAGTCTCCAAGGTTTTGGGCGTGCTCTCACCTCTTATTCTCGGACTTTGCATTGCATTCGTTGTAAATCTTCCCTTGCGCTTTCTTGAGGAGAGAGTTTTTGGAAAGCTCACCCGTAAGAACGGAAAGGTGTGGTCAAAGCTCAAGAGACCTATTTGCCTTACACTCAGTGTTCTCTTTTTGCTCTCGGTAATCACCGTATTCCTCTCATTTGTAGTTCCTGAGCTTGTAAGAACAGGTGAGAAGTTCTTTACCGCGCTTCCCTCTGCAATGGAGAACGTCAGCGCGACGATCGACTCGGTGCTTGAAAAGCTCCATCTTAAATCAATCTTCCCAGATCTGACGATAGACTGGGAATCAATAAGTGCTTGGGCGTTGGATATGATCGACAATCACTCAAATTCTATCGCGCAGGGCGCGCTCGGTATCGTTACTACAGTATTCAATACCGTGCTCAACTTTATTCTTGGATTTGTATTCTCGATCTACGTTCTTGCTTCCAAGGAGTCACTCGGCAAGCTTGCAAAGAGCGTTATCTATTCAATTATGAAGAGAGAGCGCGCGAGAAAGCTTATTTCTGTCGTCGTTCTTTCAAACAAAGCATTCTCGGGATTTATATCCGGTCAATGCACTGAGGTGCTTCTGATAGGTGTTCTCTGCTTTATCGGTATGCTGATATTCAGAATGCCTTACGCGGTTATGGTTTCTTGCGTTATCGCATTTACGGCGTTTATCCCTGTTTTTGGCCCATTTATCGGAACTGCCATTGGCGCTTTCTTCATTTTTATTGAGAGTCCAATCAAAGCGCTTTGGTTCGTTATATTTATAATAATTCTTCAGCAGCTTGAATCTAACATCATCTACCCGAAAATTATGGGTAAGCACGTCGGACTTCCGGGAATTTGGGTGCTTGCGGCGGTTACTATTGGCGGCGGACTCTTCGGAGTCGTAGGAATTATCGTCAGCGTTCCGATTTGCAGCGTTATCTACACTCTGTTTGACCGATGGATCAAGAAGCGTCTTGAAGAAAGAAATATCTGTCATAAGACCATGTCACACGACTCCAGCGAGCCTAAATCGCTTATTGACGAGCTTTCGCAATACCAATTTGAAGAAGACTATGAGGATGATTTTGAAGATGACGTTTACACCGATGACGGCGAGCTTCAAAAGGCTTACAGACCATCTTTCAAAAAAGAACCTAAGAAGGATAAGACAAGCGAGGAAAACGCTCCCACCTCCGACGAGCCTTCAAATAAAGAAGAAAATGAATAACCAAAAGAGGCGCTCAAGCGAGCGCCTCTGAGTATTTAATTTTAAAAAATTTACATTATGTACTTGAATTAATCTTGCATTTATGTTATATTGATTGGGTAAACTACGAAAGGATCTAACTTGAACATGGATATAAAAGGACTGATCAAAAAGGCTTTATCTTCAGCGTGCATATATTTTACGCTGATATGCGCCGGATATATGCTTTGTATGGTTTTCATAACCACCGGAGACGAATCTCCCGCAATAGAGGCTAACAGAGTTCTGCTCTTCTTCGTATTCTCTGCCCTCTGCGCTTTGGCTGATGCGATTCGCAGTATCAAAGCAATTCCTGCGGTAGCAGGCGCTCTTGCTCATTTTGCGATATATCTTTTCGGCTTCTACGCTTGCTTTATGCTTCCCGTCAACATGCGTGCTTCAAACGTGCTTACGGGCTTGATAATATTCTCAATCGTTTATTGGATATACTACGTTGCAAAGCTCTTCTTCAAAGCGCGCCTTCGCGTTAACAGAGAGGCATCGGCGAAATATAACGATCAGTTCAAAAAGAAAAAATAAAGCACTCTTCCCTCCGTGCTTCAGGTTGATCAATACTTGAAGCACGGAGGTTTTTTATGTTAAAAAAGCTGCTTTTTTTCTCTTTATTTATAGTAATCATATATATGTGGACTTCTTCTTGCTCCCCAAGGGAGCCCGAGAGCGAGGAGGACACGTCGAAAGACGCCTTTATTCAGGACACCGAGGTCTCTCTGATTCCGACCGAGGACGCAGGACAGAGCTATATAGATTCCTTCATTTTCCTCGGGGAGTCCACCACCTATCACCTCAAGAGCCGCGGCGTACTCTCAGGCGGTAAGGACACAAAGCAGGTATGGGCGCCCAAGAGCGGCACGCTGATGCTCGATCCTTCTACTGCAAGCTGTCGCGTGCTCTATCCCGACACAAACGAGGAGATAGACATTGCCGAGGCAATGGCAAAACGAAAGCCGAAATATATGCTTCTGACATTTGGGCTCAACGGTGCTGTCGGAAATATGTCCAAGGGCTCGGAATACTTCAAAGGCTGCTACAAAAAGCTTATCTCAAGGCTTCATGAGGCGTCTCCCGATACGGTCATTATGCTTCAGTCCTGCTTCCCCATCTCAAAAGATATGGATACCTCAAGCTACAGTGTCAGTACTGAGACCTTGAATTCCTATATTGATAAAACTAACGAATGGACCGCATCGCTTGCAGACGAGTGCGGTCTGCCTTATCTCAATACTTCCGAGGTGCTCAAGGATAGCGAGGGATACCTGAAGTCCTGCTTTGACAGCGGCGACGGATTTCATCTAAACGCCGAGGCATACCGCGAGATGCTTGCTTATATAAGAACACACGCCTACGGAGGTGCGGAATGAAAAGAATAATATTATTGCTCATACTCTCGCTTTCTATCCTTGTTTTTTCTTCCTGTAAGCAAGAAAAATACAGCGCATCACTTACAAGCAAGGAGCTTGCTGACGAGCTTATAAAGCAAATTTCGGGCTCTGAGGATTATATTGAATACACCGATGAGGAGCTTTCTTATTTTGACTTTACTAAAGACAGCGATGCCGATATAACACTTCTCTATTCTCAAGCCGCCGAGGACGTGGGCGAGATCGGGGTAGTTCGTGTTTTTGATGAGAAGTCCAAGGAAATGAAATTGGCACTTGAGGAGTATCTTAAGGATCAGCAAAAGGAAAAGGGTGCGTTCTTTAAAAATTACGCACCGGGAGAGCTGTTAAAGCTTGAGCGTGCCGAGGTGCGCTGCTTTTGCGATTATGTCGTATTCACGGTCCTCTCGTCTGAAGAAAGTCAAGCGGTATTTGAAAAGGCAGAAGAAGTATTGAAATAAAACAAAAAAGACACCCGATGGGTGTCTTTTTTGCATCAAGGTAAGTCAGATACTTAGATCTTTTCCTTAACCTTGGAAGCTTTACCAACTCTGTCTCTCAAGTAGTAGAGCTTTGCTCTTCTAACCTTACCGGAACGAACAATGTCTACCTTAACAACGTTGGGAGAGTGGATCGGGAAGGTCTTCTCTACGCCACAGCCGTAAGATACGCGTCTTACGGTAAATGTCTCAGAGATTCCGCCGCCGTGCTTAGCGATAACGGTGCCCTCGAACATCTGAATTCTCTCGCGTGCGCCTTCCTTGATTCTGTTGTGGATACGGATAGTATCACCAACGTTTACAACCGGAAGTTCGGTCTTAAGCTGCTCGTTTGTAAAAGCCTGAAGTAAGTTGTTCATCTTTCAGTCCTCCTTAAAAATCCGGGTATTCATGCAGAGCTTCGCAGCGGACTACCCTTAATCTTGCGTTTTTACGCACATTACATCATATTATACCACAATTCTTTTTAAATTGCAATAGCTTTTTTAAATATTTTTTCTTTTTTTGCCTAAAAATTTCTTTGCAACCTGCGTTACCGTTCTGAATATCTCCCTGCCGTTATAAACGGCGAAGATCGCGACTATCGCGAGCTGTATCAGAATTCGGAAAACGGGATCTGCGAGATCGAGAAGCATCAGAACCGTCTGCGTAATTATCAGAACGGTGTTTGTCACGAGCCTTGGAATGCAGAGGTTGAATTTAAGATACTTCGAGGCGTCTATCGCTCTGATAGTGAACGCGACCATATAGCTTATCGCGGTTGCGACCGCCGCACCCATCGCGCCAAAGCTTGGAATGAGCGCGAAATTGAGAATTATATTTGTCAGCGCGCCGGCGCTTGCGGTAACGAAGGAACGAATGCTTCTCTTCTCAAGAAAATACACGCTGCCCATAAACGCCGAAAACGCCGAGAATATCATTGCAATAGCAAGCACGGGAACGTACTGCCATGACGAATAATAAGAGTCGTCAAGCAGGAGGCTCGTCAATATCTTTGAGCCTGCTATAAGCACCGACGTGCCCATAAACATTATTCCCATATAATTGCGGTAGACCGTGCCGAAGAATCTGGCTCTCTCCTCGGGCTGAGCGTCGCTGACAGACGAGAACTGCCAAGCCTCGATAAAGACGCCGCCTGCAAGTGAGATAAGCGTGGGAAGCTTATACGCCGCCGCGTAAAGTCCGTTCTCTGCCGCACCCGAGAAAGCTGTAACGATAAATCTGTCGCTTGCCGAGGTTATCATCCACATCATCGTCGTGGGGATATACGGAATGCTGAACTTTAGCATACGGGCAAGCAGTCGCTTCTCGCGTCTCTTGAAGGAGAGATCGCGGTAAAGTCTGCAGATAAAGAATATCGCAACGGTCATGACCGTATCAGCTACCGCGACAGACAGCACGTATCCGAGCACGCCGAGATCGAGCACGACGAGGAAAAGGATATTTAGCAATATCGTCAGAACGGTATTGGCAATTCCCTGAATTGCGAATGCCTTGGTCTTATCGCAAGCTCGGAGATAATTCGCGCAAAGAAGGTGGAGATTTGCCGCGCAGATATAAAACAGTATCAGCCATACATAGCCGTCGTAGATGTCAGCCAAGCGCAGAAGCTGAATAATAGCCGCGAGTGGCAGAATTCCGACCACCACTACTGAGAGCGCGGTAGTAAATACCTCCTTGCGTTGCTCGCCTTCTGCGTCAAGTGCGAAGCGGAAGAGTCCGTCGGCAATGCCGAGAGCCGCGAGGGGTATGAGCAGATTTGCCGTCTGTGTCAGTATATCCGCCGTACCGAACTGCTCGGTTGAAAGCAGAGCGGTATAAAGCGGCATAAGCAGGAAAACAAGTACCTTTGAAATAAAGGTACCTGCTCCCAAAATTGCAGTATTCGAGAGTAACTTCGTATACTTGCTCATATATCAATCGCAATTTTCCCAGTTATGATATACGTTCATAACGTCGTCATCGTCCTCGAGCTTTTCAATAAGCAAGCCCATGAACTTGATATCGTCCTCGGTCTCAAGGGTCACGTAGTTGGAAGGTATCTTATCCTTCTCAGCAGATGCTACAGTGTAGCCTGCAGCCTCAAGTGCTTCCTTAACCGCGTAGAGATCGTCGGGCTCGGTGTATATCTCAAATACCTCTCCCTCGGACGCGAAATCCTCTGCGCCTGCCTCAAGAGCGGTCTCCATAAGCTTATCCTCGTCGATATCCTCATCCTCGTTAGAGATGATGATAACGCCCTTCTCGGTAAAGAGATAGGATACGCAGCCTGTCTGTCCCATATTGCCGTGGTACTTGGAGAAGTATGCTCTTACGTTACCTGCGGTACGGTTGCGGTTGTCGGTAGTAGCCTCAACGATAACTGCGATACCTGCGGGGCCGTAGCCCTCGTAAACTACCTCTTCGTAGTTCTCACCGGTAGAGCCGAGAGCCTTCTTGATAGTTCTCTCGATATTATCGTTAGGAACGTTGTTTGATTTTGCCTTAAGGATAAGGTCACGAAGCTTGGAGTTGGAAGCGGGATCTCCGCCGCCCTCCTTAACTGCGATGGTAATTTCCTTACCTATCTTTGTGAAGACTTTAGCTCTCTGCGCGTCGGTCTTTTCCTTCTTGTGCTTGATATTCGCCCATTTGCTATGTCCGGACATAATTTTTACCTCTCTATTTCAAATCAATTTTAATCAAATCAGATCTTCTCGGTCTTTGCAAGGCAGATAAGCCCGAATGCATTACCAAGCACCGTTTTTGCTGCTTCTGTCAGCACAAGACGGGTGTTCTTTATCTCTTCACTCTCAGCGCCAAGTATGGAGCAGTTGTGATAGAAGCGGTTATACGCGCCCGCAACGTCAAGGATATATCTCGTTACTACCGAGGGCTCGTAAGCGGCTATTGCCTCTCTTACCACCTCTTCAAAGCGTGAGAGCGTCTTAAGCAGCGAGGTCTCGTCGGGCGAGGTTATCTTAAGCGCGGCGTTCTTATCGTAATCGGGGGACTTTGCAAGCACCGAGCAGGTACGCGCGTAGGTGTACTGAACGTAGGGACCTGTATTACCCTCAAAGCTGAGAGCGTCCTCCATCATGAAGTTTATATCTCTGATACGGTTATTGGAGAGATAGTAGAATACTATCGCGCCAACGCCGACCTCCTCGGATATCTTTTCCTTATTCTCGAGGTCAGGGTTCTTTTCATCCATAATTGCGGCAACCTTTGCGATAGACTCTGCAAAGAGATCGCGCAAAAGGATCACGTTACCCGTTCTCGTAGCGAGCTTAGCACCGTTGATGCTTACCGTTCCGTAAGGCACGTGAACGAGCTTATCGTACCATTCATAACCCATAAGCTCAACGACCTTGAACCACTGAGCAAAGTGGAGACTCTGACCTGCGCTCGTAACGTAGATCATCTTATCGAAATCGTAGGTCTCCTTGCGGTAAACAGCCGCGGCTATATCTCTCGTGGGATAGAGCGTTGATCCGTCTCTCTTGAGAATAAGACAAGGAGTCATTCCGAATTCCTCAAGATCAACGATAGATGCGCCGTCGTCTATCTTGAGAAGGCCCATATCGCGAAGCTTCTGAACCTGCGCGGGCATCTTGTCTGTATAGAAGCTCTCGCCCTTATAGCTGTCAAATTCTATGCCGAGCTGCTTATAGGTCTTCTGATACTCTGCAAGGCTTATATCAACGAACCACTTCCAGAGTCTTATGTTTTCCTCGTCGCCGTCCTCAAGCTTGCGGAACTCTGCTCTTGCCTCGTCAGCGAGCGTAGCATCCTCTGCGATAGCGTTATTTATCCTTACGTAAAGCTCAACGAGCGCGTCAACTCCGCTCTGCTCTATAGCCTCGGCGTTGCCCCACTTGTGATAAGCAACGATAAGCTTACCGAACTGTGTGCCCCAGTCGCCGAGATAGTTGATGCCAACGCACTTGTATCCCGCAAACTCGTGAAGCTTCTTGAGAGAATGACCGATGACGGTGGTGCCGAGGTGTCCTATATGGAAGGGCTTTGCGACGTTGGGAGATGAGTAGTCGAGAACTACAGTCTTGCCCTCGCCAAGCTCTGTGGGAGCGCCGTATTTGTCGCCCTTCTCTGCTACCTCAGCGGCAACCTTCTTTGCAAGATATTCGCCTGAAAGGTAGATATTGAAATAACCGTTAAGCGCCTCTGCCTTGTCTACAGCCTCGCAGGAAAAGCTCTCAGCGATAGAAGCGGCGATCTTTACGGGTGCCATACGAAGCACCTTGCTGAGCTTGAAGCAAGGAAGTGCGAGATCACCCATCTTCTCGTCGGGGGGATACTCAAGCATAGAGCAGACGGTGTTCGCGTCAAGTCCCGACTCGGCGTTTATTCCTTTAAGTATTTTCTCGATCTCTTCTGAGATCATTTTTTTGATCGTTAACATTTATAATCTCCAAATATCAAAACTTTACAACTTTATAATTATACTACACAAAGTAACTTTTTTCAAGTCCTTACCGAAAATATTTCGGAAATATCAGTAGTTTTTTCCCTCTGAAATCATCTCAAGCGCGGCTACTCTCTGTGCCGAGGTTATCTCGATGCCGCCGAGTATTCTCGCTATCTCCGAAACTCTTGCATCGTCGTCAAGAAGCGATACGGCGCTCTCGGTCCTTCCATCAACCTCTCTCTTTGATACGAAGAGGTGCGTGTGTGCAAGCGAAGCTATCTGAGCCGAGTGTGTGACGCATATAACCTGCGCCTCTCTGCCGATCTCCTTGAGCTTTATACCGACCTTTCTTGAGGTCTTTCCCGAAATACCCGTGTCTATCTCGTCAAATATAACGGTATCGATGCCGTCCGAGAGATTGAGAACGTTCTTGAGCGAGAGCATTATTCTTGCAAGCTCTCCTCCCGAGGCTATCCTTGCCATAGGCATAAGCGGCTCGCCTGGGTTTGCGGATATGAGAAATTCTACCTCGTCAAGTCCGCAAGGGTTAAATTCGGATGCGGCGCTGATGCCTGCCTCAAAGGCGACCTTAGGCATATCAAGGAATGCAAGCGTTTCCTTAACGCTCTTTGTAAGTCCAAGCGCGGCTCTCTTGCGCGATTCGCGAAGCTGCTTTGCGATCTCTTTTGCAGATGCGCTTAACTTCTCAAGCTCGTCCTCAAGATCTGCCTTGCGATCGTCTGCGGTGTCTATATACTCAAGCTTTTCTAGAGCCTCGCGTCTGAAGGCAAGTATTTCCTCAACCGTACTGCCGTATTTGCGCTTTAGTCTTGTGATCGTGTCGAGTCTGCCCTCTGCCTTATCAAGCCTTGCCGTAGGATCTCCGTCTCCGAAGTCAGCAAGCTCGGACACGCTGGCGGCGATGTCCTCAAGCTCGTATTTAACCTCTGCAAGTCTAGATGCGAGCGATTCTGCCTCGGGCACGGCATCTGATATAGACTCAAGTGCGCTTGAAGCTCTGTCGGTGAGATATATCGCGCCCATTCCCTTTGAACCCTCTAGCGCCTTCTCAACCAGCGCACAGCACTTATTGATGCGCTCAAGATGTCTAAGCTTTCCCACGAGCGCTTCAAGTGCCTCTTCCTCGCCCTCGCGAAGCTTTGCGGAATCAATATCGTCTATCTGGAACTTCAGCATCTCTCTTACGCGAAGTCTCTCGCGCGAATCCTTTGAGATAGAATCTATCTCTGCGCGGATATGGAGTATTTTGCGATAAAGCTCGTAGTACTCCTCGCGCTTATCCTTGTTGCCTGCATAAGCATCGAGAATATCGATATGATTCTTAGGATCAAGCAGACGAAGATTATCATTCTGTCCGTGAATACCGAAAAGCAATCCCGAAACGTCTCTGAGGAGAGATAAGGTCACGGGGCGACCGTTTATTCTTGCCGAGGATGAGGATTGGGTCAGGACTCGTGAGAGCATTATGCTCCCGTCATCAGCCTCAAAACCAAGCTCAGCAAGTGCGGTAACAGTCTGAGGAGAAAGCGAGGAAAATACCGCGCTTACCTCTGCTCTATCCGAGCCGCTTCGTATAAGCTCCTTATCAGCTCTGTTTCCCGAAAGGAGATTAAGGCTATCTATTATTATTGATTTTCCTGCGCCCGTTTCACCCGTAAGCGCAGTCATTCCTGCCGAAAACTCAATGTCAAGGCGCTTTACTACCGCTACGTTTTCAATATGAAGCGACTGAAGCATAGTCCTTCTCCTTATAAATCAATACTTTTAGAAAGTCTTCATAAGCTCGGTAAGGCTCTCGCTTATCTCAGCCGAGCTCTCTACGTCGCGAGTAACGATAATAATAGTATCGTCTCCCGCTACGCAACCGAGAATGTTGTGCATATTAAGTGCATCAACGCCCGATGCCACTGCCTGTGCAAGTCCGGGATAGGTCTTGATAACTACGTTATTGAGAGAATAATCAACGTGGATTATCGAATCGACCATAGCATTATTGAATTTCACACTTCCCGTGCGATGTCTCGTTGTATTTACGGCGTATCTGTACGTGCCTCTTGCGGTAAGCGTCTTAGTAAGCTTGAGCTCCTTTAAGTCTCGCGACACGGTTGCCTGAGTTACCTTAAAGCCCTCGCTTTGCAAGCGGCTCATCATATCCTCTTGTGTCTCTATCTCGTACTTGGACACAAGCTCAAGTATTCTTTCCTGTCTTTGTGTTTTCATTAAAACATCCCCTTAAAAGAATTTTTTCATACGTATCTTAAAGTAAAAATCATCGTTCTTTATGCGCAAAAGCTTTGCTTTAAGCGCGGATTTCGTAATTACCACGGTATCGCCAAGGTAAAGATCAAAGGTTGCTCTTCCGTCTATCGTGAGGTGAAGCACCTTTTCGCGAACACAGGTGTTCTTTACCTCAAGAATGGCGCTATCCGGGAAAATAAGCGGTCTTGCGATAAGCGAATGCGGACATATTGGCGTTACGCAAAAGCAGGAGAGCTTAGGATCTATGATAGGACCGCCTGCGGAGAGCGAATAAGCCGTTGAGCCGGTGGGAGTGGCTACAACGAGTCCGTCGGCACGGTACTCGCTTACGAGTCTGCCGTTGTCGAGAAGCTCAAGATCTATGATGCGAGCGGTAGTTCCGTTTGCAACGACCGCCTCGTTGAGCGCGTAAGCCGAAAACTTATTATTTCCCCTCGATGATCTTATCTCAACTCTGAGCATCGCTCTTTCATCAAGATAATACTCGCCCTTGAATATGTTGTCAAGCAGAGAAAGCTCTGTCATTTCAAGCTCGGTCATATAGCCTATCCTGCCCATATTGATACCGAGTATGGGGATCCCTGCGGGAGTCGCTCGGCGAGCCGCCTCAAGCATAACTCCGTCTCCGCCGATGCCGACTATAAGATCTGTGCTCTGATATATCTCGTCAAGAGGCTTATATGAGAATTCCGCTCTGTGCATTCTTGCGCGCATGATCCTATCGCGGTAGGTTTCGGGTATGTATATTTCATTGACAAATTCGCAAAGCTTTTCCGCGACCTTCATTGCCGCGCTAAGCTTTTCTTGAATATTATAATTGGTTATTATCGCAATTCTTTTAATATCACTCATGTTGTTTCCTTATCAAAGAGAGGTGATCCTCTTTATGTATTTATCGTCTATCTTGGGCTCGACGCAAGCCTTTTTTATAAAATGCGCGAGATATTCCTTGTTACCGTCGCCGCCCTCTATAGGAGAGCGGATAAAGCCGACACAGTCAAATCCGTTTTCGTGAGCACAGCTTATAACTCTCTTTGCGGCGAGAAAGCGATAAGCGGAATTAGTTACTATTCCGTTCTTTCCGAGCGCTTGCCTACCTGCCTCAAACTGAGGCTTTACGAGACTTATAAACTCTCCTCCGTCCTGTAAGCAGGTGCTTACGGCAGGAATTATATAGGTCTGAGATATGAACGAAACGTCAGCGACTGCAATATCACAATATCCGTCGGTGGTTGAAAGATCCATCTCGCGAGCGTTGAAATGCTCAACGCACTTAACTCTCGCGTCAGCCCTCAAGCTCTCGTGAAGCTGACCGATACCCGCATCTACCGCCACCACCAAGCGCGCGCCGCGCTTGAGCAGGCAGTCGGTAAATCCACCCGTGGAAGCGCCTACGTCAACCGCTTTTTTGCGATTTACGTTGACGCCGAAGGCATCGAGTGCCGCTTCAAGCTTTACGCCGCCTCGGCTTACGTACGGAAATACCTGCTCGATCTTTACCTCGTGCTCTACGGTTTCATTTATTGGTGCAGATGCCTTTTTGATGATCTCGCCGTCTATCCTTACCGCTCCCGCATCTATAAGATCCTGTGCTTTTTTGCGGCTTTGGGTATATCCTGCCGCATGCAAATAAATGTCTGCTCTCATTTTACATTACGAAGTACATTATGGCTGCAACGACAATTCCGAGCAGGAAGCCCATAAATACCTGAAAGGGCGTATGTCCGACAAGCTCCTTAAGGCCTATATTGAGCATATCCATATCTCCCGAGAAAAGCTCCTCTACCATCTTGTTGATGACCTGAGACTGCTTACCTGTCTCGTATCTTACGCCCGAGGCGTCTATCATTACTATGATCGAGAAAATTCCGCAAACTGCGAATACGGGAGAGCCAAAGCCTTGGCTGAGTCCTGCCGATATTGCGAGTGCAACCACCGCCGCCGCATGAGAGCTGGGCATTCCGCCACTTGAGAAAAGCAAGGTCTTAAGCGACATTTTTCTGTTTTGAAAAGCGCCTGTAAATATCTTGATTATCTGTGCGCTAAGCCAAGCGACTACCGCGCTCATAAGCATATAATTGCCAAAAAAATCCTTCAAGGAATCCAATACAACACTCATCATCTATCTCCAAAATCTTATTTATCTCGTTCCAAGAGATACAAAGCAAGCTCACGCAGAAGCTCCGAGCCCTCTATCTCTGATATTTCGCTTATCGCGTCTTCCGTGAGCCTCTTGGCGTAATCTCTCACGCCCTCTATATCAAAGAAGCTCAAGAAGGTTGTCTTTTGATTTTCTGCATCTGAGGAAAGAGTCTTTCCGACGATCGCCTCGTCTCCGATCAGATCAAGCAGATCGTCGATCGCCTGAAAGGCAAGTCCGATATTTCTCGCATAAGCGCAAACGGCACGTGCTTCCTTAGTTTTTGCAGAATAGCCTGCGGCAATACAACCGAGCAATGCTGATACCTCTATCATTTTACCCGTTTTGAGCGAGTGTAATCTGAGAAGCTCCTCAAAGGTCAGCTTCTTCTCCTCACCCTCAAGGTCAGTCACCTGTCCGCCGATCATACCATCGTCACCAGCCGCGTCCGAAAGAGCCGTTATTGCCGCGCTAAGATAGGAAGTATCGACGTTTTTATTGGAAGCCGCCGCAAGAAATGCGTTAGTCAGAAGCGCGTCTCCCGCAAGCATCGCGTATGCCTCGCCGTAAACCCTATGATTAGAAGGCTTACCTCGTCTGAAATCGTCGTTATCCATGCACGGCAGATCGTCGTGGATAAGCGAGTAGGTGTGTATCATCTCGACTGCCATTGCAAATGGCATTGATGCCTCAAGAGATGCGCCAAGCACGCGCGCGACCTCGTTAACGAGAAAAGGTCTTATTCTCTTACCGCCGCCGAGCAAAGAATATTTTTCAGCAGAGATTATTATCTCAAGGCTTCCGCTGCTGTTTTTTCCCTTAAAGAACTCTTCAAGTGCCGCTTCTGTGGCAAGTGAGTTTTCGGCGAGAGCGATTTTGATATTTTCAAAGCTCATATATTTCTCCAACCGATCAGCGATCAATCGTTTTCGTTAGGTATAAAATCCTTTTCGGATACTTCACCGCTCTGCGAGATCTGAAGCATCTTTATCTTTCTCTCGGTATCCTCAAGCTTTTCGTTGCATACGCGAGCGAGCTTAACGCCCTCCTCGTAAAGAGCAAGCGATCTGTCAAGACTAACACCCTCGCGTGAGAGCTCCTCGGTTATCTCATCAAGGCGCTTCATTGCTTCTTCAAAGCTCATATTTTCTATATTTACACTCATTTTATTTCTCCTTTATTACAAGGTTCGGTCTCTATTACCTCGGTAATTGCCCTGCCCTCTGCAAAGCTTATCGCAACTCTGTCTCCTACCTTAAGCTCATTTGCGCTTGTAAGCAGGTTTCCTCTCTCGTCCATGGCAACGCTGTAGCCTCTTCCAAGCACCGCAAAAGGATTCATAGCCGCAAGTCTTCCCGAAAGATTTGAAAAGCCGTCCTTGCTTCGTCTGTATCTTTCGTTTATTGCTCTATTGAGCGCGTTGCTTTTAAGCGAGAGTAATCTCTTTTCATTTGCAAGTCTCGCTACAGGTGAGGAAAGCTCAAGGCGTTTTCTGAGCGACGTAAGCGCTGTCGCTTTATCGCTTCTTATCTTTCTGAACGCCGCTTCAAGTCTGAAGAAAGCATCGTCTGCTCTCTGTCTGTATTCGTTTCTGTCGGGAACTGCAAGCTCTGCCGCCGCCGATGGCGTGGGGGCTCTGCAGTCTGCGGCAAAGTCGCAAAGCGTGAAGTCACTTTCGTGTCCTACAGCCGAGATAACGGGGATCTCAGACGCGGCGACTGCTCTGACGACTCTTTCGTCATTGAATGCCCAAAGATCCTCAATAGATCCGCCGCCTCTGCCGATTATAATAACGTCACAGGCGTTATAGGCGTTGAGAAGCTCAAGTCCTCTGCAAAGTGATGCAGGCGCATCCGCGCCCTGAACGAGCGAGGGATAAAGCAGTATCTTTGCCGAGGGCCATCTTCTGCCTGTCACGTTTATCATATCTCTTACCGCCGCACCCGTCGGAGAGGTGATTATTCCTATCGTCGTTGGGAGCTTCGGAAGCTTTTTCTTTTTTGTCTCATCAAAAAGACCTTCTGCGGAAAGCTTTCTCTGAAGTCTTTCAAATTCAGCCCAAAGAGCGCCGACACCGTCGTCTGTCATTGCAGAGACGTATATTTGGCATTTTCCGCTCTTTTCATACATTGACACCCTTCCGTAAGCACGGACCTTCATTCCGTTTCTTGCGGTAAATCGCATAGACGCGGCAGAAGCGCGGAACATTACGGCAGAGATCTCTCCCTCCTCATCCTTTAGCGTAAAGTAGAGGTGGCCGCTTGAGTGATATTTAAGATTTGATATCTCTCCGCGCACGCACACGCTTGAAAGAAGCGCGTCGTTGTCCATAAGAAGCTTGAGGTATCTGTTTACCTCTCCTACGGACAGCGCCCCATCGCGTGTCGCCGCATTATATGCCAAGTTCAAATTTAATCCTCCTCTGAAGCCTTGAGCCTTGCCAGAAGCGCAACGCCGGCGGCGTTGTCAGCCGAGAATTCGGGCTCTGCGAAATACGCCTCAAAGCGCGAGGATATTTCGCTTCTCATAAGCTTATTGGACATAACTCCGCCTGCAAAAAGCACGGGAAGTCTGCCGTATTTATCAAGTATCTGCGAGGTCATCTCGCAAAGGGTTCTGCAAATAAAATCAAAAACAAACGCCGCTACCTCGCTTTTATCGTTTTTCTCGGCGTAAAGCTTGGCGGCTATATTCTCGACTCCCGAAAGACCGCATCTGCCATCACGGACGGTTATTTTAGGTCTGTAGGGCTTTCCTTGATACTCTCTCGCAAGAGCCTCAAGCTCACGACCGCAAGGAAATGAAAGTCCCATCATAACGCCAACACGGTCGATAGCTTGTCCTGCGTTTATATCCATCGTTTCGCCGACAAGCTCTATATCAAAGTCGGTGCCGCTCTCATTAGGTGTTACGAGGAGCGCCTCGGTAGTGCCGCCCGACACGTGAAAGGCGAGGAACTTCTGTGAAAGAAGCTTGTCGGAACATCCCGAGGAGTACGCGGCTGCCATTATATGCCCGTGCTGATGCGAGGCCTCGATTATCGGTATAGACCGTCCTGCAGAAAAGCTGTGCGCGGCAGAGATACCGCAGAGAAAGCAAGGCATATAAGAGCCTTCTGCTCTTCTGGGCGTTACAGAGACGCCAACTGCCACGGGCGTGAGGTCTGCTATGACCTCCGAAAGCTCGTCTGTAAGGCTCGGGAGATTTTTCACGTGTGCGAACACCGCATCCGACTGTCGAAGGCCTCTCTCGCCATCCTTTACGGGCAGAGGCGCTTTAAGATTGGCGATTATTTTACCGTTCTCATCGGCTACCGCTATAGACGTGGTGTAGTTGCTCGTGTCAAATCCAACGAAGCATTTATTTTTATTAGTCATTTTTAGTGCTTGCAAGTGCCTCAAGCTCGTCCTTTACTGAGTTGAGAACGCCGTTGACGAAGGCTCTTGCCTTGGGATCGTCAAACTTTTTGGTAAGCTCAATCGCTTCATTAATAGAAACGCTGTAAGGAATATCGTCGCAGAAAAGCATCTCGTAGGTAGCAAGACGCATTATCGAGCGAGAAAGTCGCGTAAGACGATGTGTTTTCCAGCCGTTAGAGTGTGCGCCGATAAGTGCATCTATCTGCTCCTTGTTTTCGCACACGCCAAAGTATGCTTCCCTTACGTATTCATCCTCGGGTATATCTCTGTTTTCAGTAGAGATCGCAAAGATCTCCTTGGAATTTTCTTCGGTTTTAAACTCGGTCTCAAAAAGCAGGCCAACGACTATTTCTCTTGCCTCTTTTCTTTTAATTCCGCTCATTGTCAGTTTTCCTTTCTTTTCAGCAGAGGTGTTAAAAATGCCTGTGGGCATAAAAATCCATACTAATATATTATAAATCTTATTTTGCAAAAAGTCAATATCAGAATGAATATTTTTCATAATTATTCATTCTTTTTTTCATTTTCAGACAGCGCTTGACAAGTAAGCCAGCAGAGTGTATAATTATTACAGACAAATTTCGGGAGGCACCTTATGAAAAAAATTATTTTGATGCTACTGATCCTCTCACTTTTAGCTGTGACAACCGCCTGCAATTCTTCTGACGGTGAGCAGACCGATGCGCCCACGGAAACAGAGGCGCTCGCCACAGAGCAGCCCCCTGCCATTGCCGACTATTTTGACTATACGAGCAAGCCGTACTATATCTCAGGTGATAATATAGTCGCGCCCGAGGATAAGGACGCCAACATCAGTAACCCCAAATACTCTGTCGCACTCTACAGCGAAGACAAGATAAAAGGAGATTTTGCTGCGGAAGTTGATATATCGCTCAAAATCATGTCAGCAAAAGCGGGCATCGTTTTTTCTGCAAAAGAAGCGGAGGACGCTAAATACAGCGGATACGCCTTTATTATAACGCAAAGCAAGGTGTCCTTGAATACCGTAACGGTATCCTCCGATGACGTAGTTTCAGTAAATGAAATAATATCTCACGCTATCGAGCATCTTGATATGAAGCAGCAGATCAAGCTGAGAGTCGAGCGCGCGGGACAAACACTGCGATTGTATTTCCTTGATGATCTTTCGTCTGATATCATTCCCTGGCCTGAGATAGAAATAAGTGACGCTGAGGATAACGGCGGCACCTTACTTGGATATATCGACGACGGCAGAGCCGCTTCCTTCGGCGAGATAGCAGTATACGGTGCTGATTCGCTTTACGATACGGGACTTTCGGGAGATGGGCCGCAATTCACGAACCCCGTATCCGACAAGAGCCTTGCCGACCCTCAGGTAATATTTTGGGAAGGAAAATACTATCTGTATTCAACTTCATATTGGCGTGGATTCAAAGTTTATGAGTCTGAAGACCTCGTTAATTGGACTGATATGGGTGTTTGCCTTGACGGTGCATGGGATAATCCCGGCGGAAAGTTCTGGGCTCCCGAGGTATCTGTCAAGGACGGAAAGTTCTATATGGCGTTCTCAAATTCTAACGATCTTGGAATAGCGGTCTCCGACTCTCCCTTAGGCCCGTTTATCGCTCCCGAAAAACCTCTGCTCGAATCAACTATCGACGGTCATCTCTTCTTTGATGATGACGGCAGAGTTTATCTCTACTACGTCTCCTGGAGATCGACCTACGGAATTTACGGTTGCGAGCTTGATCCTACGCTCTCGTCAGTCATAGAAGGCTCTGAAAAGCTTTTGCTGACAGCCTCGCTTACATGGGAGGAGCAAGGTGAAAGAATAGCCGAGGGGCCTGCTATCCTCAAGCACAACGGCACCTATTATCTCACTTATTCGGGAAGCCATTATTCCTCTAAGGATTATGCCGTTGGATACGCTACTTGCGACTCTCCGCTTGGAAAATATGAAAAATATAAGGGCAATCCTGTTCTGTCACGAAGCACTACTGTTAACGGCACAGGACACCACTCCTTCGTACGCGTTGAAAATACGGGAGAGCTTTTCATAGTCTATCATTGCCACCGTCCCACGCCCGAATACACAGACAGAATAATCTGCATAGACCGAGTCAGGTTTTCACCAAGCAAGTACGGTATTGACAGGATCGAGATATACGGCCCCACCTCAACTCCGCAAAATTATCCCAAATAACCTTAAGCAAAATGACCGCAGTTCAAATGAACTGCGGTCATTCTATTTAAAACGTGAACTTCTCCCACGGAATATCTGCGGGAGCTTTTTTAGTGAGCACGTCGTTTATATGAAGCAGAAGCGGGAAATCCGCAAGGTCTGCTCTGCCAAGCTCAGCGCTCTTGATTATAGCTCTTGCAACACGCTCAGCTACGACCAAAGACTCAAGCGTAACTCCGTTGAGCTCTGCCTTTGCCTCGTCTATGTTAAGACCTCGGCCAAGCAGAATTCCTACGAGTCTTGTTCTGCCGCCGTAAACGGTAACGTAGAGGTCACCTATACCTACCTTGAGATTCTGAAGTGTCAGAGAGTCCTGGAAAGCGAGAAGCTTATACATTTCCTCGACCGCCTGACCAAAAACAGCCGCCTGAGAGTTAAAATGAAGCTCGCTGTCAATTCCGAACGCCTTCTGATTAAGACCGATAGTAAGCGCTATTCCGAGCGCATAGCCGTTCTTGAGCGCAACTGCGCTCTCAATCCCTCTTACGTCAGTAGTGATGCTGATATGATAATACTCGGTCTGCATGATCTCCTTGAGCATTGCGAGAGTGTCAAGATCGTCTCCGCAGAAAGCGACCTCAGTCTGATCGTGTGCTACGAGCTCGTAGCTCGTGCAAGGACCGCCTACGGCGTTAAGAGAAAGCTTTTTGCCAAGGCCGTCAGCCTTTGCGCGCCAAAGATCAGGGTAAGTGAGAAGCTTGCCGTCAGGCGTATCCATGAGTCCCTTGGTTACCGTAAGGATAGGAGTGCTCTCGGGGATTATCGGAAGTATCTTATCAGCAAACCAATCAACGCCGAAGCTGCTGACGCCGCCGATGATCATATCCGCACCGTCGATCGCCTTCTCGACGTCCTCTATCTGATAAAATTCAAGTCCTGCGGGAAAATCCTTATTGAACTTAGGATGTCTGTTCGTAGCGACAGACACCTCGATTATCTCTCTGTCAAGATGTGTACCAACGAGTCTGACAGTATGTCCGTTCTCTCTTGCGGGAAAAGCGAGAGCAGAGCCCATCATTCCTGCGCCGATTATAGTTACTGTTGCCATGCTTATCTCCTTGCGATAAAAAATAAGGGAGAACCGGTCTCCCTTATTTTTTCTTATTTAAGATCAATTACTGATTGTTAGTGAGCTTTGCGATCTCTTCAGCAAAGTTCTCTTCTCTCTTCTGGATGCCTTCGCCCTTCTCAAAGCGATAGAATCCTGTGATCTTGATGCTACCGCCAAGCTCCTTAGCGGTGTTCTCTACGTACTTGCCAACCTTGATATCGTCGTCCTTGAAGTACTCCATATCGAGCAAGCAGTTGTTCTCGTAGAACTTGCCGAGCTTACCGACAACCATCTTCTCAAGAATGTTAGCGGTCTTGCCAGCGTTCTTGGGATCGTTAGCCATCTGAGCAAGAATGATCTGCTTCTCATCCTCGATAACGGATGCGGGAACAGACTCTCTGTCAAGGTAAGGAGTGGTGAACGCGCCGATCTGAAGAGCGATGTTCTTCATGAATGCTGCAAACTCTTCCTTAGCTGCAACAGCCTCGTCAGCCTCAAAGCTTACAACGACACCAATGTTGCCTGCGCCGTGAATATAGGTGCTTGTGATGCCCTCTGCGATAGCAAAGCGGCGGATGCTGAGCTTCTCACCGATAACGAAGATCATTTCCTTGAGCTTAGCGTCAACGGTTACGTCGGAATCAACGTAGGTGGATGCGAGAAGTGCATCAACGTCAGCGGGCTTGTTTGCGATGATGGTCTTAAGAATATTCTTTACGAACTCCTGGAAGGATGCGTTCTTAGCAACGAAGTCAGTCTCGGAGTTAACCTCAACGATAGCAGTAACGCCATCAGCGGTCATAACGTCAACGATACCGTCAGCAGCGATTCTTGTAGCTGCCTTTGCCTCTGCCTTGAGCTCACCTCTCTTACGAAGGATCTTTATTGCCTCCTCCGCATCACCGTTAGCCTCAACGAGAGCCTTCTTACACTCCATCATACCGATACCGGTCTTTGCGCGGAGCGCTGCAACGTCTTTTGCTGTTATGTTAGCCATATCTGTTATATTCCTTTCTCTTAATACGAATTCTCGGGAATTACTCTGCGTCAGCAACTTCAGCCTCAGCCTCAGCTGCGGGAGCCTCTTCTACTACCTGCTCACCC
>JAFVRA010000153.1 GCA_017504545.1 Clostridia bacterium | reverse complement strand
GTCCCCGACGGTCCGAAAAAGGCGGGTTCGTCGGGCTGCTTCGCTCAGCGTAAAGTTTGCTTTGCAAACATTTAGCGCCAACCCCTACCGGTTTGTGCGGCGTTTGTTGATTTGATTGTAGGGGCGATTCACAATGTTTTCGAAGAAAACTTGCGGCTTACCAAGCAATCGCCCATGGACCGTCGGGGACGCCGGTCCCTACAGGTGTTGGCGTAAATTTTGTATTTTGCTTGTAGGGGAGCATTCAATATGTTCCCGAAAAAGAAAGGGCGGATATGGAATCCGCCCCTACGGGTTTGGTAGGTTCCTTAGTATAACTCCTGCAGGGAAGGGGTCTCCCATCCCGACAAATCGGTGCAAAATAAACGTGAGGATAATATCCTCCCCTACGACCGAAAAAGAGAGCGCCAAAATGCAAGGCGAGAACCCCAAAAACGTCTCGTTATTTTTACGGAGGATATTTATTTTGAAAAAAATCTTAAGAAGGTAAAAAAATGCACTTGTGATACTCAAAAAAATATAAAAATTGTGATAAATTCGCAATAAACTATTGAAGAATCAGCAAATAAGTGATATAATTAATATTGTATGTATTTTTCGCTCGGTTTCGGGCGGAGTGGCAAAATATTTCACATACTTACGGAGGAGATAGATTTTGTCAAAGGAAATTATTTTAAAGATAAAAGAAGCCGAGGCAGAGGCGCAGAAAATAAGAAGCGACGCGTCTGACGAGGCGGCATCTCGCATCCGTCGCGCTGAGGCTGAGGGCAAGAAGCGTTGCGAGAGGGCAGAGGCAGAGGCGGCGGCTGTAAACCGCGAAAAGCTGAATATAACCTCGGACAGAGCCGACGAGCTGCTTAAGAGAGCCAAGGAGTCGGCAGACGCCGAGGCGGATGCGCTGAGAGAAGCGGCAGAGTTCAATCTTCGCGAGGCGGTCAGATTTATTATTGCAGGAGTCAGAGAACAATGTCAGTAAGCAAGATGAAAAGGCTTGCGGTATATGCCCACAAGGCTGAGCTTGACGCTATCGTCAAAAAGCTGATGAGGCTGCGGTGCGTGGAAATATCCACCTACGCTGACGATCCCGAGGCCGAGGAGCTTGAGCTTCAGCGCATAAGCTGCGACGCCAGACGGCTTGAGCTTGAGACTCGGCTATCAGACGTCAACGATGCGATCGCGGTGCTTGAGCCGTACGTCAAAAAGAAAAAAGGTCTTTTTGCGGGGAAAACTCAGCTCAACGTTGATGCGTTTATTGAAAAGGGCTATGCTGACAAGGCAAGAAAAATACTCGCCAGAACCGAGGAGATCTCGGCAAGGCGAGATCAGATCAAAAATGAAATAAGCAAGGCGAGCGCTGAGATAAGCGCGGCGCGCCCCTATCTCGCCTTCGATCTTCCGCTCGGCTTTAGCGGCACGGATACCACCGAGTGCTTCCTCGGGGTGCTTCCCGCATCTACCGATCTTGAGGCGACGGGCAAGGAGCTTTTCGGCGCGGGAGCGGTCGCTAATGTTCTCGCGAAGGATAAAAACGCGATCTACGCCTCCTACTTCTGCCACAAGGCAGACTCGGCGGCGGTTGCGTCTCTGCTTTCGTCCTACGGATTTCTCAGAGCTACCTTTGCCGGCGTAGAGCTGACGGCTAAGGAGTATTGCAGAGAGGCGCAGAGGCGACTCAAGGCGCTCTCGGCAGAGGACGAGGCGCTTCACGAGGAGCTGAGGAGCTTAGCTCCCGACGGCGTGGGACTTCTCGAGGTGCTTTACGACATCGAGGCGACCGAGCTTGAGGCGACCAATCAGAAGATGAAATTCGCCGCCACTGACAGCGTGGCGATAATAAAGGCGTGGATACCTGTGGGCAGGGAAGAGGCGGTCAAGGGAGCGCTTGATAAATTTGAGTGCGCGTACGAGACGAGCGAGCCTGAGGGTGAGGATATTCCTCCCGTTCTGCTCAAGAACAACGGCTTTGCCACCAACTTCGAGTGGGTGCTTGGAATGTATTCCTACCCTCTCTACGGAAAGTTTGATCCTACCTTGATAATGAGTATATTCTACTTCCTTATCTTCGGTATTATGTTTGCCGACGTCGGCTACGGACTCGTGATGGTGCTTGCGTGCTTCCTCGCGCCCAAGATACTCAAGCTTTCTAAAGGGCTTGAGCGCAGTATGAAGATGTTCGGCTATTGCGGAATATCAAGTATATTCTTCGGCGTGCTGTTCGGCTCGTATTTCGGCGATCTTCCCATCGCGTTTATGCAGAATATGCTCGGAATACCTGCAGATCAGCTACCTAATCTCGCGATACTTCGCGGAGAGGCGGCAACTCTGGCGCTCATATTCGATCCGCTTCAGAATCCTATGGGATTTTTGATATTCGGACTCGCGGTCGGAGCGATACATCTCTTTGCGGGAAT
Organism: Clostridia bacterium; assembly: GCA_017504545.1. GTDB lineage: Bacteria > Bacillota > Clostridia > Oscillospirales > CAG-272 > HGM12713. The sequence goes on along the minus strand of JAFVRA010000153.1, from coordinate 22,255 downwards.
GGCGGTCAACTTCGTTCTGCTCTGCAAGGACGGCAAGGTGCTTGACGCGATCTTCGACATCGGCGCTTATTGGCTACTCTTCCTCGGAATAGGACTTCTCGTATTAGTCCCCTCGGTCGGTATGTGGGTGGCTATCGCGGGTGTCGCGCTTATAGTGCTGACCCACGGCAGAAAAGAGAAGAATATTATTATGAAGCTCCTTAAGGGACTTCTCGGACTTTACGATCTTATCAACTACGCGTCCGACCTCTTGTCCTACTCGCGAATACTCGCGCTCGGACTTGCGGCGGGAATTATCGCGCAGGTGGTAAATATACTCGGCACGATGGGCGGCCCGTCGGTGTTCGGAATAATTATCTTTATTCTCGTTTTCATCATCGGACATCTGCTCAATCTTGCTATCAACGTGCTTGGAACCTTCGTGCATACCTCGAGACTTCAGTACATCGAGTTCTTCGGTAAGTTCTACGAGGACGGCGGCGTTCAATTTGAGCCTGTCACTGCTTCGGAAAAGTTCACCGAGCATCAGGACTCTTAAACACTATTTTTTGAATTAATTTAAAAGGAGATATTTAAAAATGACATTCAGCGAACTTCTTTCTTTGATATTTACAGGTAACAATATTGCTTTTGCGGGTGCGGCTCTCGCGGCTACTCTCGCTTGTATGGGTAGTGCTAAGGCAGTCGGCCTTGTCGGTGAGGCTTCCGCAGGTCTCGTTTCCGAGGATCCTTCCAAGTTCGGTAAGGCGCTTCTTCTTCAGGCTCTCCCCGCAACTCAGGGTATCTACGGCTTTATCACAGCCTTCCTTATCCTTTTCAAGATGGGCGTTTTCTCGGGTAGCATATCTACTCTCACTATCGCGCAGGGCGCATACTTCTTCGTAGCGGCTCTTCCTATCGCAGTCGTAGGCTACGTTTCCGCTGTAAAGCAGGGCAAGGTATCTGTTGCAGGCGTTTCTCTCCTTTCCAAGCGTCCTAAGGAGGTTGGTAAGGCAATGACCTCTGCGGCGATGGTTGAGGCTTTTGCTATCTTTGCACTTCTCGTATCTCTTCTTATGATCCTCTTCTCCTGATCTCTAAATAGATCTGTTTTGGGTGATCTGAATGACAGGACTTAGCAAGATTACGGATAAGATTCTTGACGAGGCTCGTCGCGACGCCGCCGCAAAGCTTGCAGAGGCAGACGCCGAGGTCGCAAGAATATCCGCTGAATACGCCGAAAAGGCAAATAACATAACCGCCGCCGCTAACGCCGCGGCAAAGGGCGAGGCGGCAGAGATAGCTCTGCGCGCTCGCTCGGGCGAGAAGACCTTGAAAAAGAACGCTTTGCTCGAGACGCAGAGCGAGATGATAGACCGCGCGTTTGCGGTCGCAAAAAAAGAGGTCGCCGAGCTTGAGGGTGAGGCGAGACTCGATCTGCTCACGGGGCTTCTGTGCGCGTGTCTCTGGTCGGAATACGACGCCGAGAAGCAAAGAGAGGCTCTTTACGGAGCTGACGAGGAGCAGGACGAGCCCTTTATTTACGAGGTGTTGCTCAATCAGCGCGATAGAGACAAGCTCGGAGCAAGACTTATGGATAACTTCAAGCGCCGCATCGTAGGCAAGGATATGGGCGATCTTCCCGAGAGAGTAAGGCTCTCGTCCGATACCGCCGATATTGAGGGCGGTCTCGTGCTTCGCAGAGGAAGCGTTGAGATAAACAACTCTGTTGAGGCAATATTCTCATATCTGCGCCCCAGACTTGAAGCTGAGGTGGCGAAGATCTTATTTCCCTAAAGAAAGGTGAAAAAGGAAAATGGCTAAAGGCTACAATCCAACTGAATATCTGTACAGCTCTGCCAGGATCCGCGCTTTAGAGACTAAGATCGCAAGCAGAGAGAGAACTATGCATCTTGCTGATGCCGAAAGCGCTGAGAGCGTTCTGGCACAGCTCTCTGACTTTGGCTTTGAGACGGTCAGAGAGGGAGACAGCGTCTTGCGCGAGGAAACGCTTGAGAGCGTGCTGAAGGCGGGATACGCCGAGGTGGCGTCTATGGAGTGCGCCGGCGCGGTGCAGTTTCTTAAATATCAGTACGATGCGAACAATATCAAGGCTATGATCAAATGCGCGTCGAGGGGAATATCTCCCGACGGAATGCTGCTCGATCTCGGAAGCGTCTCGCTTGACGAGGCGAAGCGCGCACTTCGCGAAAAGGATTATTCGTCCTATCCCGAAAATATGGCAAGGGCGATACTTGAGGCAGAAGAGGCGTTTGCCGCGACCGCCAATCCGCAGAAGATAGACTTTATTATCGACCGCGCGTGCTTCTCGGATATGCTCGCGGCGGCTAAGACTTCGGGCATAGCGCTCGCAGAGCGGCTTGTGAAGGTCAAGATCGACCTTGTCAATATTATGATGACGCTCCGCGTTATGAGAATGAAGCTCGGCGCTACTGCTGAGGGCGTTCTTTGCGAGGCGTATATCGAGGGCGGCAGCAAGTCGCTTGATTTCTACGCGGATGCTCTTCGCACAGGCGAGGAGAGCTTTGCAGAGGCGATTTTAAGAGGCGATTACGAGCGTATTGCCGAGGCAATATCGGCAAACGAGAGCCTCAGCCTGCTTGAAAAAAAGGCTGACGACCTCTGGCTTGAGGTCGCAAAGGAGGCAAAGCGCATCACCTTTGGCGCGGAGATCGCTATAGGCTATATAGCGGCGCTTGAGTACGAGGTGAAGAACGCGAGAATAATTCTTGCGGGCAAGGATGCTTCTCTCTCCCCCGATATAATCAAGGAAAGATTGAGGGAATGCTATGCATAAGATTGGTATAATTGGCGACCGCGACAGCGTTCTCGGATTTATGGCGCTCGGCTTTGCCGTGCACGAGGTGCAGGGTGCAGAAGAGGCGGCGCAGAAGATAAGCGAGCTTGTAAAGAGCGGAGAATACGCGGTGATATTTATTACCGAGGATCTCGCCGTACAGACCGAAGAGGAGAGGGCGAAGTACAAGGATATTCCGCTCCCCGCGATAACCGTCATTCCCTCAAGCAAGGGAAGCAACGGCTACGGTATGGCAAACATAAGAAACGCCGCTCAGCGCGCGATAGGCGCGGACATTCTTTTTAAGGATGGCGAATAAAATAACGCTTGGAGGCACAGGAAATGATTGAAGGAAAAATACTCAAGGTTTCGGGACCTCTCGTAATTGCTGAGGGAATGCGCGAGGCTAATATGTTCGACGTGGTAAGAGTAGGTGAGAAGCGCCTTATAGGCGAGATCATCGAGATGCACGGAGACAAGGCTTCCATTCAGGTTTACGAGGAGACCGCAGGTATCGGAAGAGGAGACAAGGTGGTATCCACCGGCGCGCCCCTTTCGGTAGAGCTCGGCCCCGGACTTCTTACTAATATTTACGACGGTATTCAGCGCCCGCTTGAAGCAATGAGAGTGCGCTGTGGTTCTAATATCACCAAGGGCATCGACGAGCCCGCGCTTGATCGCACGAGAGTATGGCACTTTGAGGCGATGCGCGAATTCGGAGACAAGGTCAAGGCAGGCGACGTGCTCGGTACCGTTCAGGAGACTGAGGTGCTTACGCATAAGATAATGGTTCCGCCCAATGTGAACGGAACTGTGGTCGAGCTTCGCAGCGGCGACTTTAAGGTTACTGACAGAATAGGCAAGATAAAGCTTGACGACGGAACTATGATGGACATCACGCTTATGCAGAAGTGGCCCGTGCGCGTGTCCCGTCCTTACGCCGAGAAGCTTCCTCCCGTTGAGCCGATGATCTCAGGTCAGCGTATAATCGACGCGCTCTTCCCGATAGCAAAGGGCGGTACGGCTTGCGTTCCCGGCCCCTTCGGCTCGGGCAAGACTGTCGTACAGCATCAGCTCGCTAAGTGGAGCGACGTTGACCTCGTTGTTTACATCGGTTGCGGCGAGCGCGGAAACGAGATGACCGACGTTCTTCGCGAATTTCCCGAGCTTACCGACCCGAGAACAGGCAAGTCGCTTATGATGCGAACCGTTCTTATCGCAAACACCTCGGATATGCCTGTTGCGGCGCGTGAGGCGTCTATTTACACGGGTATTACGATAGCAGAGTACTATAGAGATATGGGCTACTCGGTAGCCGTTATCGCGGACTCCACTTCCCGTTGGGCAGAGGCGCTCCGCGAGATGTCGGGACGTCTTGAGGAGATGCCCGGTGAGGAGGGCTATCCCGCTTATCTTACCAGCCGTCTCGCTCAGTTCTACGAGAGAGCAGGTAAGGTCGTTTGTCTCGGCTCTGACAGAAGACAGGGAGCGCTCTCGGCTATCGGTGCGGTATCGCCTCAGGGCGGTGACATCTCCGAGCCCGTAACTCAGGCTACTCTCCGTATAGTTAAGGTGTTCTGGGGACTTGACGCGTCTTTGGCTTACAGACGTCATTTCCCTGCAATAAACTGGCTCAATTCCTACTCGCTCTACCGCGACAGACTTGACGGATGGTTCTCCGAGAACGTATCTAAGTCCTGGATGACCAACACCGCAAGACTGCTCAAGATACTTCAGGAGGAGAGCGACCTTCAGGAGATAGTCAAGCTCGTCGGTATGGACGCGCTTTCTCCCGAGGACAGACTCAAGCTCGAGCTTGCCCAGTCTATCCGCGAGGATTTCCTCCAGCAGAACGCATTTGAGGACACCGACAGCTTTACCGAGCTTGACAAGCAGGCGGCTCTTATAGAGCTTATCTTCTCGTTTGGAGATAAGGCGACTAAGGCTATCGCAGTTGGCGCGGATATAGAGAAGATCTCCACTCTTCCCGTAAGAGAGCAGATAGGTCGTGCGAAGGCAGTGCCTTACGCTGAGTACAAGAAGACCTACGCGGCTATCGACGAGGAGATAACGAGAGAGCTTGACGCCTTGAAGGCTGAGGCTTGAGCGCCATAAATTTTACGGAAGGACGCATCTAAAATGATCAGAGAATACAGAACAATAGAAGAGGTCGCAGGACCTTTGATGCTTGTAAAGCAGGTCGAGGGCGTAAAGTACGACGAGCTTGGCGAGATAGAGCTGCCTAACGGCGACGTGCGCCGTTGCAGAGTGCTTGAGGTCAACGGCAGAGACGTGCTGGTTCAGCTCTTTGAATCGAGCGCAGGTCTTAATCTCGCGCACAGTAAGGTGAGATTTACGGGACATGGCGTTGAGCTTCCCGTTTCTCCCAATATGCTCGGACGAGTATTCAACGGAATGGGCGAGCCTATCGACGGTGGCGCGAAGCTTATCCCCGAGAAGTCGCTCGACATCAACGGAACGCCTATCAATCCCGCGGCACGTTACTATCCGTCCGAGTTTATCGAGACGGGAGTTTCCACCATTGACGGACTTAACACGCTCGTAAGAGGACAGAAGCTTCCTATCTTCTCGGGCTCGGGACTTCCTCATGCAAACCTCGCCGCGCAGATAGCGAGACAGGCGAAGGTTCGCAACTCAGACTCCAAATTCGCGGTAGTATTTGCCGCCGTCGGTATCACCTTTGAGGAAGCGGATTTCTTTATATCCGACTTTAAGAAAACAGGCGCTATCGACCGTACCGTGCTGTTTATAAACCTCGCATCCGACCCTGCTATCGAGAGAATTTCCACACCCCGTATGGCGCTTACCGCCGCTGAGTACCTCGCGTTTGAGTGCGATATGCACGTGCTTGTCATTATGACCGACATCACCAACTACGCCGAGGCTCTCCGTGAGGTCTCCGCCGCGAGAAAAGAGGTTCCCGGCAGACGCGGATACCCCGGATATCTTTACACCGACCTTGCTACGATGTACGAGAGAGCGGGAAGAAAGATGGGCTCTGAGGGCTCTATCACCATGATCCCGATACTCACTATGCCCGAGGACGACAAGACTCACCCCATTCCCGACCTTACGGGATATATCACCGAAGGACAGATAATCCTCTCAAGAGATATGTACAGAAAGGGCTATATGCCTCCCGTTGACGTTCTCCCCTCGCTCTCAAGACTTAAGGACAAGGGTATAGGAGAGGGCAAGACGAGAGAGGACCACGCGGGTACTATGAATCAGCTCTTCTCAAGCTATGCAAGAGGCAAAGAGGCTAAGGAGCTTATGGTGGTGCTTGGCGAGGCGGCTCTTACGCCTGTTGACAGACTTTACGCTAAGTTTGCCGATGAATTTGAGGCAAGATACATCAATCAGGGCTTCTATGAAAGCAGAAGCATTGAGGAAACCCTTGATCTCGGCTGGGAGCTTCTTGCGATACTCCCCAAGAGCGAGATGAAGAGGATCAAGCCCGAGATGCTTGATAAGTATTGGAAGGGCAACTGATTTTAGGAGTAGCTTTGAAGAAAGGTTGATTTTTTATGGCTGAGATCAGAGTAAATCCTACCCGTATGGAGATGAAAAAGCTTCAGGGTAGATATAATACGGCGCGTCGCGGCCACAAGCTGCTCAAGGATAAGCGAGACGAGCTTATGAAGCAGTTTCTTGAGGTAGTACGCGAGGACAAGGCTCTTCGCGAGAGGGTAGAGAAGGCGCTTGAGCTTTACTACAAGGGCTTTAGCGTTGCGAGCGCGTCGGGCAATCCGAAGATGCTCAAGGAAGCGCTGATATGCCCTAAGAAAGAGGGCTCGCTTGAGGTAACCTATAAGAATATGATGAGCGTTATCGTTCCCGAATTTTCTTATTCTACCTCAGAGAGTGAAGCGGCGCAGAGCTTTAACTACGGTCTTGCGTTCACCTCGGGCGATCTTGACGTATCTTTGCGTGAGCTTGGCGGCATACTTGAGGATCTTATCAGAATGGCAGAGCTTGAAAAGCAGGCTCAGCTTCTCGCTGAGGAGATAGAGAAGACTCGCCGCAGAGTTAACGCCCTTGAGTATATTATGATGCCGCAGTACCTTGCCGCTATCAAGAGCATCAAGATGAAGCTTGACGAGAACGAGCGCGGAAACACCACGCGTCTGATGAAGGTCAAGGATATGATGCTTGAGGCGCAGAGAAGGACGAATAAGCAAAGCGACGAAGAAGAGCCTGTGGCAGAATGACCGCGCTTGTATAAAAAAAGAGATATGCGAGAAGCATATCTCTTTTTGTATAACGAACCCCCGTTATAGTGGTGTGGTATACATAGATAATATTGAACAAATCCGTAGGGGCGACCATCGGTCGTCCGCGCAAAACGCAATGATATTTTAAATAACGGGAGGATAATATCCTCCCCTACAGACAAAATTCATTCATCATTCATCATTCATCATTTATCTTTCCTTAAAAAGCTGTAGGGGCGAACTTCGTTCGCCCGCGGGTTGTCGGGCTACTTCGCTTCGCTCAGCGTAAAGTTTGCTCCGCAAACGTTTAGCGCCAACCCTTACCAACGTGTGTGTTTTACATTTTGTTCACGGGCGATTCGTGAATCGCCCCTACGAGCAAAATATCAAACGCCACACAAACCCGTAGGGGCGGATTCCATACCCGCCCGTTTCTCTTCGGGAGCATATTGAATGCTCCCCTACAAGCAATAATTTAAGGAAAACCGCCAAAACCTGTAGGGACCGTGCGTCCATATTTGCTTCGCAAATTGACGGTCCAAGGGCGATTGCTTGGCAAGCCGCAAGTTCTCTTCGAAAACATTGCGAATCGCCACTACGAGCGCAAAACAACAAACGCCGCACGGATCTGTAGGGGCGACCATCGGTCGTCCGCGCAAAACGCAATGATATTTACAAACATCGGGAGGATAATATTCTCCCCTGCAATCAAAAACGGCAAATATCGCACAAACCGGTAGGGGTCGGCGCCTCGACGACCTGTGTATAAAAGGCTCCCTCCGAGAGTCTTGTTGTAAGCAACGGTCGAGTTTCGCGAGCAAAACATCGAGAGCTGGCGGTGTAACCGTCTGAGGGAGAGTGCGCGGCAAAGGATATATTGCTATTTCAAAATGAGCGCATCGCCTTTTGTTTCGCAGGCTCCTCCACCCGCTCGCGCGGGAGCCCCCTCTCGGAGGGAGCCAAAGGTAACATTGCGCCGAACAAACGGGACGCCGATGTCGTCCATTACAATCATAATAGTATAAAATATGTTTCATATAAAAACAAAAAAGCTGTTCAAAATGAACAGCTTTTTTGTTCTTAGCGTAAGTAAGGGTTAAATTACTTAACCTCAACCTCTGCGCCAGCGTCCTCGAGAGTCTTCTTGAGGCTCTCAGCTTCGTCCTTGGAAACGCCTTCCTTAACGGTCTTGGGAGCGCCCTCAACCATTTCCTTAGCTTCCTTAAGGCCGAGACCGGTGATCTCACGAACAGCCTTGATAACGTCAAGCTTCTTAGCGCCGAAGCTCTTAAGAACTACGTCAAACTCGGTCTTCTCTTCAGCTGCGGGAGCTGCTGCGCCTGCTACTGCAACTACGCCTACGGGAGCTGCTGCGGATACGCCAAATTCGTCTTCAACTGCCTTTACAAGGTCAGCAAGTTCAATAATTGTAAGAGACTTGATCTCTTCGATAATGTTTGTGATCTTTTCGGATGCCATTTTCGTATTCCTCCTTAAACGGAATTAATTAATTTTTTAAAAAGTTGTTCTGTGTGCTACGCACACTCGTAAAAGATGCCGCCTTCGAAATTTTTATTAGATCGAAGGGGATTGCAGAGAAGACGATTAAGCCTCTGCTGCTGCTTCCTCTGCTGCTGCTTCGGGTGCTGCCTCGGGAGCAGCCTCTCCATCCTTGTCGATGATAGCCTGAATAGCGTATGCAAAGTTGTAAAGCGGGGACTTGATGCTTCCGAGCAACTTGGCAAGAAGAACTTCCTTGGAAGGAATATCTGCGAGCTTGTTAACTGTTTCAGCGTCAACTACTGCGCCGTCAAGGTAACCTGCGAGGATCTGGAAGGACTCAACCTTCTCAGCGTACTCCTTAAGAACCTTTGCGGGAGCTACAGGATCAGTGGTACCGATTGCGATAGCGGTCATACCTGTGAGGTACTGCTTCATATCGCCCATACCAACCTCATCGCATGCTCTGCCGGTGAGAGAATTCTTCATAACCATGTACTTAACGCCTGCTTCGCGAAGAGCCTTACGCATCTTGGTATCAGCGTCAACGGTGATACCCTGATAGTTAACAACAACGCCTGCGGGGGAATTCTTCAACTGTTCAGCAAGATCTGCAACGATCGCCTGCTTTTGTGCGAGAATAGAATTACTGGGCACTTTGTTTCACCTCCTATGTGAATTGTGAATCTGTTCAGCAGAAAAAGAAAAAATCTTTCCTTCCGATAAGGCACAGAATTGCCGTAGGAAAGAAAGACCATAAAATATGCACGATCTATTTTCTCCTCGGCAGGAAAGCCCATGCTTTTACCGAAACCTGCTGTCTTTGGATAACGCATATATTATACCACAAAAAATTCATTTGTCAATAGTTTTTTGTGATTTTTTTAAAAAATATTTTTGGGGGGTCAAAAATCACGCTCAATCGTCAAGGCAGGGCTCGTCGAGGGGGTTGTTTTCGATCACTCTGCTTGCAAAGCCGACAAGGCGCTCCTTGAGCCATCTCGGCTCAACCACCTTGATGTCAGCGCCCGAGGACATAATTATGCCTATGAAGAGCTCAACACTCTGAAATTCGCAACGGTAGCGGTGGTGCGGCTCGTCTGCAACTATAAGGCTGCGGAGCTCAAGCACGGTCATTCTGTCCTTGATCTCAAGCGTGGCGTAATAGGGAAGCTGAAGCTGCATTACCGAGCGCTCTGCGTTCGGGTCGCTGAAATCGCGCATGCCCGAGATAGCGTCGCTGAATTCAAGATCGTTCTCGGTCTCAAGGATAAGCGGGAACGAGAAAGCCTCGGTATAGTAATAGCCCTTCTCAAGCGCGGAATATGCAACCGGCGCACCCATAACGCTACGCAGATAATCCACGTCGCGCTGAGCCTGTCTATGAGATATATTGAAGCGCTCTGCCAGATGAAAGGCGTTGGGGTAGCACTTGTCAGATATCTTTTTATGGAGCCACTGAATGCGTTGATTTGCGCTCATCAAACCGTCCGTCCTTATGTTTTTTAGTGTCGGTGCTTATTATTCTACAGGTTTCTCTTCGGTGATCTCTTCGTTTTTATCTTGGCTGACAGCCTCGTCGGTGACGCCCGATACAATCGTGAGAAGGCGAACTACGGCGTAGAAGAAGAGAGAGAGGAAGAATATGTCCTCAAACTGAAGGGAATAGCTTGCAAAGGTATTGCAGGCGTTTCCTATAAGTGAGGGAATAGAGGATACTGCAAGGGTCAGAATGGCTGTGTATATCGAGAAATAGTAGAAGCGAGGTCTCAAAAGTCCGTACATCGCACGGATCTCGGAGAAAATGAACAGAGTCGCGCCGAGACAGCCGAGATGGAAAAACAGCTTGTCGGGCGAGTTCATAGGAATCGTGAAGTCTCGATAGGACCGCAGCCAAGCGATAGCCAGCCAGAAAATAGCTCCGATGCCCGTGAGGACGGTGATTACGGAGGGTTGGCGGCAAAATGCGAGCGAGACAAAGAAAACCGCGCCGATGACCGCAAGAATTATGCTGATCGTAGAAATGGTATCAGGTTCGGGGGTCACGATGCGTCCGAGTGACGATACGACGTATACCGCAAGTGCCAGCGCGGGAACGAGAGAGACGTATCTTATCGATCCCGTGGGTGTTGCGATCACCTTAGAGGGTTTTATAAGGAAGATAGCCGCAACTCCGAAGAAGACCACCGAAGCGGCATAAAGTATATTTGAAGCGATGGGCAGAAAAGCTCCGCTCTGATAGTAGCCGATCCTGTCGTAGAAGAAGAGCAGGGAGAAGAGTCTGCCTGCCGCGGCAAGACCGCTGAGAGCCAACGCAACGAGAGAAAACACGAGTGCGCGGGACTTGTCCGAATTAGTGGAAGGTGTCATAAAAGCTCCGATATAAGTAAAATTTACAGATGTCTGTCTAAAATCTTCATTATCTTATATATTATATACCGAATTTTTGAACTTGTTGTAAACAAATCAACATTTGTTGAAATTTTTCGCATTTTGCGGCAGAGGCGGCATAAAAGGACGCGCGTCCTTTTATGTCGCGGTATATTCCAATCAGCATACCTCAAGGCTAATGCCGTCGGGGGTGGCATTTACTCTTATCAGCTCGGGGGAGCGCGAAAGTATGATCTGAGACAGCGGCGTCTCGATAGCGTCTGTTATCTCTCGCCGCAGAGGTCTTGCGCCGAGATCGCGGTTCTTCAGAAGACATTTTTGAGCGAGATAGTTAGAGACCCCGTCTGCTATCTCAAGTCTCACTCCCGCCTCAAGCGAGCGCTCGCACAGGTCGCTGAGCATTATATCGGCAATGGCACGGAGTTCTGCCTCTCCGAGCCTTGAAAAGAGGACTATCTCGTCTATACGGTTGAGAAGCTCGGGGCGGAAGGTCTCTCGGAGCTTTTTGGAGGTGCGAAGCTCGTAGGCAGAGCTATCCTCGCACTTGCCTTCCGAAAAGCCGAGCACTCTGCGCTCTGCTTCGGACTCGGAGATAAGATTTGAGGTCATTATCACTATCGTGCTTGAAAAGTCAACTCTTCTGCCCGTAGAGTCGGTCAGAATTCCGTCCTCAAGTATCTGCAGAAGGATGTTGAGCACGTCGGGGTGAGCCTTTTCGATCTCGTCAAGCAGGATCACCGAGTAGGGACGGCGACGGATGCGCTCGGTCAGTATCCCGCCCTCGCCGTAGCCCACGTATCCTGGAGGTGAGCCTATGAGCTTTGAGGTGCTGTGCTTCTCCATATATTCTGACATATCAAGCCTGAGCATAGCGTCCTTGCTCTCAAAAAGCGCAAGCGCGAGCGCGCGACAAAGCTCGGTCTTTCCGACACCCGTGCCTCCGAGGAACAGAAAAGATCCGATAGGTCTGTTTTTTGGTGAAAGTCCCGTCCTTGAGCGGCGTATGGCGTTTGCCACCGCCATTACGGCGCTCTCCTGACCTACTACCGAGCGCGAAAGCTCATCCTCAAGCCGACGGAGCCTATGCCCCTCGCTCTGCAAAAGATCTCCGCAAGGGATACCCGTCTGCTCTGTCAGCAGATCGGCTATATGCTTCTCCTCAAGCGTCGCTCTTTCGTCTGACCTTGTCGCAAGTGCAAATGAGGAAGCCTTTGCTGAAAGCTCCTTCTGCCGTCTGCCGATGTCGTACGCAACGTCAAGATCGCCCTCAATCAGCGCCTCCTCCTTTTGACGTTCAAGCAGCTTGCATATATCTTTGTTATCCTGATCGCTCTCCTCTGCCTGCGATATTTTCAGCTTTGCCGCCGCCTCGTCAAGCAGGTCGATAGCTTTGTCGGGAAGGTATCTGTCGTGGATATATCTTGCCGAAAGCCTTACCGCCGCGCGTATTGCACCTTCGCTGATGGTAATGCCGTGATGCGCCTCGTAGCTTTGCCTCAGACCGCTGAGTATTCCGATAGTCTCGCTTTCGGTAGGCTCTTTTATCCGAAGCGGCTGAAGTCTGCGCTCAAGCGCGGCGTCCTTCTCAATATGAGTGCGGTATTCCTCGGGAGTCGTCGCGCATATAACGCGGATCTCACCGCGCGCCAAGGGCGGCTTGAGGATATTAGCCGCATCTACCGCGCCCTCTGCCGCTCCCGCACCGACGAGAATGTGCGCTTCGTCTATAAAGAGGATGACGCGAGCATCCTTTTTGGTCTCCTCTATTACCGATTTCATTCGCTCCTCGAACTCGCCGCGGTATTTAGCGCCTGCTATCATAGAGGGCACGTCAAGTGAAATTATGCGCTTTTCTGCAAGATCAGCCGGAACTCTGCCCTCGGCTATTCTTTGCGCGAGACCTTCCACTATAGCCGTCTTGCCCACGCCCGGATCACCTATTACGCAAGGGTTGTTTTTCTGCCGTCTGCAAAGGATACGTATAAGGCGCTCGGTCTCCTCCTCGCGCCCGATGACAGGGTCGATGCCGCCGCTCTCTGCGATAGCGCTAAGATCCTTTCCGTAAAGCCTCAGGGCAGAGCGCTTGGCTTTTTTGGCATCCTCCTCGCTCTGCTTTGACGAAGATCGTGTCGGAGACGAGCCGAGATAGGCGGAAAGCTCTGTTTTTAGCTCGGAGAGGGGTATTCCCTCAGCCTCAAGCAGCCGCGCTCCGACACAGTCGCGCTGATTGACGAGCGCCGTCAAGAGATGCTCGGTGCCAACGTATTTAGCGCCTGCGCGCGAGACCTCGTCGGAGGCGTACTCAAGTATTTTCCGCAACCGTGGAGTCATATCGTCGGCAGAGAGGCAAGATAGGTTGCCAAGACCGACGTAATCTATAACGCTTTGTCTTAGCTTTGAGGCGTCAACGCCCTTGGCGGTGAGTATGCGTGAGGAGATGCTGTCCTTCTCCGAGGCGAGAGCGACGAGCAGATGCTCGGTGCCTATATAGCTATGTCCAAGCTCTTTTGCCAGAGCGAGTGCGCTTGAAAGCGTGTTTTCTGCTTTTTGTGTAAATTTGTTTGCCATAGAAACCTTCTTTTTAGTATTATCGTTCCGAGCGTAAGTGATTGGCAGATTGATTATTGCCACCGCTTGCGACGGTTATGCAGGGAAGGAGGGGCTCAATATGCGGAGATACTGTGGAACGCCCTTGCAAGACGGTTGTAGGTCTGAAGATCGATCCTTCCCGTAACGTCGAGCAGGGATGCGCGCTGAAACGCCCTAACCGCCTCTGCGGTAGCCTCGCCGAAGATGCCGTCGATAATAAGGTCAGGGATCTCGTCGAATATCACCCTCAACTCGCGGAGCATTATCTGCGCGATGGCAACGAACGCGCTTGTCTCCCCAAGCCCTGCCTCGTAGCCGTAGGGCGTCAGAGGGAAGAAGCTCGGGGAGGGCTCGCGCACGTCCGTCTTCTGTATCGCGAGATATTCCTCAAAGATAGCGTCCCAGGTCGCTCTGTCAACGATAGCCGTCTCGGGAAGTCCGCGAGTGCGCTGAAAGGAAGCCACCGCCGAGGCAGTAGCGCTGTCGAATATGCCGTCTATCGGAACGCGCTCGATGCGCTCGTCAAGGAATGATATGGTGCGAAGGTAAAGCTGAAGATTTCTTATAGCCTCGTTAAGATTTAAAGGGTTAGTCATATTTTCTCCTTACTCGCCGCTCTGGGCGCTTACGTTATATCCCGGGTACTGTCCCTCGCCAAGTCGAGAGCCGAGATACAAGTCGCTGTAGAGTGAGCTGATTTCGTTCCAGGTATTAGCACCGACCGTGCCGTTTGGTGTAAGCCCTTGAAGTCGCTGAAAGGCGATGACCGCCTCTTGAGTGCGCGAGCCGAAATATCCCGTGGGGGATACCGATGGGATCTGAGGGTAATACTGCGCTATATAATTGAGATATTCCTGAAGAAGTCGCACGACCTCGGACTCCGAGCCGAGTCGCAGAGGAACTCCGGGGTAGGGGTATATCCTGCCGTCAATATACTTGAAGGGTATGGTAGAGATAAATCCCTGATAGGTCCTGTAGAGGACGTCCCAGGTCGCAAGATCTACCTCTCCCGTCACCTCAAGCTCGAAGAGAGACTGAAATGCCTTTACGGCGTTTTCGGTTTCCTCTCCATATATACCGTCGAGTGCTACGGGTGGGATGCGATCGTAGAATTGTGCAAGATAAGCGAGAAGATACTGTATGTTCCGAACGTTGTCTCCGGTGTCTCCGAGACGTGTAGCGCCGGGAAACTGATCGGTCACCTCTGAGAGCGTGATCCCCTCTGAATTGAGCTCGTTGAGGCGCTTGACGGCGTTGTATATGAACAGCACCTTATACCAGGTGGCGTTGCCTACGACTCCGTCGGGGGTAAGACCGAATATCTCCTGAAATCGCTTTACGGCGTCCTCGGTGTCAAACGAGAAAACTCCGTCGGGGAGAGCTATCTTTGGGATAGACGGATAGTTGTCGGAAATTCTGTTAAGCCTTATCTGCAATCTCCGCACCTCGTCTCCGCCGCTGCCAAGGCGCAGAGGGCGCACGGGAGCGCGGTCGGTGATATTCATTATCGGCGCGTTATTTACAATGTTGATGTCGTCTCCGTAGTAGTATTGAAGTATCTCGTACGGAGTGTAGCCGTCGTTTGCAAGGCTTACGCTGCCCCATTGAGAGAGTCCGTCGCATCTCACTCTCTCTCCGTCGCAATACTGCGCGAAGAGTGGCTCAACGTTTCCTTGTCTTACGATATAGCTGTTGAATATCTCGTTGACTATCCTCTCTATATTCTCAAAATAGTCTCTTCCGTTTACGAAGGACTGATCGAAGGCTGTGGAGTTGGTAATGTCAAAGTCATAGCCTCGCGAGCGGTAAAACTCGGTGTATATCCTGTTGAGCGCGAAGGATATCTGCGCATAGATATTGGCGCGTATCGCTTCCTCGGGCCAGGTCGGGTATATCTCGCTTGAGGCAACGTTGGTTATATACTCGGTAAAGGGAACTGTTACGTTAGGAGCATTCGTGTCGGGTGCTCCGAGATGTACGGTTACGGTATCGGGTATGAATGGAAGATCTGCGTTCATTTCTGTCCTCCTTCTCAAAGCGTGGGTTGAGTTGACTCGTTGTATATCTCCTCGCGTTCAAAGCGCTCTGTGCGAGGCACGAGCACGGCAGGCTGTACCGAGACTACCTGAGAATAAACCGGCACGTTCTGAAAGTATACGGGAACGTATCCTTCCTTGCTTACGTCGATATTCCAGGTAGAGAAGGGCGCGACCGAGCCGGGAGCGCCCGAGAGTGCTCTTGGCGGCGCGGGGAGTGCGACCTTTTTGGTAAGTCCGTCTCTGTCGGAGAGAAGTGAATAGAGAACTCCTGAGGAGTCTGCGGTGTTTCCTCTTATATGAACTGTGGCGTTCTCAAGCGGTATCGAGCCGAGCGCGGTCGATACGCGGACTACGAGATAGCCAAGCTCAGGGGGCGCAAGATTTGTCTTATCATTATTCTGACCGTTTTCCATAAGCTTCTCCTTAAAATGTATAATATTGTTCTATAGCCTTGAAAGTGTTTCGATAGCGTCTGAGGCGCAGATCTCCCTGCCGTATTCTCCGAGATATAGCGAGAGCGATCTTGCCTCCTCGGGCGAGCCGTACTCCGAGATGAATGAAAGCTCGCTTACCGGGAGCATATCAAGGATTTCAGAATACTCCTCGTCGCTATAGGAGAGAATGAGAAACCACTCGCCCTCAAGGTCTGTGAACGCCTCACTCTGAGGCGACGAGCCACTCTCTGCAAGTCTTTTGCAAGCGGATACCAGATCCTCAAGTCGCTCAAACCTGAACGCCTTACGGCGTTTAGCCCTTCGCTTTGATCTTTGCGCCTCCTTCCTTACGCTATTCTCTTGATCCTTCGGTGCTTCAGACTCTTCAAGTCTGCCCAAGCGAGTTATAAATATTTCGCATCCACCATCCCTTGAGGGATATAGCTGAAGCAGCACCCGATACCCCGACGTATCAAATCCAAGCTCCTCTCTCGCATAGCCGAGAATGTCGCCAAAAAGCTTCTTTGCCTCGGGGTTGGCGTAGTCAAGCTCCTCAGAGGATAGCTCAAGCCCCTCAAGGTCGCTCTCCTCAAGCATCACCTTCAGCTTGCTTTCGTTTATCATTACGTACTCCATGATCGTCTCCTTTTCTCCCGCTTTTTCGGCGGTTTACTATATTATAAGCGGTGTGCCGAAAAAATGGTACCCCTAAAAATTTGGAAAGAGCTAAACTTTCAATTAGCGGTTGACGAAACGAAAAACAGATGCTATAATAGTAATGTAGCCAAAGGGCAGGAGGCTCTTGCCTTTTGGCAGAAAATACATTGAACGTGCGGTGAGCAATTTGAAGAGCGTATGAAGAGAACGTGCCTTCCCTTTGTTCATTGCCGCAATTTTTGAAGGGAGGACGCCGTGAGATATAATAAAGAAAGCTGTGCCTTTGAAATATCGCTCTTTGAGCTTTGCACGCTCTCACTCAGAAGCGGCGACCTCGACAGACAGAGCGCGAGAGTGTCGGACGGTCCTATTGACGACAAGGCTATCTACTATAAGCTTCAGTCCGAGGCAGGCGGATATTACAATCCCGATATGACTCTTTGTAACACGATCGAGCGAGAGGGGATATACTATACCGTAGAGACTCGTGCCGACGGTATCATTCGCAAGGACGACGGCTCTGTCGTGGATAAGATAAGGCTCGTGAAGGGAAGAGCGGCGATGCTTCCGCCCGACGAGCTTACTCTCGGTATGCTCAAATGTACGGCTTATCTCTTTTGCATCAAGGAGGATCTTCCCTTCGTTAAGGCAAGAGTGAGCTACTATAACACAGATACTAAAAGGCTGAAATATTTTCACTACAGCTTCGCGAGAATGGAGCTTGCAAGCTTTTATCTCTCGCTGATAGATAAGATCTCATATCGCGCAAGGCTTTGCATCGAGCGCGAGAACGAGGTGCTTGCCTCTGCAGAGAACGCCGTATTCCCCTACGGAGAGCTTCGCGAGGGGCAGGAGATAATGATAAGAGACTGCTACTCGGCGCTCAGGCGCGGAAAGCGCATCTTCGTTGAGGCGCCCACGGGCACGGGAAAGACCATCGCGGCACTTTTCCCTGCGATAAGAGCGCTCGGCAAGGGCTTTTACGATAAGATTTTCTACCTTACGCCCAAGACCGCAACGAGAAGGGAAGCCTTCTCGGCGGCGGCAAAGCTCTTTGCGGCAGGCGCTAAAACGAGGACTGTGATAATCACCGCAAAGGAGCAGATATGCCCGTGCAGAGAACGGGTACTTGGTGCTCAGAACAAATGCTCGTCTGAGATCTGCGAGTACGCGAGAGGCTACTACGACAGAGTTGATGGTGCGCTTCGCGAGATGCTCTCGGGCTACAGAGGATATTCGCGCGGACTTATCGAGGAGATGGCAAGAAAGTACAGAGTGTGTCCGTACGAGCTCTCGCTCGATCTCTCCGAGCTTTGTGATATTATAATATGCGACTACAACTACGCCTTTGACCCGTCGGTATATTTCAGAAGATATTTCGGCTCTGACGGACAGAGCGGACGCTACGCCTTTCTCGTTGACGAGGCGCATAATCTTGCAGACAGAGCGCGGGATATGTACTCGTCCGAGCTTCGTTGCTCAGCCTTTGAGCAGATAATCCCCGCAATATCGGCTGACGAGCGCGTGGGCGAGGAGCTTGAAAAGCTTCTTTCTCCCGTGGCTATAGCTATGCGCTCACTTAAAAAGCTCTGCCGCGACGAGCTGACGCGTGACGAGAACGGCAACGACAGAGGCTTTTACATAAGCGCTTCACTCCCCGAGGGACTTATGTCTGCGCTCACGACCTTTAAGAAAAAGTGTGATCTCTGGCTTCGCAAGAATAGCGACGATCCGATATACGAGCTTCTGTCTCCGCTCGCCTACGAGTGCGGAAGATTTCTCACGGTCAGCGACTATTTCGACAACAATTTCAGATTTTACGCCGAAATATCGGGCGGCGACGTGCTGATAAAGATATATTGCCTGAACCCCTCGGATATTCTGGATTCTCTGCTTTGCAGGGCAAACGGCGCGGTAATGTTTTCGGCTACCCTGACGCCCCCCGACTATTTTCGCGACGTGCTCGGCGGCGGCAAGAGCTCCGAGAGCCTTACGCTCCCCTCGCCCTTCTGCTCCGATAATCTTTGCGTAGCCGTGGCTGACTACGTCAATACACGCTTTGACGAGCGCGAGAGCAACGCGAAGCGCTTTGCCACGGTAATTGCCGCATCTGTTACCTCAAGGGCAGGCAACTATATGGCGTATTTCCCGTCCTATCAATGCCTCGAGCAGACCTATAAGGTGTTTTCGGCAAAATATCCGCGAGTTGAGACGGTGGTGCAGAAGAAGCACATGAGCGCCGCAGAGAGAGATGAATTCCTGCTTGCCTTCAAGGAAGATAAGGGACATCTGCGAATCGGCTTTGCGGTTCTCGGAGGAGTTTTCTCGGAGGGCGTTGATCTGCCGGGCAGCCGACTTATCGGCTCTATCATCTTCGGCGTGGGACTTCCCGGCCTTTCAAATGAGAAAAATATCGTGCGCGAGTATTTTGACACGCGGAGCGACGACGGCTGTGGATACGACTACGCTTATACCTATCCCGGAATGAACAACGTGCTTCAGGCGGCGGGCAGAGTTATCCGCACCGCTGACGACAGCGGCATCGTCGTTCTCGCCGACGACAGATACGCAACTCCCAAATACCGCGCCCTCTTTCCTGCTCATTGGCAGGGCGTTCAATATGCAGGAAATGCAAGTTCACTTGCAGAGATTATTCGTAGATTTTGGGAAAATCAGCCCTAATTAAGTAAAAATATAATTTTTTTGCAAAATTTTAAAATAATTCTTGCTTTTTTGCGATTTGTGTGGTACAATATACGGGATGTGAAAAAACGCCCTGAAAAATGGGCTCTTTAGTGTCCACGGAGGATAATATGCAGTATTCGCAACTTACAAAAGAAGAATTGGTAGCACTCAAGGCAGGGCTTGAGCTTGAGTATAAGGCTATTTTGGGAGAGGGACTCTCTCTTGACCTCTCAAGAGGCAAGCCCGGAAAGACACAGCTTGATCTTATGACGGGAATGCTCGATTGCATTTCAAGTGCTGACGACTGTATCGCAGAGGGTGGAATTGACTGCCGTAACTACGGAGTTCTCGACGGAATTCCCGAGGCAAAGAGACTTTTCTCCGACCTTCTCGCAGTTCCCGTAGAAAATCTTTTTATAGGCGGAAACTCGTCTCTCAAGCTTATGTATGACTCTGTCGCTCGCGCTATGCTTTACGGCGTTGTCGGAAGCGAGAAACCTTGGTGCAAGCTTGACAAGATCAAGTTTATCTGCCCCGCGCCCGGATACGACCGCCATTTCGCTATATGTGAGTCGCTCGGAATCGAGATGATATACGTTCCTATGCTTCACACGGGACCCGACATGGACGAGGTAGAGCGCCTTGCGGCGAGTGATGCTTCGGTAAAGGGAATCTGGTGCTGTCCTAAGTATTCAAACCCCGACGGATACACCTATTCCGACGAAACCGTTGAGCGCCTTGCGGCAATGCCTACCGCGGCGGCTGATTTCAGAATCTTCTGGGACAACGCTTACGCGGTTCACGAGCTTTACGCCGAGGGCGGCGACGTCCTCGCGGATATATTCGAGTGCTGTAAGAAGCATGGAACAGAAAACCGCGTGCTTTATTTCGCTTCGACCTCTAAGATCTCCTTCCCCGGCTCGGGAGTTGCGCTTCTTGCGGCATCCGAGGCAAATCTCAAGCAGATAAAGTCTATACTCGGCATCCAGACCATCGGATACGATAAGATAAATCAGATTAGACACGTCAAGTACTTCAAAAACGCGGAGAACATCAAGCAGCACATGATGCTTCTTGCGAGCGTTATCCGCCCCAAGTTTGAGATAGTTGACGAGGTGCTTTCGTCTGCACTTGACGGCACGGGCGCGGCTCGCTGGAATTCCCCCAAGGGTGGATATTTCATCAGTCTTTACACGGTTGAAGGATGCGCGAAGCGCACTTACGAGCTTTGTAAGAACGCGGGCGTTGTGCTGACTAAGGTCGGCGCGACCTACCCTTACGGCAAGGATCCCTACGACAGCAATATCCGTATCGCCCCCACCTTCCCCTCAAACGAGGATCTGAGAAAGGCTATGGAGGTATTCACGGTATGCCTGCGCCTTGCGGTTATTGAAAAATATCTTGCGGCATAAAGTACTAATAAAATCGAATTTGACTCTGCGGCTTTAGCGGAGAAAACACAAAACACCACTAAAGACGGAATGCTTATAGTGGTGTTTTGATTTTGCTTCTTAAGCCCTCTCAGGCCGCTACGCGTCCAGCTCTCCCAAAGGGCGAGCCTTTATTTTGATACTGCGACCATTTTTTTCGAATCTTCGACTTTGGCGCGTTAAAAAAATTCCATCGTTTTTTTTCACAAAAAGGCTTTTGGCTGTTAGAAGCTAACTTGCAAAAAGGCTCTCCCTTTGGGAGAGCTGGCGGCGAAGACGCCTGAGAGGGTGATTGGATTAAATTGATTTCTTTAATTTTCTAAAGGAGAACCTATGAGAAAGCTCACTCAAAAAAGTGAAAATCCATACAAGAACACCGACAGCAACAAGCGCTACTATACCTACGATTACTATTTGCGCCGCCGCTTTGGCGCAAAGGTCGCAAAGATCCCGTTCGATATCGGTCTGACCTGCCCGAATATAGACGGAAGATGCGGCGTTGGTGGCTGTATCTACTGCTCGGGGCGGGGAAGCGGAGACTTTGCCGAAAGTCCGCTCTTGCCGATCGAGGAGCAGTACCGACTGACGCGCGAAAAGCTCTCGTCAAAGTGGAGCACCGAGCGTTGCATCGCCTATTTTCAGGCGCACACTAACACCTACGCGCCGCTTGAATTTCTTAAGGATTCGTTTGAGCGCGCGCTTCTCCTTGACGGAGTGGTGGGTATAAATATAGCGACTCGCGCAGACTGCCTTGAGCGTGATGTGTGCGAGTATCTTGCAGATCTTGCCGAGCGCACCGTGCTTACGGTCGAGCTCGGACTTCAAAGCTCGTCGGATAAGACGGCAGAAATAATAAACAGAGGGCACACCTACGCCGATTTTCTTGACGGATACCGCCGCTTGCGCGAGGCGTCAGATAAGATAGAGATCTGCGTGCATATCATTTTCGGACTTCCGGGCGAGAGTCGCGAGGATATGATGAAGACCGTGTGCGACGTTGCCGCGCTTGCACCCGATCAGGTCAAGATACATCTGCTGCACGTGCTGAAAAATACCGAAATGGCGCGGATATACGAGCGCGGGGAATATACTCCACTTGAAAAGGACGAATACGTTGCGCTTGTAGCCGATGCTATAGAGCTCCTACCGCCCGATACCGTTGTGGCGCGCCTTACGGGCGACGGAATGGCAGACGACCTGCTCGCGCCCGATTGGAGCCGCAAGAAAGTCGCCGTCATCAACGACATAGACAAGCTCCTCTATTCGCGCTCCTCTTGGCAGGGAAGTAAAAGTTAGTTAGGGTTAGAGTATTTTTGCCACCTTTCTTAAAAGAAAGGGTGGCGCCAAAGAACTTTAATGAAGGGAAAATATAAATTGGTAGGGGTCGGCGCCCACGACGACCCGTGGCGTGAATTAAAAGGATAATAATTTTCTAAGGAAGAGTTTTCGGACACCTCATCGGTACCGAAAACTCTTTTTTATAAATTATATCCTCACC
>JAFVRA010000152.1 GCA_017504545.1 Clostridia bacterium | reverse complement strand
ATCCAAAGGCTCCCTTGTGTAAAGGGAGCTGGCGCGTTAGCGACTGAGGGATTGTAGCGTCGCTTGCGACGCGTCACGAACTCTTTGAGTTCGTGCATTGATACTTTAATTAATAACAGAACCAATCCCTCCGTCAGCCTTCGGCTACCACCTCCCTTTACACAAGGGAGGCTTTTTGTTAGTCCCATTATAACACAAATCGGCAGAGAAAACAAGTTCTCTGCCGAAATTTATGTGCCTGCCTATTTCTCCGCTAAGAATGCAGAGAGAACCGGGTGCTTTTTCTGTTTTTACTGTATTTATTTGATCAGACGATGATAATATCGATCGACTTATCCTTAATGGTTACAGCCTCGACGGGAACGCAAACGTCAACGGTGTCGCCGACGTTGCCGTCATATGTAGCGATAAGCTTCTGACCGTATATGTCGATAACGGCATATTTTGCTTTTCCGTAGTCAAGTATCTCAAGGATCTTGCCGAGGAGCGCATTCTTTGCCTCATCGGTATGAGAAACGACAGTCAGATCACTCGCCTTTACTATATACTCAAGCGGTGTGTGGAATATCTTGTTGCCCTTGCAAGCGAATACCTTTTCGCAGATGCTGCTGGTGGGAACAAGCTTTGCGTCTCCGATGTTCATATAGAAATGGTAGAACTTACGGGACTTGTCCTTTTCCTTGGTAAAGATACCGTCGAGCGTACTGGTCAAGGAGAGAGGCTTTATGCCGAGTGTCTCGCTCGCAACCTGTGTAAAGTCGATGTCGAACTTGACCTCGTCGCCGATCGCAAATCTTGCGCCGCCTGCTTCAAGAGAGAAGAGCGTAAGCTCGCCGACCTTGAGGAAGTAGAGGGTCTGTCCCTCGATGCTTTCGATCCACTGAACCTTTGCAAGACCGTCTCCGTTGCCGAGAGTGAGTGCGCTGACGGGCATGGAGATTTCGGAAGCGTCGCTGCTCTCGCACTTGATCGCCGAGGGAAGCTTGAAGCTTTGGTTCTCGAAGCTAAGCACACCGCCTTTGATAGACGCCTTGATGAAGTTCTCCTCGGGAATTCTTCTGCGGATGCTCTTTTCGGTGTTTCTGTCAAAGACGTGGAACTTACGCAGGGAGATCTCAATGTCGATAATATCACCGCGGCGAACCTCGGTATCGGGATCTGCCTTGATGATGATCGCGCCGCTCTGAGCGTCGGGAGTGTCGAGATTGAGGTTAGCATAGATCAGAGTTTCTCCGCCGAGCACCTCAACTACGCTGACAACTGCCTTTGCGGGAGCCCAAGCGCCGTCGTTGTAATTGTTCTTACTGTAAACACGTATGTCGTCGGGACGAATACCGAACACGATCTTGTGCTCGCCGTCCATATACTTCGCGGGGATCTTATCAGCCTGAATATACTTAACGTCGATATTAGTGCCACAATCAAGCGCAAAGCGAACGTCGTCGCCCGTCTTGGTAACGGTACCGTCGAAGAAGTTCATCTGAGGTGTGCCGATAAATCCTGCGACGAACATATTGTCGGGGTACTTATAAAGGTTTATGGGGGTATCGATCTGCTGAACGAAGCCGTCCTTCATAACTACGATACGCGAGCCCATGGTCATAGCTTCTACCTGGTCGTGTGTAACGTAGATAAAGGTCGTGCCGAGCTTTTCGTGCAGACGGGAGATCTCCGCTCTCATTGCCGCGCGAAGCTTTGCGTCAAGGTTAGAGAGAGGCTCGTCGAGAAGAAATACCTTAGGCTGACGGACGATAGCACGTCCGAGCGCAACTCTCTGACGCTGACCGCCTGAAAGAGCCTTGGGCTTTCTCTGGAGATACTCGGTGATGCCGAGGATCTCTGCCGCTTCCATTACTTTTTCGTGAATCTGATCGTTGGGCATATGAATCGTGCGCAGAGAGAACGCCATGTTCTCATATACGCTCATGTGAGGATAAAGAGCATAGTTCTGGAACACCATTGCGATGTTTCTGTCCTTGGGCTCAAAATCGTTAACTATCTCGTTATCGATACGAAGCTCACCCGCAGTTATCTCCTCAAGTCCCGCGATCATACGAAGTGTAGTAGACTTACCACAACCCGAAGGACCGACGAATACGATAAATTCCTTGTCGTCAATGTCCATACAGAAGTCGTTGACTGCCTTTACGCCTCCGTCGTATACTTTGAAAATATGTTTTAGTGACAAGCTTGCCATAATATTTTCTCCTTACTTAAAGATTGCTATCGATTGCGGCGGCATAACGAGCTCTCCGCTTTCGTTGAATGAAATTTCTCCGCCCGACGCCAAAAGCGTGCCAACGAGCTCGGTATATCCAAGCGTATCCTTGTCGAGCGATACGGTCTGGTCGAAGGTATCCATATTGAAAACTATCGTTATCTTCTCACCCTGATATTCCTTGGTAATTACGCAAATGTAGTTATTCTGTCCTTCGGGATGATAGGTTACGGTGCCTCTCGCGATCTGGGGGAAGCGGTTACGAAGCTCCATAGCCTCCTTGTAGTAGTTGATGATACTGTTCTCGTCAGCCATCTGTTCGGCTACCGAAGGATAGTAATAGGAGGTCTCGTCAACAGGAGTGTTCTCGGGGGGGAGATAGCAACAGCCCTCGTAGATGTTCTTTGCTTCCCACTTCATTGCGATTCGCTTTGCGGGGTCGGAGCTGTTTCCGCCCTTGCTGATCATACCGATCTCCTCGCCGTAATAGACGAATGTGCCGCCGTTCATCATTGAAAGCACGCCTGCCGCCATTTTGACATTCTCCATACCCGGCATAAAGCTACCGGGACGCATAGTGTCGTGGTTGCCAAGGAAGGGAGCGAGAACTGCATTTCCGTAGGTCTCCTGAAGCTTTACAAACAGCTCACCGACTGCTTTGCCGTTGCTCTGCTTGACTGCCATTGCAATGCTTCCGCCCGCCTGAGCGCCTGTAAAGAGGAAAAAGCTGTCGCATCCGCTCTCGTAGTAGCGATCGATCGTGTAGTCGTCGCTTACCCAAGCCTCGCCGACGATGTAAGCCGAGGGCTTGATCTTTTTAGCTTCGGTGTTCAGCCAGGAAAGGAAATCAATATTGCCCTGCAGGTTTCCGGTGTAATAGCTTGTAACAGCGTCGAGACGGAAGCCGTCTACGTCGCAATCGGTCAGCCAGAAGCTCATGATCTCTTTGATCTCCGCGCGCACGTTCTCACTGTTGAGGTTGAGGTCGGGCATACCGCTCCAGAACTGTCCCTCGTATGAGTATTGCGTTCCGCTGATCTTATGATAGGCATTATTGTCGGTGTTACGGAAATTGTAAAAATCGCCGTATTCTCCACCCGGCTGTCCGTTTTTACGGATGTAACTGCAAGCTTCGGTAAACCACGGGTGGCTGTCGCTCGTGTGGTTGACAACCAGGTCGATAATAACACGGATTCCGCGCTTGTGAGCCTCGGCTACAAGATTTTTGAAATCATCGAGCGTGCCGTAATCGGGATGGATTGCATAATAATCGGTTACGTCATACTTGTGGTAGGTAGGGGAGGGATGAATGGGCATCAGCCAGATGCCGTTAAAGCCCATCTCCTGAATATAATCAAGCTTTGCGGTAACACCGTTGAGGTCGCCGATACCGTCGTTATTGGTATCGTAAAAGCTGTAAACGAAGATCTCGTACCAGTTGCGGTAGCTATCGTCGATAATATTGAGCTTTACCTCGTCTTCGTTATTCTCCGGCTCTGTATTCTCCATCGTATTCTCCTCTGTGTCCTCGGGAGTATCGGAGTTGCAAGCGCTGAGAGCGAGAGAGGAAAGAAGAACAGAGATCAAAAGAAGAATGGAAAGAAATTTTTTCATTCGCTCCTCCTTATCCCTTTACTGCTCCACCGGTTACACCCTCAACGTAGTATTTCTGCAACCACATGAAGAGCCCGGTTATAGGTGTAGCCACGATAACTGCGGCTGCACAGAAGGTGGTGAAGTACTGCTGGATCATTTCACGCTCGAGCCACTTATACATACCGAGAGAAACGGTGTACATTCCCGTGTCAGGCACGCCCGACATGATGTAAGAAACGAAGATGTAATCACACCAGGGCGCGATGAAGGACGTGAGGATAGTGTAAATGATAATGGATTTACTCAAGGGAAGAATGATCTTATAGAAGGTTCTGAAGCGGGATGCGCCGTCAATGCGAGCCGCTTCGTCGAGAGATTTCGGAACGGTGTCGAAGAATCCCTTTGCGATGTAGTAGCTAAGAGCCGCGCCTGCGGAATAAACGATGATCAGGCTTATATGCGACTGATAGTTGTTGGGCAGGAGTATCTTGAGCAGGAAATATACCGCCGACATACTCATAAAGCCGGGGAACATACCCAAAATAAGCATAACGTTCATCATCGGCTTTCTTGCCTTGAATTTCATACGGCTGAAAACGTATGCTACCGAAAGCACGAAGATCGCTGTGATCACACAGCTGCAGACCGCGATGAGAAGCGTATTGCCGTACCACTGCAAAAACTTCGTCTCTGTGAAAAGTCTTTTGTAATTATCAAGTGTCCACTCCTGCGGGAAGAAGGTAGGCGACCACGCGCCGGGCTCCTTACGGAAGGACTGAACGAAGAGATAGAAGAGGGGAATGATCCATATGATAGAGAGAATGGTGAGAACTACCTGTCCTACGGTGTCGCCGAAGATCCTTCTGAAGCGCATACCGCCGCCACGTTTTTTCTTTTTCTTGCTTTTCTCGATCTCTGCTTCCAGCTGATCGATCTTCTGCCAGTTGGTCAGCTCTTGAGTGTTCTGATCAACCTTTATTTCATTCTTGATCTGTTTACTCATTGGAAATTATCCTCTCCTTTCACCGCCGAGGACTTATTGTAAACAATAAGACTGAACACAGCGGAAATTATAAACACGAGAATACCGATCACCGATGCCAGCTTATAATTTCGGTCTATACCGAGAGACAGCTTATACAGCCAGGTTATAAGAAGGTCGGTACCCTTCGCGCCGTCGGTGTAGAGCATAAGGTCGCCGGGACCGCCGCCGCTGAGAAGGTAAATAACGTTGAAGTTGTTAATATTGCCGATAAACTGTGTAATAAGGTAAGGACCTGTAACGAACAGCATATAGGGGAGAGTGATCTTGAAGAATCGGCGCACGGGAGAAGCTCCGTCAATGCGTGCGGATTCGTAAAGATCATTCGGGATATTCATAAGGATACCCGAGCACATCAGCATACTGTAGGGAACACCGATCCACATATTTACAAGAACGATGCAGATACGCGTGGTGTTGATGTCGATGCCGAACTTGAGGTGGTAACCGAAGATCTGCTCTACGATCTGGGTGATGATACCGCCGCCCGAGCCGAGAACTCCGCCGCCCGTATCAAGCATCTTGGACATTATCAAAAGAGATACGAACTGGGGAACGGCGATCGTTGCGACAAACAGTGTGCGGTAAAGCTTTTTGAGCTTGATGCCCTTGCGGTTGATGAGCATAGCAAGCAGCATACCAAATATGTAGCTTGTGAAGGTTGCGAGAACCGCC
Source organism: Clostridia bacterium (assembly GCA_017504545.1). GTDB lineage: Bacteria > Bacillota > Clostridia > Oscillospirales > CAG-272 > HGM12713. The sequence goes on along the minus strand of JAFVRA010000152.1, from coordinate 12,387 downwards.
CACAAAAGCGTCCAGCCAAGCACTCGCCAGAAGGTCGCGCCGAGATTTGAGCTGCCGTAGAACAGCTCCTTGAAGTTGTCAAAGCCTACCCATTGGAAAAGATGCTGAGGTACCTCGTGCGACGCATCGTAGTTGGTAAATGCGATGAGGATCATCGTTACCAAGGGAACTATCGTAAAGACGAACAAGCCCACCATAGGCAAAGAGAGCAGGGTGATGTGGAATTTGTTGTCCAACAGATTATTTACGTCTTTTTTGAAGTTCTGAGGCTTTTTACCGATGATGCGGCACTGCTCAAGCTCGTAACTCTCTCTTGTTGCGACTACGTAGCAAATAATAAAGAAAATGATAACGAAAAGTGTGAGAATACCGTACAGAAGGATCAAAAAAGAGTTGTCGCCGACTATTTTATCGTAAACGCCCTCGTCCTCATTCCAAAAGTCGTATGTTTCGACGCGACCTATGTTGCCGCCGCCGAAGAAGTTTTCAAAGCACATTGCAAGATAATTGCCACCGAAAAATACCATATAGAGCACGAAAGCAGTCTCAAGCAACAAGTAAATTATACCGCGAACGATCTGACCGCGGAAAAGGTGGCTGAGTCCCATTATAAAGTGAGAGGACTTCGTCAGAGCGTCGCCGTACCAGAAGTTTTGACCGAATTCCTTGAATCCGCGTCCGATTCCGATAAAAAATCCGGCGATAGCGTGGAATATACGAGCAAAGAAGCCTACGATACCCTTGCCGATATTCTTGAAAAACTGCGAGATCTTATAGATGAACCGTTGCCACGGTGTCAGTCGATAATAATCGAGATTCATTGATAACCTCCTTCTTTTAGTTAATATGGGGACTGCTGTATGCAACAGTCCCCGAAAAAAGAGATATTATTTTGCGATCTGAGCAACGAGTGCGTCAAGAAGCTCCTGAAGCTCTGCATCTGTGTAGTCAGCAAGAGTGCCTGCTTCCTTGCGCTCGATGAAAGGAGTGATCAAAGCTCCCATGGGAGTCCAGTAGTTACCGGGAACGCTCTTCTGTGCGCGGCTGTACTTAGCCTGTTCCATAACTGCTGCGATAACAGGGTTGTTAGCAACTGCCTCAGAAGCCGCAACGGTCTTGTTGGAGGGACCGAATCCGCGAGTCTCGAATCTCTTGAGCTGGTTCTGCTCGTTGGTGAGCCAAAGAGCGAGCTTGTGAGCCTCACCCTTGTTCTGGCTGTAACCGTTTACACCGATGAGCTTGCAGCCCATGTATGTGGTGAGCTGTCTCTGCTCGCCGCCCATCTCAACTGTGGGAAGCTTAGCTACGCCCATGTTGTCGCCGAGGAGATCCTGAACAGCCTGTGCATTCCATGTACCGGAAACGCCTGCTGCTACCTCAACATTGCCGTCTGCATCGGGTGTGAAGCCTGCGACAAGCTTGCTATCGTCTGTCTGGATAACGAGTGCGGGGTGATTTACGTACTTAACGAGTGCCTTCATTACTGCAAGGCCCTGAGCGTTGTTGTAGTTGATGGAAACGCCGGTCTCTGTCATGCTGTCGTTGTATGCAACCTGATATGCGAGCTCGGGATATGCGAAGAAGAAGCTGGAGAGGTACCAACCGTCGTCGTTGAGCTTGAAGTGAACCTTTCTGCCTGTAGCGTGTGCGGCATCGAGGAGCTCGTCGAGGGTATCTACCTTATCTGTGCCGATAACAGACTTATCGTAGTAAAGGAAGAGGGTGTTGTCCTCTGTGCAGGGATAAGCAAAGAGCTGATCCTGACCATTAACGGTAATTGTTGCGGCATCAACGGAGGTTGCGGAGTTGTTTTCCTTTACATATTTCTCATTTTCACCGCCAACGCGAGCAAGTGCGCCGCCCGCGATGAGCTTGTTGATCTGGTCGCTTGCGAAAGAGAATACGTCGGGACCGGAGGTTACATCGTTGAGAACCTTGTCTGCTGCGTCGCCCTCACCCTGAACACCAAAGAGGAACTTGTACTCTTTGTCGGGGTTAGCCTCAGCGTATGCCTGGCACATCTCCTTGAGCATTTCCTGGTCTTCCTGAGAGCCCCAAACGGTAAGGGTTATCTTTTCCTTAGGACCGCCATTTGCGTTATTGTTGGAGTTGTTGTTAGAGTTGTTGCTGTTGTTATTGCTATTGTTGTTTGTATTGTCGCTACTGTTATTGTTACAAGCGGCAAATGCTGTGCAGAGCATCAGCAACGCAAGTACAAGGGAAAGAATTTTGATGATCTTCATAAATTTTCTCCTTATTTTGTGTAGGTGTGTTAAAAATGCGGGGAGGGCAAAGCCCAGCCCCGCAATGGTTTTTGGTGTATTTTTAATTACTTCTTGGTTGCGGTTACTACTTCGCCGTTAAGAGCGATAGTGTAAGTGCCAACCTCAGGGATGATTACGTTGTCGCCGTTGGTCTCGTTGCCGTACCAGGTAACAGCACCGGTTTCATCAACCTTGATGATCTTAACAGCGGAGATCTGATCAGCGCCGAGCCAATCAGCGTTGTCCTTCTGAGTCCATGTGTACTCAGTGGAAACTGCGTCGCCGGAAACCTCGATCTTGTTCTGGGATTCTGCTCTCCATGTGTCGCCGTCGCCGATAGTACCAACAAGGAAGTAGCCCTCAAGCTTTTCAGCCTTGAGTACGCCGCCCTTGGAGAGGTCAGCAGCGTCGTTGAGTGTGAGAACGAGCTCGTACAGACCGTAGGAATCAACAGTTACGTTGTCGCCGTTGGTCTCGTTGCCGAACCAGAAGTCTGCATCCCAACCTGCGTAGCCGTAAACTGCCTTGCAAGCGCCAACGAAGCCTGTCATCCAAGAAGCATCTGTGTCAGCCTCAACGAAGGTGTAGTATGCTCTGTAGGTGGTGTCGTTAACCTGCTCGAACTCGATACCGGAAGCGCAGTTCCAGTGAGCGCCGCCGTTAACTACGCCTGCAAGCCAGAAGGACTTAGCAACGGGAGTAACGGTTGCGGTGTTGCTTTCTACGTTGTAAGCGATCTTGTAAACGCCTGCCTTAAGAGCGAGGTTAGCATCGCCTGTGCCAAGGGTCCAAGGACCTTCAGCGGAAGCGTCTGCTGTTGTGCCGAACCAAGCATCACCGATCTTGTTGCGGAGCTTGATCTCTGCATCCTCGGAGATGTTAAGAAGGAAGGAGAAGTTTTCCTTGGTGTCGTCAGCGGTCATCTTGAACTCGTCGCTGAAGTCCCAGTTGGAAACTGTTCCGCAGATGTACATATCGTGAGTCTCAACCAATGCATCCTTCTTCTCTACGAGCTCGAAGGTGATGGTGTTATCAGCGGGATGATCGGGGTAAGTTGTGTAGGTGATCTTGTATACACCGTCCTGGCCTTCCGCGAGGAAGATGTTCCAGGTCCAGTATTCCTTGTTGAATTCGTCGTGGCCCTCGAATACTACAGTGCCATCGGCATTCTTAACGGTTGCGAACTTCTTGTCAGCTGCGGTGTAGGTGTTCTGGTCATATCTGTTAGTACCGTCAGCGTACTCAACGCCGGGAACGTAACCGATACCAACCTGACCGTCGTATGTTCCACCGTAGCAGATCTGGAATGCGTCGCCTGCGTACATGAGAATTTCGATCTCATAAACGTTAGCGGAAGCGTTCTCAGCCTTGGTCATAACGAGGTTAGCCATGGAGTTCTCATGGTTCCAACCACTCTTCTTCATATCACCGGAACCTGTACCGATGAGGTAGTAAGACTTGTCGTCTTCTACGAATACGTTGCTGGTGAACTTAGCGAAGATGTCGGTGTCTTCGTTAATAGCTGCGTCGAAGTTGAATTCCTGTGTCAAGGAAGCCTCAGCGAACCAGCCGGAGAAGTCCTTGCCTTCAACTGCGTCGGGAGTCCAGGAAGTAACCTTGGATCCCTTGTCGATCTTCTCTTCCTTGAGAAGCTTGCTGCCCTGATACCAGGACACGGTTACCTTGTTGTCTTCCTCTACCTTGTCTGTAGGCTTGTCAGTAGCCTCGTCAGTGGGCTTGTCAGTGGGCTCCTCGGGTGTTTCAGAGAAGCACGCTGCGAAGCAGGAGAGGGAGATTGCAAGCACCATGATGAGTGCGAATGCAGATAAGAACTTTTTCATTTTTTCTTTCTCCTTATTTTATTAAATTTTTTAGGGGTTAATATTTTTGCTACACATTCGGGTGCAACAAAAAGCAAGTTACAATTATATTATACAACTAATGGAAAGGAAAGTCAAGCGGATTTGAAAAATTCCACTAAATGCACAATTTTGGGATTTTGTTCTGTGCAATTTGCGCAATTTTTTCGAAATTTTTTCGAAAATTTCAAAATCACACTTTCCAAACGTTTTCGGCGTAATCGAGAATAGAGCGGTCAGACGAGAACTTTCCGCCGTTCGCGGTGTTTCGAACACACTTTGCGAGGAATTCTTCACTTCCGTAATCGCGATTGAGCTCACTCTTGGCGCGAACGTAATCTCTGAAATCCTGAAGCACGAGATAGTGGTCTGCGCTCCAGCCGCCAAAGAGTGATTCCTTAACGGATCTGAACATACCGCTGCCCTGATCGTCAAACGTGCCGTCATCAAGCGTGTCTACGATGCGCTTGAGCTCGGGATCGGAATTGTATATAGCCCAAGGATTATAATTCTTTTTGATCTCCTTGACCTCTTCGACTGTTGCGCCGAAGATGTATTCGTTCTCGCGTCCCGCCTCCTCGCAGATCTCGACGTTCGCGCCGTCCATCGTGCCGAGGGTTACTGTTCCGTTGAGCATGAACTTCATATTACCCGTGCCGCTTGCCTCCATACCTGCCATCGAGATCTGCTCGGAGATATCTGCCGCGGGCATGATCTTTTCAGCGTAGGAAACGTTATAGTCGGTTACGAAAACAACACGGAGCTTATCGTTGACGTCGGGGTCGTTGTTGACCTTGTCGGCGATCGCGTTTATAAATTTAATGATGCCCTTAGCGTTGTAGTAAGCGGGAGCTGCCTTCGCACCAAAGATGAACGCGGTGGGCTTGAAGTCCTTCTCCTTGCCCTCTTTTATGCGGAAATAATAATATAGGATGGAAAAAGCGTTCATAAGCTGACGCTTGTACTCGTGAAGTCGCTTCGCCTGTACGTCGAAGATGAAGTCGGGAGGGAGAAGAACACCCTCTTTTTTGTAAACGTACTCGGAGAGCTGTACCTTTTTCAGATGCTTGATCTCGGCAAACGCGCGGCGCACCTCGGGGTCGTCCGCATACTTTTCAAGCTCCTTCAAGCGCTCGAGATCTGCCTGCCAACCGTCTCCGATCTTTTCCGTGATCAGCGCAGAGAGCTCGGGGTTGCAAAGAGCGAGCCAACGGCGAGGAGTTACGCCGTTCGTAACGTTGAGGAATCGCTCGGGATAAGCCTCGTACCAATCGTGGAAGGTGCTTTTCTTGAGGATCTCGGTATGCAGAGCCGCAACACCGTTGATCTTGCTACCCGCATAGATAGCCACGTTCGCCATGTGGACGGTGTCGTCCTTGATAAGAAAGAGCTTGCCGTCGGGGAATTCCTTTTCGATGCGAGCCTGCATCATTGTGAGGATCTTGGCGATCTTGGGGAGGAGCTTGCGAACACGCTTCATGTCCAAACGTTCAAGCGCCTCTCCGAGAATAGTGTGGTTCGTGAAATTGAATACCGAGCGTGCGAGAACGAAAGCGTCCTCGAAGCGCATACCCTCCTGCATAACGAGGCGGATAAACTCGGGAATGGCAAATACGGGGTGAGTATCGTTGAGCTGGAATGCTACGTACTCGTTGATCTTCTCAATAGGAAGTCCCTTTTGCTTATGCTTGCGGATCAGATCCTGTACAGATGCCGATGCGAAGAAATATTCCTGGCGCAATCTTAGGATCCTACCTTTTTCAGTTGAATCGTTGGGGTAGAGCGCGTAGCTGATGCTCTCGCAACGAATGTTGTCCTTTGCGATCTTGTCGATCTGCATACTGTCGAACGCCGCAAAATCAAAGCTGTCGGGCTGTTCGCTCTGCCACAGACGGAGGGTGTTGATGGTCTTTCCACCGTAGCCTATCACGGGCATATCGTAGGGAACTGCTCTTACTGTGAAATCCGAGAATTTTACGAGCACGCTCTCGTCGTCTCTTCTGTAGCTCCAGGGGTCTCCGTGCTGCTGCCAATCGTCTGCGCACTCCTTCTGGAAGCCGTTCTCGAATTCCTGACGGAAAAGACCGTATCTGTAACGAATTCCGTAGCCGTCAAGCGGAATGCCTACGGTAGCGCCTGACTCGAGATAGCAGGCTGCAAGACGGCCGAGACCGCCGTTTCCGAGAGCGGCGTCCTCGATATCCTCGAAGGAGGAGATATCCACACCGCGCTCTGTCATAATAGCTCTCACCTCGTCGAGCTTGCCAAGGTTGTAAAGGTTTGCGAAGATCGCGCGACCTACGAGAAACTCTGCGGAAAGGTAGCCAACTCTCTTTTTGGGAGCGTTCTTGCACTTCTGCCAGGTATCTGCGATCTCAGCCATCGTCGCGCGGCTGACTGCGTGGTAAATAGCAGAGGTGGATGCGTGCTGCATATCAACGCCGCTGTTTGCCTTGAGAAGACTCTCGACTGTTTTTATCCATTTGTTGTTCATTATCTTTAGTAACTCCTTTAGTGATCATCTGTTTGCTTTTGCGACCGTATCGGCAAGCTTTTTAGCCAATCTTTCGGTCAGCACTTTCTCTTCAACGCGCCAGCTCCAATTTCGGTCGCTGAGGACACCGGGGCAGTTCATACGGGACTCAGCGCCGGTTCCGAGAACGTCCTGAAGGGGCAGGATCACGAATTTTGCGCGGCTTGCGTATGCTATGCGGATAGCAGCCTCTCTTGCACGCTGCATCGTTTCAGGCTGGTCGATCTGCTCGGAAGAGTAGGTAAATCGCTTGCCCATTCTCTTGCACTCGGATGAGAGATCGTCGTAAAATGCCTTGCGGGTATCCTCGTCCATATCCTGCAAAAGCTCAATAAACGTGGAGTTGTCGTGCGTACCTGTGTAAACGACCGAGTTTTCACCGTGATTGTAGGGCTTATATTCGTTAGCGGGGTCTCCGTCAAACGCAAACGCCAACACTTTCATGCCGGGGTATCCGGTATTTCGCATCAGGCGATATACACCGTCGTCGAGGATCCCGAGATCCTCTGCGATGATCTTCCAATCCTCCTTGCCCTTGAAGAGCTCTTCCTTAGGACCGTCGTACCAACGTCCGATTTTTGCGTTCTCGTTGCCTGCGGGAATAGCGTAGAAGCGATCAAAGCCGCGGAAATGGTCGATGCGAACGAGATCGTACATAGTGAGTGCCTTTTTGAGTCTCTCGGTCCACCACGCATAGCCGTCCTGCTTCATTCTTTCCCAATTATAGAGAGGATTGCCCCAAAGCTGACCGTCCTCGCTGAAATAATCCGGGGGGACACCCGCAACCTCGGTAGGTACACCGTCTCTGTTGAGCAAGAAGAGCTCGGGATGAGCCCAGACCTCAGTGCTGTCCTCGGAAACGTAAAGAGGCATATCTCCCATGATCTCTACGCCACGCGCATTTGCATAAGCCTTCAGCTCGTTCCACTGACGGAAGAACTCATACTGTGTGAAATGCCAGAAGAGAACTGTATCTTCGTTTGCGGAAAGGAATTCGTCGAGAGCCTGCTCGTCGCGAGTGCGATATTTTTCTTCCCAGGTCGAGAGCGCTTTCCAATCGTGAGCCTCTTTTATTGCCATAAATGCCGCGAAGTCGGCGTATTCGCCCTTTTTCAAAAACTCTTTGAACTCGGGAACTTCACGGTCGAAGCGGGAAAAGGCGATCTTGAGCAGAGGGATACGGCGATAAAACAGCGCCTCGTAGTTCACGCGTCCGATATTTTTATCCGAGGAGGCACAAGAATATTCCTCTGCCTCTTCCTTTGTAAGTAAGCCTTGCTTGATAAGCTCATCTATATCAATAAGGTAAGGAGAGCCCGCTACGGCACAGGAGGAAGCATAGGGAGAGTCTCCGTATCCCGTTGGTACCAACGGAAGCACCTGCCATAGCTTTTGCTTGGCATTTGCGAGGAAATCTACGAAATTTTTTGCTTGAGCTCCCAACGTTCCTACTCCATACGGAGAGGGTAATGCTGTGACGGGTAACAAAATTCCTGCGTAACGCTCTTGCATTCTCAAATACTCCTTTGACTGATTTAATTTCGAAAACTTTCGAATGTTTATATTCTATCATATTTTCCGTATTGTGTCAAGTAGCTATTTTTGAAAAAGTTAAAATCCTCTTAAAAAAAGAAAAAAATTCGATTTTTTCAATGTTTTTTCAAAAAAATCTTGTAAACTGCAAAAAATATGGTATAATGAGAATATAAAGAAGCTGAAATTAATCGAAATCGGTGCTCGAAAGCCGATCTCGGTGTTTCGAAAAAACTCAAAAAGGAGAAGCGAAATGACGATTAAAGAAATCGCCTCGGAGCTCGGTCTTTCCGCAAGTACGGTCTCCAAGGCACTAAACAACGCTTCCGACGTAAGCGCAGATACTCGCAACCGCGTGAATAATTACGCCAGATCGGTCGGTTTTTCATTGCATCGCAGCCAAGAGTCGAAGCGCATTTGCGTGTTGTTTGAAAATATGGATTCTCACAGTAATTCTCAGGTCGGCTATCCCGTGCTGACGGGATTTCAGCAAGCCGCCAACGTATATCACTACGAGGTGGTGATCGAGCATTGCTCTGACAAGACACCCCCGAATCTTAAAAAGCTTTGTCAGGAAAACAACTTTTGCGGATTGATGATCATGGGTATCAAGCTGAACAGCGCGATTATGAAGGAGCTTGAAACGACGAATATCCCCACTATGCTGATGGACTCGTACGTCAAAAACCCCAGAGTTGCTTGCATCAGCAGTGATAACATCAACTCGGTGGCGTCTATCGTCGAGCATCTTATCAGTCTCGGACACAGAAAGATCGGATTCTTGGGCGGAGACAAGGATTCTATCGTTACACGTGAACGCTTTTCGGGATACCTGATCGGATTGATCGAGGGCGAGATCGAATTCAACAGCAATTATGTGCGTTACGGCAACTACACCGAGGCATGCGGTCTTGATGCGGCTGATTATTTTGCTGAGCAGGGAGTTACGGCAGTGGTCTGCGCGTCCGACCTGATCGCTATCGGCTTGATCAACGGTCTTAAAAAGTGCGGACTCCACGTTCCCGAGGACGTTTCGGTAAGCGGATTTGATAATCTTGATATCGCGAGATACTTTACACCCTCTCTGACGACCGTAAAGCAGGATTTTATTTCTCTTGGCGAGAACGCATTCACACTGCTTCGTCAGTCGATCAAGGGCAACAAGACAAAGCGCATTACCATTCACACCGAGCCGATATTCCGAGATTCCACGGCTCCCGCTAAAAATAAATAAAAATAAACTGGATCTTCATGAAGATCCAGATAAATAATAATGAGGTGAATTTATGAAAAAGACTTACATACGCATCATTTCTTTTCTTCTCCTTGCTGTTATGCTTTTCTCGGCATTCCTGACATCTTGCTCAGATCCGAGTGATAAGAAGGACGACGCTACGACTCCTTCTACCGACGATAGCAGTGAGAAGCCTACCGAGGACGATGGTGGAGAAGAGGTTCCCGAGGACAAGTGGCAGATTCCCGAGGGTGAGTACACCATCCCGAAGGAACCCGGACACAATCAGATCACGTTCTATTGGTCTCATCCCGGTGTTATCGAAAACTGTGATATCTGGGCTTGGTGGGACGGCAAAGAGGGAAGCGGTTACGCTATGCATCCCTGTGATTACGGCGCAAAGGTCGTTCTTAACGTTCCCGAGGGTATTGAGCAGATAGGATTTATCGTTCGTACGGATTGCTCCGAGCCCGGAGGCTCTTCTTGGGGCGAGGCTACCAAGGATGCCACAAGTGAGGACCGCTTTGCTGTGATAGAGGGAGAGGAAACTTTCATTTATCTTAAGAGCGGCGACGCGGCGCAGTATACAAGTACCGACGGAGGCAAAACACTTACGATGATCAAGAAGTTTACTCTTGCGGGAATGACCGATTTCCACAAGATCCAATATAATATTACCCCTAAAACCGCGATAACAGGCTACAAGCAGGTAAAGGTGTACGAGGGCGACAAGGAGCTTACCATCCTCGACATCAGCAATATGGGTAAAGAGGTTACGAGCGGAATCATTGAGGTCGAGGAAACGCTCGATATCTCCAAGAACTACCGCGTGGTAATTGAAGGATACGGAGAAAAGGCGGTAGTGCCCACAAGCATTTTCGACAGCCAATATTTTATTGATAATTTCACTTATGACGGAAACGATCTCGGCGCTACTATAAACGGCGAGAACACCACCTTCAAGGTATGGGCTCCCACGGCATCCCGCGTAGTGCTCAATCTCTTCACATCGGGACACGAGGGCGAGGCTTATGAGAGCGTTGAAATGACCAAGGGCGAGAGAGGTGTTTGGTCCTATACCGCAAAGTGCGGACACGGCACGTATTATACCTATAGCGTTACCACTTCTGTCGGCACACAGGAGGCAGTTGACCCCTATGCAAAGGCGGCAGGACTTAACGGTAATCGCGGTATGGTCGTTGATCTTTCCCGCACAGATCCGAGCGGATGGGGAGCTGATTTCTCCACAGGCATAGAGACCTACTCCGACGCTGTTATCTGGGAGGTCCACGTAAGAGACTTCTCAAACAAGATCGCATCCTCTCAGTACAAGGGCAAATATCTCGCGTTCACCGAGCGCGGACTTGTAAACGAGTTCGGACAGAGCGTTGGCGTTGATTACCTCGTAAAGCTCGGCATTACCCACGTTCATCTTCTCCCCGTATATGACTACGCAACGGTTGACGAGGCAAACCCCGACAGTCAGTTCAACTGGGGCTACGATCCCAAGAACTACAACGTTCCCGAGGGAAGCTATTCTACCAATCCTTACGACGGAGAGGTGAGAATCAAGGAATATAAGCAGATGGTCCAGGCACTTCACGCCGCAGGCATTGGCGTAGTTATGGACGTCGTTTATAACCACACCTACGACGCAAACAGCTCCTTCAACAAGATCGTTCCTTATTACTATTACAGATACACCGCAACAGGCGCAAACTCCTCGGCTTCGGGCTGTGGAAACGACACCGCGTCTGAGCGTTATATGTTCGGTAAGTTTATGGTCGATTCTGTCGGCTACTGGGCAGAGGAATATGACCTCGACGGCTTCCGCTTTGACCTGATGGGATTGCACGACCTTGCAACGATGCAGAAGGTCGAGAACGCCGTTCATAAGATCAATCCCGAGGCTATCATCTACGGCGAGGGCTGGACTATGGGCTCTACCATTGACGGAAGTCCTATGGCAAATCAGTCGCAGATCAGCAAGATAGAGCCTCTCGAGGGAGCTGTCGGCGGTATTGCGGTATTCAACGACGTTATTCGCGACGGTCTTAAGGGAAGCGTATTCACCGCTACGTCCAAGGGATATATCAGCGGCAACGGCAACGGTTCTTTCCCGTCTGTCCTCTTCGGTATCAAGGGCGGCGTAGGTACGGGCATGAGCTGGACGGTTCAGGACGGCATGGTAGTTAACTACATGAGCGCGCACGACAATAATACCCTTTGGGATAAGCTTATCCTTTCCAACGGCGATAATACCGTAGAGGAAAGACTCGCTATGAACCGCCTTGGCGCAACGCTTTTGATGATCTCCAAGGGTACTGTATTCTTCCAGGCGGGCGAGGAGATCTTGCGCACTAAGGACGGAGATGAAAACAGCTATAAGTCGAGCGATGCTATCAATAATATCAACTGGTCTGTTCTCAAGGAAGGCACGAATGAATACGAGATGATGCTCTACTATCAGGAGCTTATCCGCGTAAGAAAGACCTATGATATTTTCAGAACGCTCAATACAGCGGTCTCCGCGAACACCTCTCTCGGAGACGGTAAGGCGGCTATCACGCTTGATAACCACAGCGGTAGTAAGGCACTCATCGTTTCTAACCCCACGGGCGAGGCGATGACTTACACCCTCAGCGGCAGTTGGAATATGATAGTCAACGGCACATCGGTCATGGCAGCTCCCGAGACTTGTGAGGGAACTATCACGATCCCCGCATACACGGCTGTCATTCTCGTAAACGATAACTGTCTCAACGGCTGATATAGCCGAAGAGAGTCGAACGCATACGCCCTGCGGCGAGCAATTTTTGCGTCTTTCGCCAAATCTCGTCTTGCAAGATCGGCATCTTGCTTCAACTCGCTTTGACTAAATCCATCAAAAATTTCAACGCCGGAGGGTGCTTTGCAGTTTTGAGTGAACAAATATTTTGCAGATGCAAAGAGAAAATGCGCAGT